>JAYTLO010000184.1:0-1032 GCA_043729385.1 Akkermansiaceae bacterium
TCGCGACGACGCAGTTCATCCACCACATCGTCCGCAGACCGGGGAAACGGCGCGATGCTATAAACAGCCCCCACATAAGCCATCTGCTTCTTGTTGGCCTTCTCCCCTTTGCCGCGGCGCGGTGAAGTGCGAACTCGCTCTTCCAACGGCCGGCGCATCGGCACCCCTTTCCCATCCGCGGTGACCACCAGGATTTTTTCCTCTTCGTCCGCGGGGGGATGCGGTTGCTCAAAACGATAGGCCTCCGCCCGCTGAGCCATCTGCTGATTCATCACCTCGGCGGCCCGTTCGCTGGGCGCAACTCCCAGAAGTTCCCGCAGCGAAGTCACCGACTCGTGAATCGATTCCTTCAAACACATCCGCTGTTGCCAATCCTGCAGCACATAGGAAAAATCGCCCTCGGGCAGACCCAACTTCTGGTCCAGCGGGGCCGACTCAATCTTCTGGCCCACCCGACGCACATACACCCAGCGGGCAATCGCCAGCTCCCCGAAAATCGACAAATACCGCCGCGCGTGCGACTGGGCGGAGCGGTGCAGCGTGGCTCCGTCGTCCGCCTTCTGCGTCGGACCCGCATCGCCATCGCCGGCCCGATCCACAAACTCCTGCATCAGCGTGCGACCCAACTCCATCAACTGCGCGAACAAAATGCGCTCGACCTCATCCAGACGCTGGCTCTCCTTGCCAGCACGAAGCACCGATTCACACAGCACTCCAAACACCTCCTGAGACTTGAGAAAACCTCGCTCTTGGGACAGAATCATGATTGGGCCTCCTGGACAGAACCGTGGTTTTAATACTTCCATCGTTTCTATCCTGCGAGGCCCAACTTATCTCCCCGTCGCTAGCATCCCACGTAACTCTTGAAACAGCTTCATGCAGCAGCCGCGAATGGCGAGTTACACCCATTCCAATTGTTGGCCGCGTTCTTCAAACGAGAGCAATTCCTGTCTCGTGATTTGAAACTCATCATCCATGATCCATTCTTCGCTTTTCCTAAAAGACGCGTACCACGAATAGCCTTCCGCGCCT
>JAYTLO010000185.1:0-1106 GCA_043729385.1 Akkermansiaceae bacterium
ACGTGTTATTCCGGAGACATCGCCGCCATCGTCGGACTCAAGGAACTCCGCACTGGCGATACCCTTTGCGACGAAAGCGCCGAGATCCTGCTCGAGCCACCGACCTTCCCGGATCCCGTGATCTCGATGTCCATCGAGCCCCGGACCAAAGCCGACCAGGAAAAGATGGCAGTCGCCCTCCAACGCCTTTCCGACGAGGATCCCACATTTGTGGTCCACACGGATGCGGAAACCGGCCAAACCATCATCGCCGGCATGGGCGAGTTGCATCTGGAAATCATCTGCGACCGCATGAAGCGCGAGTTTAATGTGCTAGTGGATTCCGGGAAACCTCAAATTACATATCGCGAATGCACCACCGTCCCCGCCGATGGCGAGGGTAAGTTGGTCAAGCAATCCGGCGGACGCGGCCAATACGGCCATGTGGTTCTCAAAATGTATCCTTCCGAGCGCGGCAAGGGCATCACCACGGAAAACAAAATTGTCGGTGGGACCATCCCGAAAGAATATATCAAACCTTCCCTCGAAGGTATTTTGGAAGCTACTACGAATGGCATCATTGCCGGTTACCCGGTGATCGATCTCCACATCGAATTGGTCGATGGTTCCTTCCACGACGTGGACTCGAATGAAAACGCCTTTAAAATGGCGGCCATCTTCGCCATGAAGGACGCCTTCAAAAAGGCCAAGTGCCAATTGCTGGAGCCGATCATGGGCGTCGAGTGCACCACCCCTGACGAATATCAGGGCGACATCATGGGCGACCTCAGCCGCCGCCGCGGACGCATCAATAGCATGGAGAGCCGCCAGAACGCTTCCATCGTGAATGCCGAAGTCCCCCTCTCGGAAATGTTCGGTTATTCCACCGCCATCCGCACCCTTTCCTCCGGCCGTGCTTCCTACAGCATGCAGCCCAGCCACTTTGAAATCGTCCCCAATAACATCGTCGAGCAAATCGTCGAGGTCCGCGGCGGCAGCCGCCGCGGCGGAGTATAACCCTTTTTCGTTCTTTTCTTCCCTATCCCATTCCCATGCAAAACCAGCGCATCCGCATCCGCCTCCGGGCCTATGACTTCCGCACTCTCGACCGCAGCGTGACGGAGATC
>JAYTLO010000186.1:0-50829 GCA_043729385.1 Akkermansiaceae bacterium
GCGCGCCGCCGCAGAAGCGGCCGATTCCGCTACGCTCCATCGGCCGCTTCTGCGGCGGGCTGGTGCCTCGCGAACTTACAGACAAAGATTTACACTACCCAGCTTCAAGACGCCTGTGGTGGCATCATAATTGACCGCAAAAACCACGGAGTCTCCCGCCGTGGCCTTGCGATCCGCACCTGGACGCTGAACGGTGACTCCGCCCATGTAGGTCTGAATAAGGCCTGTGTTGCTGTAGCGTAAGCCAAAGCCGCTGCTGGTCGCTGACGTAACATCTAACAAATCACTCCAATCCATATGCAATTGATCCACCCTGACGGAGACGAGTATGGCAAAGCCGCTATGGGTGGCCGCAGCACCCGCGAAGTTTAAGAGGTTACCAGCATTTGTTGTATTAACCAGTTGAATAGAAGTCGCGGGAGGGCCGAAGCTCACCCCTGCATTTCCCGCACTGAATAGATTGGCGGCTGGATAAATCGCGCTGCCGGAGCCAGTTGACGCATGGATCGCATTGCCGGATTGATCAGCCCACGCAGTCACTCCGTTGGATGCGTTCTTAGTGATACTCGCGGGATTAGCCGCCGTGACAGATTGGAACAACTCGGCACGTGCCCACGGTGCCCACGCGAGCATCAAGCCACAAAGGTATATCCCCAGCAACGCGGTCTTCGAGGCGGCTATTGGGAGATGGCAACCCATGGAGTTTTCTCAGGATGATCACTGAAACGCCGGATCGCAATCGGGCGGGTGGGATGACGGCCGTTGAATAGAAAAACAAAGTTACGTTTTACCGGCTGATGGCCCCAAGCGCTGGTATAAACCCGTTTGAGTTCACCATTCTCGACCTGCGCAATCTGAACCACGACATCAAGCGCCTTCTCCTGCAAGGCGACGTCTGAAACAAGTTTCTCTTCATCCGGTTTGAGGGCAAATTTGCTCTTTCCTAGACTGAGCAACACTGCCTTATCTGAGAAATTGAACACTCGGTAATCCCCGGCGCGAAAGGCTCCCACTGAGACATCGTAGGCTGTTAGTTTAATCTTATTCCCGGAGCCGCGGCCGCATACGAGCAGGACCAGCTTCGCCTGTTCAGGCAAAAGCACGGATGCCAGCGGCGCTGGAACGGGTGGCTTTGCCGCGAACTCGTCTGCCTTTGCGCGGAGGATCAATTCTCGGGTGCCGGTGTAATCGAACGAAACTCCCAAGCCAGAGCGGTCCGAGGTGAATGGCTCGACCTTGCCAGCGTTCTGAAAAAACACGTCCCCGAGCGGTTGATCGAGCGAGATTGTTAGAACGCGAGTTTTGTGTGGCGGTGCCTGGGCCAGCGCCGGAGTCGCGAGTATCGCTAGAGCAAGGATCAATCGAAAATTCATGAGTTATGAAGGTGACGTTTCACTAGCAGCCAGCCAGCGGAATGATATAAGCTGAAAGCGGCGACCAAAGGTTCTATTAGCCACAATGGTGAGTGATTCCCCACGAATCTCCGGGCGTTCTGAGGAGATCCACATAATTGGTTCCGCGCTGGACGAATGCCTCACATGAGGCGCTTGCTATCACCTTGCCGCTGGCATCGCGGACCTCACCATACGCTCGGACTCTGAAGTAATCCGAACGGGCCTGGAGGATTGGGCCGAGGCTTTGGAGAACATCCCCCTGCATCAAATAGCCGGCGTGCCCCACGGCTTGGCTCTCGCCGTTAGATGCATCAGAAAACGGACCGCTTGGCTTTGTGGCAGGTTGGTCGCTGATGCTCGACGATAGCCCAGCGTTGACTTTTCTGTCGATGGCGGCCTGCAGCGCCCCCTTCCGGCGATGCTCGATATTCGAGGCGGACGGATCGCGGTTGATGAATCCCGCCAGTGTGCGAAATGGGCCACGAGCTTTGACTTCATCAACGATGGCTTGTGCGAGCTTGTCGAGTTCATCGGCATCAAGTTCGCGCCAGCCGAGCCAGAATGCCGGCTTCTGACCGTCGCCGCCCTTGGTGAAGGCGTCGGCCGTGGCCACGTGACCGAAGCGGCTAAAGCGGGTGCCTTTCGGGTTTTTCCACACTGGAGCGGCGGTGGGATTGGTGGGAGCGATGCGGGGAAATTCCGAAGCTCCCATCGAGGAAAGCACAGCCTTCCACGCAGTTTTAGAAGTGGAGTTGATATTGAAAGCACCCGCAATGCGGATGCGCGAAGAGATCACTTCGGGCAACTTACTTGCCGCCGCAGTGATCATCTTATCAAGCGATGCGTCCGAGGCCTCCGGGACAAATTCCATCCGTGGATTGGCCAGCGAGAATGGTTTTTGAGTATAACTATAAACTGTGTCGAAAGCACTGCCCGTGGAGCCTTGGTAATCGAGAATGAGAGTCGAGAAATAGAAATCATCCCAGAGCCGTTTGTTGACCTCATAGGAAGTGTCCGAAACATGGTGACCGGAGAAATCGTTGAAATTGTTAGCAACCGTCGCATCGAGCGGGATCTTCATGTCGGCATAAGAGTTCCCCACGATGAATCCGGGTTCGAAGCTATAGCGGCTTAGCTGGGCGTGTTGGAATTGGCCGATAGAAACCAGCGGGCTTCTGGGGACATCATAAATCATCGCGTGAGGCTGGCCTCCGACTGTCGTGTTAGATGCACCACCGAGACCTTGATAGCGCCCGACATCCCCGAGCTGGGGTTCGACGTTTTCACTACCCTCGCTGGCTTCCGCGACTAGGCCGCGATTGCCGGCACCTCCGTCGCCCACGACCTTCGCAGGCAGGCCGGTGCCATGCGCGCCGCCCATAAGAGCACTGGTTACGTTCCAGCCTTGGCGCTTGCCATCGGCGGTGATTGCACCTTCCCACCGAGGATTGATGGCGAGGGCGCGCGGATTTGCATCCACCCATCCCCTCACCCGTTGGTCCGCATCTTCCATCTGGGTGGTGGTGCGGAGGAAAAAGGACCAAGTCGCGAGATGCTCATAGCCGCCGGGAAGTGCGAGATCGGTGACTTTTCACTTCGCCTTGGAGGTGCCTACACCCGCGATTGTCCCCGACAGGATGCGCTCCGGCACGCTGAAAGGGGTGCCGCTGCCGGTATTCCAAATATCACAGTAGCGGGAAAGCGACCGCTATCATTGTTGGCCTTGAAGGCGAAAAAACTTTGGGCTGAATTGGTTTTCAGAACGTCTGGAAACCGTGCACGGGTGGTGTCTTTTTGCACATCATCAAGGAACATGTCGCCAATCCATAGGTAGCGCGGTGTTGCGTTAGCTAATGTTCCAGAGATGACTGCAGGGCTGCCGTTTGACTTGCGCAAGTCGATCTCATAAGCGCCTGAGGTCATTCCAAGCGAACTTCAGTTTGTTTCTAGCGACCATATCGGCGGACGCCGATACCGAGAATAACCTAAACTCCCCCGGCTGTAGATCGATCGCACCGGTTTCCATCGTTAAGCGGGTTTCACCAGTGGCGCTCTTCTTCTTCCACTGATCACGCGTCCAGACTTCGACCACCGGGTTCACATCTCCACTTGGATCGGTATCGGGCGGCAAGTTCGTTTGCCGCCCTGCGGCCGTGCCAGAGGCATAACGCAGCCACGGGAACACTCCCCAGTCGAAGATATAGGAGGAATTGCTAAGCGGCACGTTGTAGGGATTCCAAATGCCGATAACGGGCTTGACCTGCAATTGCAGTTGATAGCGGTTCGGCCCGATTAGCTTGGTTTTTAGGCGGAATCCGATCTGGAGGTGCGAGATCACCGGAAAAACTGGGCTGTTAGTATGTTGAATATCTTCAGAGAATGTCATACCCTGGCCGCTTTTCTGATAGGGGAGTCAGTTATTGCCCCGGACGTCCGTTCCGACCGTAGGAGATGATAGAATGACCGGCATCTTCTGGCTCGCTAGGTTCTTCCACAATCTCGCGTAGTTCCAGAGGAGGCCCCAGTTCGGTCCGCTGCCGCCAGCTACCCGGCTGCGGATAGAATCACTGAGATAGAATTTCTCGGGTGAACTGATGGTATTATAACTTTGAGTGGGCAGGCTGTTATTTCCTCTGGCACCGAGGTAGTCGGTGGCGAATGGTTTACTCTGCTGCGAGCGGTCAAAGATAAGTGATAGATCCGTTTTCAGGCGACCTTGCGCAACGTTGACGGGAAGCCCGTAGCCGCCGGAGGTGCGATGGTCGAAATAGGTGCGCGGCAAGTCCTTCTCCGCAGTGGCTAGTTCCACGGTTTCCATAGAAATCAGTGAACCCTTGTCGATGGCGGAGTCATGGCCAAGTTTCTCAAACCCTGCACCGAGTGCTAACAGGCCGGACTCAAGCGTGGACTGGGAGCGGACCAGCCTAGAGAGACCACTAGGTGGAGCCAGCTTGGGTTTTGCTATATCGACACGCGCCTTTACGCCCTCATCGCCGATCCACCAACCCATACCTCCCGTGGCCTTCGACTGGGAAATTTTCACCAAAGGGACGCGGAGTTCCATGCTGGCCGCGTTGCCTTTGATGGCGGCGAGTAGAGAAATGGAAGTCTTTGGGTCCGTTAGAGCCGCCGCCGGATCGGGCTTGTCGCCACTGACGAGCCAAGTCGGCTGGGAGGTGACCTGATCGGCACGCCACACGCCGGTCCAGTTAGTATTCTGCGGCGCACCGCTGAGACTGGCATTCGCGCTCACTCGTCGATCCGGGCCCGCTTGTTTTTGCAGCTCACCGATGGCGAGAAAGAGCGCCATCCTTGCATTTGCCCGGGCCGACGCTTGGGCGGAACCCTGGCTGCTGCTGCGCAGGGTGATCGACGACAGCGAGAGCAATCCGACGGCGATGACCGTCAGCAGAATCATCAGCGAAAGCGTGACAATCAGCGCGAAACCCCGATTTCTGGAGTGCGGGATGTGATCGGAGAACATGGCAGAGGATGAGTTTTAAAAAGGCAGAACTGGGTTTCTTCCGCATCCTTCAGGCGCCGATGGGCTGAAGAGCGCGGGTGATAACCGTCGTAGCCCGACGATCATGGATAGAAACCTACCTCACTGGCAGGAGGCCAGCCAGTCCCCAAACCGGGGACAACTTTTGGGGAATTCACTGCGTCTTACCTGCCGTCTTGGACGATTCCAGAATTTGACCATCCAGCAGCAGACGGATGCGCAATTTCTGATAGGAGACTTTCTGCACGGGGAGTTTTTCATCAATGGCCATCGCCGCAGCCGTTGCCGCAGATTGACCGAGAATCATCAACACCGGCTCCATGCGGATCGACCCAAACGCGATGTGCGAACTGGATAGACATGACGTGACAAACAAGTTGTCTGCCTGCCCGAGCTTGGGCACGAGGGCACCATAAGCAATCTGGTAGGGGCCTATTGTGGAAACTCCAATATCCCCTTCATTCTGCACATGACCGTCTGGGGTGATGTAGCGCTGCACGTTGTGCGAGTCGATGGTGTAAGAACCCATACCAATAGAGTCCGGCGTGATTCGTAGCTTGAGCATATCCCTCCCAGTCATCACATACATACCGATCATCCGTCGCGCTTCGCGAATGTAGAGTTGATAAGGCCAGTGACCATTATCCGCGAACTCATCTTTGGGCAAACCCCACTGCTTCATGCGTTGCTGCACCTCCTTCGGCACTCGTGGATCATTGGCGATGAAGTATAACCAACCTTGTTGATAATTCTGATGGGCGCGGACAATCTCGCGGCGGCGTTCATAAGTCGCCTCGGGGTAATCATAGTTTCCACCGATAAAGTCGAAGCTCATCGGTCCGTGGTTGTTTACATCCGTTTTGCGGTTCGGCAGTGGATCGAACTTGGAAAAAGTCTCACGCCAACCGGTCGCGAAGATCCGCAACAACAACTCGTAATGGTTTGCATCATAACCATCCGGCTTGGGAAACAGCACTTGGTTCTCAGGCGCATCAGTCAGACACAAGCGATAGCAATAGGCTTGGACTTCCTTATCACCTGCGCCGTACTCGCCCGGCGGCTCTGTACTGACACCCCAGATCACGCCGCTCTTGGGATCGCCCGGAATGATATATGGGCTCACGGACTGGTTGAGTGCGCCGAAATGATGCCGATGGTGGAGAATGCCGACCTGCACGCCATTCCACTTCTCGTCATACACCGTCTGCGCCTCGCGTCCGACATGATAGTCCACACCCGCTGCCGCCATCAGATCTGCCTCATAAGTTGTATCAATAAACATCTTTGCTACGAACTTCTTGCCGCTCAGCGTGGTGATTTGTGAAATGCGAGTATCGGCTTTTCGGACGCCGTTCGTGCGGTCTAGTGGTTCGTCTCGATAGACGGGAATCTTGTATTCTTTGATATAGGATTCGAAAACTTTCTCAGCCACACTTGGCTCAAACACCCACATCGTTTTGGCCACGTTATCCATCGCGCGGGTTCCCTGACCATGATTGCCATACTTTTCGGGGGGCTGCCATTTCCAGGCCTGCGAGTCGTCGTAATGCTTCCAGACTCGTTGATGAAACTCCCGCGCCAAGCCACCGATCGCGGCGGTGTTTCCGGTATCTGCAAAGCCCAATCCGCTGCTAGACATTCCGCCGAGATGTTTATCCGGGGTGACGATTATCACAGACTTGCCCATGCGTACCGCCTGGACCGCTGCCATCACCCCGCTGGGCGTGCTGCCGTAGATGCAGATATCCGTTTCCGCGACGCCACTAGAAATGCCCGGTTTTTCGGTAGGCCGAGGTGCATCGGCCACAGCTAACAGGCAGGTGAAGAGGAAGGCAACGGGGAGTGAATGTGAAAAATTCATTGGGTTATATCTTAGGAAAGGATCAGGGTTGCGGCTTCTGCCATGGCATCGCCCCGCCCCCCTGGATGTGCTTCTGGAGGGCTGTGGAAAGCTGTTTAAACATCTTCTTGTGGG
Source organism: Akkermansiaceae bacterium (assembly GCA_043729385.1). GTDB lineage: Bacteria > Verrucomicrobiota > Verrucomicrobiia > Verrucomicrobiales > Akkermansiaceae > Luteolibacter. Next base: position 6,872 of record JAYTLO010000186.1, read on the forward strand.
CGGTGGCGAGGTTGTTTTTCTCGTGGGGATTGGTCGTGAGGTTGTAGAGTTCCATAGGACTGAACGGATCATTCTGCATCAGCTTCCACTCGCCACGGATGATGGCCTCATAGCTATTGCCACCATAGGAAGCGCCACCTTCGCGGCGGACAAAGTATAGATCCCGCGGGTGGTTGATGCTGCCGTCTTTGAGCACCGGCACGAGGCTAACAGCGTTAAGTTCGGGCAAGGTTTTTACCCCGGCAAGTTTAAGGAAAGTGGGAAAGAGATCGAAGCATAGACCTGCGTAATCGCTGCGACTGCCGGGCTTGATTTGCGCGGGCCAGCGCACCATGAACGGCACGCGCAGGCCGCCGTCGTAATGGTCCTGCTTACCGCCGCGCCACGGGCGATTGTTCTGGGCGTGAGGCAGCGAACCCCGTTGTCCGAGCTAAAAACGACGACGGTATTCTCTGCCAGACCGGTATCATTTAGTGCGGCCAGCACGCGACCGATGCGGTCGTCGAGATGCTCCACGAAGGCGACATTCATCGCGCGCTTTTCGTCCATTTGCGGGGCACGCTGCTTCACTTTTTCCAGCCACTCGGCGGGCGGCTCGATGGGGAAATGCGGCGCATTGTAAGCGAGGTAAAGAAAGAAGGGCTGGTTGTTGGATGTTGCCCGCTCGTGCAGATACTCGGATGCTCTATCAGAGAAGAGGTCGGTGGCATGACCCTCTGGCTCGATGATCTGCATGTTATTCCGCATGTAGTTAACTCCCTCCCGCCGGTGGGAGGTGTAACTATCCATCATGTCGCCGAGAAATCCGTGGAATAGATCGAACCCGCGCTCGTTTGGTAGGTTGGGTGATTCCAGACCAAGATGCCACTTGCCGATGAGCGCCGTGTGATAACCCGCTTCTTTCAACTCATCCGCGATGGTCGGCACCTTCGGATCCAAGTAGCCCTAGGAGTGATCCGGCTGCGTGCGGATCACGCCGGGCACACCCACTCGGTCCGCATAGCGCCCGGTGAGCAGCGCCGCACGCGAAGGAGAACACACGGTGGCGTTGGCTCGCATTTTGGTAAACAACATCCCTTCCGCGCCGATGCGGTCGATGTTCGGCGTCCGCACATCGGACCGACCATAAGCAGAGACGTCGCCATAACCTTGGTCGTCCGTGAAGATGAGGATGAAGTTAGGCCTAATTGGCGCGGCGGCATATAAACTGATGGATGCCGCCAGCATCATAATCGTAAGGAGAGCGAGCGAGTATTTCATGATGGAGCAGATTCAAAATGGGTGTCATGATGAACTTTCACGACCCACCGAGCACAAATCTTATCACGTCCCCATAGAAGCGAATAGTCCTCAAAACGGAGACAAGGGCAGGACTCCGGTTTCGGAGTTTCCATCTATCTCGTATTTATCCAATGAATCGGGTGATTCATCCCAAACGATCCGCCATCACTTCACTCCGCGCTGACTTGCGCGCTGCATCGCGGTAAGCAGACGGGCGCATACCCACCAGCTTGGTGAAGATATTGGAGAACGTGGATCGGTATTCGTAGCCAACCTCATCGCAGATCGAGTCGATCTTCATGTCGGTGGAGCGCAGTAGTTCCTCGGCGCGTTCCACCCGCATGCAGGAGAGATGCATCATTGGGCTGCGGCCAAAGGTTTTTAGGCAAAGCCTGCGGAAATGCTCGGCGCACATCATCGCGGTGGTGGCCATTTCCTCGACGCTCCAGTCTCGGCGTAAGTCGGAAGAGATCCGTGACCAAGCTTTCAATATCCGCTCGTCCTCTTGGCGGGGTTGCGCGAAAATTCTAACGTAGCCATGGATCAACTCGACCCAATGATGAAGCAATGCATGGCCCGAATCCACGCCTGATTCCGCGTGCAATCCACGAATCGCTTGGACGAGCGGTGCGGCGTCGAAGTCCACCGGATTTCCTGATAGATTCGGGAAGCCCGAGCGGTCGCTATAACATATATAGGCAAATGCCCATCCCGGCTCCGGGCGGGTGCGGATGTGGACTGGCGACGAAATCAGACAGGCCGTGCGTGGGGCGAAACGTTTCCAGCCGTCCGCCATGAGAATCCGCGTCGGGCGTCTGAAGCATACCAGCATCGCCTGCCCCCGCTTGCCAATCACCATCCCCTCGGCAGCGGACATGCCATCGACCACGCCAAGATGGACGATGCCCTTTGTCGCGAGTTGCCCGACGAGCGCGGCCTCGCTGAAGGACCCGCCGACGGTGGTCGCTGACGCCAAGATGCAGAGGTCGTCCGATGACGGAGATTTCCATTCCTCGCCGGTGAAAAGATCATCCGGCTCGGCGACCATCACGGTGTCGTCGGAAATGGAAACGTAGGCGTGAGTTTTGGTGGGAGCTTTCATGGGGTCACTTCGGTTAGGCTCTGCCAGTGGTAGAGAGCCCGTTGGTATTCTTGAATTGCAGCGGCGGGCAGCAGCGGCGTGCTGCGGGAAATTTCGTCACTCACGCGCTTGGCGAGGAACTCGGCCTGCTCGCGTCTCGGACGCAGTGGCTTCTGGGAATCGTCGAACCAGACGGGCGCGGTATGGGCGAAACGCAAGCGCCCGTCAGGCTGTGGCTCCCACACGCGCAGCGCGATCCAGGTGGTGCCATCCAGCGGGATTTCGCGATCAATGACACCCTGCCGTGAGTTAAGATTGATGGTTTCATGAACTGCACCGTTAACGATGATTTCTACAGTTCCTAGTGGTTGCTCGCCTCGCACGTCTGCATGGAGGATGGCTCTGCTTCCATCTCGCCGCACGTCTGAAATACACATAGGCCCGGTGGTCACAAAACTCCGGCCAGCCTCAAGACCGGCGCGCCAATTTCTATAACTAAAACCGTCCGGGCAATGAACATAAACCCGGCTGTAGCCGAGTGGTACCGGATGCACCCCGCTCGCTGTTCCGGCTGAAGGACGCAGGCGCTGACCGCAGTTGAGCAACGCCCAGTATGTCTGATGGAGATACTCGATCCAATCTCTCTCATCGCCCTCCACACTTGCATTCGGCAGCATCCAGCTCGGCGCGGGCGTGGTCCACTTGGTTAGTGCGAACGGGACGCGCCACACATGGTTATTCGATAGTTCGTAAAGATTGATTCCCATCACCGGAGGCAGCGCCATCGCCCACGGCCAATCGGGTTTATCCATATCCAGCAATGCGCCTTGTTCACGAGCGGCCTCGGCGATCGGAGTAAGCGGCGGCGCTCCGAGCTTAAATGGCGTGTGATGACCCAGTGCGAAAACCGCCCCAAGCGTGTGTTCGCGACCCTCAATGCCAAACACTTCCCACTCTGTATTGCACGGCCAGATGACATGGGTGGCATCTACGGCGATGAGTTCCGCCACCTTGGTGGGATCTGTGCCTTTGTCGAAATGAATAGGAACTTCTTTTCCGTGAAGACACCAATAACTGATCGGAAATGCCACATTGAGATCCTCCGCAAGCATGACATTGGGCAAGTCGGCGAGCGTCCTGTGAACATGAGTTTCTCCACTATACCAACCTGCCTCTGCCATGTTTACCCAGCGTTCTACGGGCAATTCCAAATTGACGATTTCATCCTTCACCACGATTTCTTGGACGAGGGGTCGCCACTCCTTGCCGCGCTCTACGGTGATGGTGTAGTTACCCGGCGGTAGTTCGGCAGTCCATGGATGCGCACTGAGTGTGGTATGGTTTTCTGAGCTGAGCAGATTGTTAAAATTGCGTTTCTCATAACGGATCGCGGTGCCGCCATCACTCGCCGGGAAGAACCAAGCGCCCGCAGCATTTCGGATATAGATCCGAGCTGGCATCGCGGTCTTCGTGGCTGCATCCGCGATCTGTCCGTGAACCCTGACGAGCGGTTGGGCGGAGCCTACTTTCTGCCGCCAGAATGCTTCGGCCACCGCCAGCGTGGCAAATGCGGATCTTTGTTTCTCAAGTTCCGGGATGGCATTCTTGACCTCTTCCATCCGGTGGCGGGTCCGGCCGAGGAAGAACTCCGCGTCCTGCTTGCGCGGCTTCATGGCCTCTCCACCGATTTCGACATACCACGGAGCGGTCATGGCAAATCGAAACTTGGGGTCATCTTTCGCAGTCGCTCGCACCGCGAACCAACCGCTTTCATGGAGAGTCACTAATGCAGGCAGTTTGATGGTATCCACCTGCCCATTGCGAATCAGTTCGATTGTTAGTTTAGAATCGTCCGAATTTAACGCTCCTGCCAGTAGAACTTGTAGTGGCCCTTGCTCATTAGCCATGACATCACCTGGCAGCTTGCCATTGGCGGTCACACGCAACGACGGCCCATTCGTTACTATAACTCGACCTGCCTTGAATCCATCCCACCAACCTTGCGAGGTAAGCGCTTCCCCCACCTGAATCTCCATTTTAGCAGCTGCATCCGCCCCCGAACTGGGAGGCAAGCGAAGCCCGCAATTGAGCGCCCTGAAGTAGAGGTCTTGGGAATCACCATTGAGACCGCCGACGCCGACGGAATCCAACTTACCACTCGCCAACCAAACTGGGAAATCCAGTGAAGTCGCTGACCCGGCATCGATCCATGCGCCGCGGCGTTTTGCCATTTCCAGGAAAAATGCCGAGGGCGGCCACTCGCGGGTTTTCTCAGGATAGCCCGCCAGTGGAAACGGTGCCTTAAGACCTAACATTAAAAGTGATCCCCCACCCCGCTCGTCCATGCCGCCCAGGACATCATAGAATCGCCCGTCTGGAGTCTGCGAAACTGGCGCGGATGGCAGCACTCGGTCGGTCCATGCACTTGCATCGTTAGTCCACGTATTCACTTGAGCGATGTTGAGTTCCTTGGATTTCATCACCGCTGGCACATCTGCTAGTGGACAATCGAGGTTTAGCACACCGGACCACCAACCATCGGTCGCACGCGCGATTTTGAAATTAAGTAATAGGTCACTGCGGAATCCAAGATCCTGAGTGCCTTGGCCCGCATCGACGTTTAAGATCGCCGAGCGCACGCCGCTGTGATCCGTCCAGAGGCGGAGTTTGCGGACTTCACTGCGCTTCCCGGTCAAGGGGCCAGATGGAACAAGTTCGAGACGCAGCCATGAGTCGCGGCTACTCTTGGCATCCGCTTCGGAAATCAGATTCTCACTCTCGATTCTCAGGGGCGCCGTAATCCCCGCAGCATTGTCGATGGTGAGGTCAAACTCACACCAACTTCCTTGAGTCAACTCACAGGGCGCTTCGCCAGCGGCGACTTTCACTCGTGACTCCGGTGAAATCGAAATCTCCATCAATGACGCTGTGGCAGCAGCCCGCAAGCTCGTCCCACAGGCGAGGACGATCGCGAAAAGTATTAGAAGATTGACGAAAAACGAGTGCATCTGAATCCATGGAACTGAGCCGCGATTCCGGAGAAGTCGGGTGACGAAACAGTTTCAATATCATCATTGTGTCCCGATTCTCTGGGGCCGCCTAGACGTCCAATGGGATGGGTGAGGTTATTCCCCAGACTCCACAATGATTTGCCGGTAAATTTCCCGCGCATGATCGTAGGCGGCCTTCGCTTCAGCTTGTTCCGCCAATGCATAACTGCTGGATTTTTGCTTCCAGCATTGATCCACGGCGGCAAGGCACCAAGCGGCGCTGTCCTTGCTCGCACGGATCGGTTTACCATCGACGATGACTTTGATCGGGTTGGTGTGAGCGCTTGGGAAGTGCCGAATAGCGACCCAACTGCTGCGAGTGATTTCCGGTGCTTGAAACACCAAGTGCGTGAGTGTGCCATCCGTTGGGACTACTTGCTTCGCCACCGGCAGTCCGTTGACGATGAGTTCTATTTCCTGCGGCGCGCCACCTTCACGACGGACAGCCGCGTCCACCGAGAATGAGCCATCCGCAGCCCGCTCAAAGTTCATTAAATGGCCGGCGCCATCACTGACATAACTCCGCCCCGCTCGTAGGCCTTCCACCCAATCGTCATAGTTTAGTTTCCCTGGAAGTTTTACATAGACCCGGCCGATGCCCACCCGCTCGCCGGACATGCATGGAAAATCCGTCTCCCCGCTAGCGACCACATCCAGCCCGCAGTTCAGCACATGATACCACAAACTCCATTCCTCAATGCGCGGCGTGTTCATGGTGGCTAGAAAGTCGATTGCAGGAACCATTTCGCCGTTCTCACCGGGCACCTTGTGCGTGACGTCCACGATGAACTCCATCGCCCCGATTCCGTCGAATGCGGGAAGGTTGAAATTTGGAATGCCGTGCGGGCCATCCGTGCCCGGCGTGCGACCAACGGAACTCATTAAACCTCCCGCACTGTGCGCCGTGCCAGTGACCGCGCCTTGAGCCTTTGCCCAGCGCAGTGTGTTGAGACCGAGTGTGGGCCAATGATGATCCGAATCCCCACCCGGCGGGATTTGCCTCTTCAATTTCAAAAGATTGAGATGCCCCGATACTTGTGATCCGAAGCCACTCACTTCGATATCATATCTCAACAGATAGGGATACCGGCTCACATCATCCGGCTTGCCCGTGAAGAACTGTTTTTGAAAATCAAAACACGGTCCCCAAGTGAGACAACAGCCGACTTTAACATCTTCTCCCATGATATGTCGGAGCATGTCTTGCGGCCGCACCCCTTGCGTGGGATTCTCATAATGCAAACACCCGGCAGCATGGATGTGATGGTCGCCACTCCAGTAACCGAGCTTAGCAGGATCGATCCAACGTTTCACCTGATAGGTGAACTTCGCGGGAGCAGTGCCGACCACGAGATTCCTAGTCTCAATGATGCTCTCCGGGCCATGCGAGCATTTCACCATATAGTTCCCTGCGGGTAAATGCAGGCTCTCTCCGGACTCACGATAGATCTGGCGCTGGAAAAAGAAATCCGGGGCAAGTCGCTTCGCTTGCGCTGGATAAATGCGACCTTTCGAATCCTGGATTTCAAAAGCAGCCATGCACGGCGAGCCATCGGAATCCTTAACATCGAAGGTGACAGCGGTGCTCGGAAGGATATTAAACTTCATCATCACTGGCGACCAATCCGCACTCTCGCCTCGGGCATACTCAAGATTGATCCAGTCGATGCGGAAATTTCCGGGAGTCATACCAGGATCGATCCGCAGACCCGCGAGTTCGCCTTCCGGCTCGAATTCCACTTCATAAATTTGCGGTGCGCCGGAATGCATTTGGATCGTGACTTGGCGTTGTGCATCCGGGCTGGGAGCGTCGGAAGTGGTCCAATAGAGTTGGCCCATTCCTTCCATGTCACTTTGGGCAAAGAACCGCAACACCATGCGGCCTCCTCGTGCTCTAACTGGGGCCGACATGAATGGATCGGAACCGGCGGATTTGAATCGCAACGATCCTCCGCTCGCTTCGATCGCGCCATTGTTAGCCCCGCCCCAGCCGTCGGCATCGGTGGTGAACTTCCACTCGCGAATAACACTGGATTTTTGTCCGGGCAATCCACCGACGCTGAATTCTACCGTTGTATTCTTTTCCCCCGTGCCGATGGCGGATAGTTGAATTAGCCGGTATTCCAACATGAGTCCACTGAGCCCAGGAGCAAGCGGGCGACCGTCGAATACCGAGAAAGTCATCCAACGGTTAGCCACTTCATCCGCCGGGGAGCGCGGTAGCGGACGCGCGCTAGGGCTATCGATCCGAAGCCGCGATGTCACTCCTGCTTTATTAATCACCTTCACCAATGCCGTCCGCCAGCCGTTTTCCTCAAGCTCCATGCGGTCAAGCGTAGGTGACCCGACGAGTTTCCCGTCCTCGCCGATCACCAGTGCGGCGATGCATTGCGGATCCAATAACTCCTGCACCCTGCGCGTGATCTCAGCGTCATCCTTGAGGTCGGCTAGCTTCTTGAGCGACTCGGCAATTTCAGGAGTGAGCGGATGACCGATGCTATCCAGCGCCTCCGCCAGCCGTTGGCATTGCAGAAGCAGCGGCTGAGCATCCACTTGCGCCACGCTGGGAATTATAATCGAACGATCTTCCGCAGCCCATCCGCCGACGGTTAGTACTGCGAGTGCGATTAGATGATACGCATTCATGGTTTAGTAACGATCCCAAGTCGTCCTAGTAGTTTACTTTTCGTCTCCACCGATGGCGGCGGCACCACCACATCCGCCTCATTCACACCATAGTTTTCGGACACACTCCAGTCCTTCATCAATTCCGCAAACATCCCTGCTCGGCGTTGCCGGAATTCACGGGCGTTGACGCGCGAGTTCCGAAGTTGGGCCAGATTGAGGTCCGCCATGATATAACCTTCCTTGGGATCGGCGAGTTGTTGTTTCACGCCTTTGGGCCACTCCGCGATCATGGTGCCGGCCCCGATGGCTTTATTCGTCGTGACCATGTGGACATAGTTTTGATGCACGTTTGCCCTCACGATGTAGTCTTCCACCGCACCGTGGCGGGCGTTTGGCCAGACAATAATTTCCGCTCCTTTAAGACTGAGTAACCGAAATATTTCCGGGAAATAACCATCATAGCAGGTCAGGATGCCGACCCTGCCGAAGTCGAGATCGAAGACCGGACATTCTTCGCCCGGAGTCATCAGCCACTCGGGATCGTTCGGAACCGGTGGCCAACAGTAAGGTGCGCCGCCGACGGCCTGATAGGCTTTAAAATAGCGACCTACAATTTCACCATCACGGTCGAAAATGAGAGTGGAGTTTCCATAGTCGCCCTTCTCATTCGTTACCTCGAAGCAGCCCACCATCACATAGATCTTATTTCGCTTAGCCGCTTCCGAGATCGCCAAAGTCTGCGGACTCGGCACCCGGAACATCCCGAGATATAACTCGGGAAAAACCACCAAGTCTGCTTTATCCTTCCCGGCTCGGTCGATGTAAGGAATCAGCGCCGTCGCTGGATCAGTGCTCGGCGTGGGTGGCACCTGCCACTGCCAAGGGCCGGTGATCTGGACAGCAGCCACGCGCACGCTTTTATGCCCGAGCTGACCCGCTGTGATCAGACGCGCCTCCTGGGCGTGCGCGACGCACAGGGTGAGAAAAATAGCGGATAGTAATTTCATGGTTTGAGAATGATTGCTTGGTTGTCTTTCATCACTGGCTTGGACGCTGCAGTGCCGGATTTCACGTCGAGTTCACGAACTTTGTCATTTCCATGGAAGCGATTTCCTTCAAGAAGAATATTGCGCCCAGAGTTGAATGCAAATGACGCAAGCTCCGGCAGATAGGGGGCGGCGAAGTCGGTCATGCGAATGGTGTTGTTCTTGAATGTCAGCCCGTCGATTGCTTGGCCTTCCACAATTTTTCCGTGATAGGTCTCGATGAGGTTATCCTCGAAAACGATGCCACCGTGGTAAAGCGCATCGGGATACTTCTTTGCATCCACTTCGGCCGACATTCTCAGCACGGCCCCGGCGTTGTTACGGAAGGTATTCTTGCGGATCACGGCGTCGCGGGTAGGACCGGATTCCCACCAGAAGCCGTTGTCGCCTTCCATCTGGATGCCCGCCATCGACGAGTGTTCGAAGATATTATTCTCGACTAACACTTTGCCGGACGTGGCAATCAACATAGTCCTCGCGCGGTTGTTGCGGACGATACTATTTCTGAATGTTAGGTTTGCCTGCCAAGAAAGGTTATACAACCCCGATCCCTCGCGGATTCCACCCTCAGGCAGACGATCAAGCGTCACTTCGAAGCGATCTGAGTTTAGATCCCGCGTCGAGACCACCTTGGCATCGGCGTATCCCTGCAAGTCCGCACTGGTCTCGAAGCGGACCGCGTCACCAGCATCCATTACCACCAGCCCGCGCTGCTGGCTATGCACTCGTTGGCAAATAAGTGTGTTGTTTCCGAGTGATTTCTCGATCCGCACAAAGCAGCCATGCACGTTCGTCGCGTCGTCGAGCATGTTCTCAAATAGACAATCTTCAATGAGTATATCTCCCCGGCAGCCATTGAAATGAGTGGCGTCCGCCGTGGTCGTCACGTAGCGGTCTTTGCCTTCTGGTAAAGTCACTTTGAAGCGCCGTAGCGTGAAATTTTCCGAGCGTTGGGCGATCAGCCCCATACCACCCGCATGATGCACAGTCACATCCTCAAGTTTCACATCCGCGCAACCCGAGATGCGAATGGCGGGCGAGGTGCGGTTAGGGTCTTTCATCCCGCTGACGATTAGAATCATGCCTAGCTCGGGCATCACTCTGACCGCCTCGAAGATACGAATTAGATGCGGAGCAAGTTCCTCAACTCGCGGATCTGCCTCCAGTGCTAGTAAATGTTCGCCGGGAACCGGATGACGGGTGCCGCCTTGAAACCACATGTTCCATTGCAAGTTATGCTCCCATGCGATAGTGGCCGTCACGGGTGGTGCCCATTCTTTCCACGTATTCGGCGACGGACTCGGCTTTTCCCGAAAAATGAACCGGCTGCCCCGCATCTCATAGCAGACCTCTGGGTGTAACTTTAGATCGAATGCTTTCAATTCAGGATGCACCTCCACGACCTGCCCTTGCAGGCTAAATGGTCGCGCCCAGTCGATACTGAATCCTTTTAACACTAAATTCTTCGTCCCTTCGGCACTGATTGGAACCAGCGATCCATGACAGATGAAATGAGCGCCCTCGGCTGATAGAGTGAAGCCGTCGAAACCATCAATCGGGAAAACCACGCGTTTGATTCCCGAGTCGTTGTTGGCGATGGCTAGATTCTGTTCGAAGGCATGATCCGGAAATAGGTGCCACTCCCCCGCTGGAATCTTCAAGCCATCCGCCTTGCGCTTGATACAAGCCTCCATCGCCGCCCTCAACATCGGAGTCGCATCCATCCCGGGCTGGAGCTTATTCATTCCAAAGTCCGCCGCGTCCACCCACTCATCCGCCACTGCGGGTAGTGCCAGAAGCACGCCACTGAGGGATAGCATAAAGCTAGAGCGTAGAAAGTTGAGATAAGGTTTCATGGTGGTGGACTGGAGCTATGAAGCCCACGGACCCACCCGATTGCAAAGCTCAACTTTGTGCGCCAGCAACACATCCATTTGGATGCTAACTAAAATGTGATCCACGGAACCTTGCAATACCAATGCTTTCCACCCAAACCTCAAGACCGACCCATCCGATTGTATGTCTTGAAAGAGTGCTTTTTCGATACAATCATGTGGAGCATCAGGATAGCATCCTACTTAAAGAAATGGCAACTTGAGTGCGCAATGAAATTACCAAAATCCATCTATTGCGCATCCCTAGCGCTTCCCCTCACGCTCAGTTCAACTGGCCACGCGGCCACCTTGATGTGGAGCGACAGCTACAACACGAGCGCAAACTCGCTGGATAGTAGATTCGAACGCAGCTCGGCATTTACCCGCCAGTTTTTCAATCCAGCTTCAGGAATAGCATCTGCGACTGTGACCGCAGGGATCGGCGTTCTAACCCCCGTCTACTCCCCTAACCAAGGCACAGACTCCCACGACCAGATTCTTGGAGCGCCGGGAAATGGTTACTTGCAACTCACAGGTGACAACTACGCTGCGGTGGCACCCAACTCCAATGGCATCGCCACATTGTCCCCCAATTATAATTTCGATGGCTTCACGACTGGCGGCGAAGTGCTTGGTAAGCAAATCAGCTTTACCCTTGATATGTTCACTAACACTCCTGGAAGCGGCTCCTACTCACATGCTGCATTCACCGTGGGTTCGCTTACCACCAATGGAGTGGGGTTGACTGGTCGTGCGGAGTCCGGCACGGCTGCCGCTGGTTTCAGTGTCCGCTTCGTGGAGGACCAATTCGGAGCAACTCCTAACGGTAACTTTATTCAGTTTTATGACGGCGCTATTTTAGTCGCAAACCTCATCGCCAATCCCGCCGGTGCAGGTTCTATGACGGTGGTTCTAGACATCAACGATGCCGATGGAAATCCATGGGACGGGTTTGGAGCCACCACCATCGACGTCACTGTGAATAGTGTAGTGGTAGGCAGCTACACAAAACTTGCCGGCGGCTACACTGACAATGTGATGACCATGGAAGGCAGCGCTAATAGTGTCGGGGGCTTGTTTACGGCGGAACACCGCTTTGACAACCTGCAGGTTTTCTCAGCCGCCGTTCCCGAGCCAACCACCACTCTTCTCGGCGGTATTGGCGTGCTTGCCATGCTGCGTCGCCGCCGAAACTGATTATCCCGTTAGGCACCCCAACCATCACTCAATGCAGACTCAATCCATCCACCCCTGACATCGTGCCTGCGGTGTCTTGGGTAAGGCTCTTATCAAACTAAATACTCATATCCATGAAACCCAAATTCCAAACCGCAGCTTGCTTTGCATCCATGCTCTTCACCACCGTCCTAGCTCATGCAGTGGACATCACTTGGACCGGTCCTTCCGGCGGCGATTTTTTTGATCCAGCAAATTGGGACAACGGATTGGGCCTCGGCCCCGATCCGGATGGCGACCCCAACAACCCAGCCACCCCATACACGGGCGGCAATATCATCTTTTCGAACAGCAGTGCGGTGGCGAGCCAGAATCTTCTGCTCGGGACCGGGCTGACCATGACGGTCACCAACAGCTCGCTGGATTTCACTGGCTTTTCGATTCAGGGTGTTCAAGACGCCGCCACAGACTCGGTGTTCAATTCTGTGAATTCCACCATCACTGTACAGTCGATCACCAATGATGCCGTCTTCAATCTCACGGGCGCTAGCACGTTGAGAATCCTTGCCTCGAACAACTCGATCAACGGTGACAATACTCCGACCAACAATACTCAGGCCAACTTGGCTTTTGGTTCCCGGATCGTAAATGTCAACGGCAACAATTCTGCAAACCCATCACAACAATCGATAGGTTCCCGAATCTTTCGTTCTCCCAGCGGGACATCCTTTGCAACCGACTTCGCAACCGCGCCGTTCACAGAATTCGGTCTCTCCGGGGCCGACACCACTCCCTTCTCGGATGGTAATCAAGGCCCATTTACCATTACCGCCGGATTGCATTACACCGCTTACTGGACAGATACATACAACACCTCTGTGGCCAGTTCTGACATCAACTTCGAATATAACACGGTGCCGACTCCCCCGGCATTACCGCGTCAAACCGGCATACCGGTTCCTTACGTCTCCAACCCCCGACCACCCGAATCAGAATCTAGCGATTACCACCAACAAATTGCCGGTCCTCCCGAAGGAGGTACCACTTTACTGCTCGCGGGAGACGGTGCCGCTGGTCTGCCGTTCCCGGATCCCACGGTAGGACTCACTCTGGCGTCGCCTACCCAGAACTTTGATGGCTCTACCCCCGGTGGCGACGTGATCGGCAAACGCATCACTTTCTCGCTTGATGTCGCCGCCAACGGTGTCACAAACGTTTACACGCAGGCCAGTATTACGCTGGGTTCAGGATCAACTTTGACCTACGGTGGAAAGCTCGGTTCGCACGTCACAATACGCTTTATTGAAGACACATTCAGTGCCACGCCGTCCAATTTCATTCAGGTCTTGGACGGAAACATCTTGGTGGGAAATACAATCCCAAATCCTGCCGGCGCGGGCGCCTTTGATGTGCAGATCGACATCAATGATGCCGACGGCAATCCATGGGACGGCATCGGTGCCACGACGCTCGACCTCTATATCAACAACACACTCGTAACCACATTTACCAAGGAATCCGGCGGCTATACCGACAACATCATGACTCTTGAAGGTTCAGCGAACTTTAACGGTTACGGTCTTGCTACCCATCTGTTCGACAAGCTGACGGTTTACTCGGCAGTTGCTCCGTTTCCCAATGATCGCTTCAAAGTGACACAGATCATCACCGCCGGTCCTGGACAGGCCTTCGTCGGCACGTTTTACGCGCCTTTGGTAGGCAGCTATCAGATCCAGTCGAATCTCGACTTGGTCTCTCCTTGGCAGCTCATTGATTCGGTGTCGGCAGCCGATGTGGGGACCACACCGTTCACCATTTCGGACGCCCAACTCAATGCAGCATTCGGTCCTGGTGTGCGCCCGCGACTCTTCGTTCGCATCGTGAAGCAACCCTGACATGCAAGAGAATCGGTATGAACCGCGTTAACTCCGAATCCCCCAGTTCCAGGTTGATTCCATCATGGCTCCGGCTTTTGCCGGGGCCATGGTTGCTGAGGGGGCTTTGTATCCTCTCGATGACGGGAAGCCTCACCGCCGAGAAACGAGCTGAAGCTCCGAAAGTATGGCTCAATCACTTCAAGCTTGGCGGACTCGCAGCGGCAGAGGATAGCGACTGGTCCGTGACTCGCGGAGGCACCGACACCGCATTCTTCGCGATCAACACGTTGTGGCCCATGGATCAACCGATGAAACTTAGCATCCCGCCACAAGTCGCTGCGGCGACTGCGGAGAAGCTTCACAAAAACGGGATTAAGATCGGCGTGGAGTGCGGTTACTTCGATCATGCGGGAACTCTGAAGAACCCACAAGATCCGGCATCGAATGTAGTCGGTAGCCGCGAGGCACCTAGCTTAGTCGTGGGTGTGGGTGAGCGAGTGGCCCGCGTAGAAATCGCGAAACTTCGCTCGCTATGGCAAGCAGGCCATCCACCGGACTATCTAATTCTCGACGACCCGATGCGCCGCCTAACCGTACCCGGCCAAGACAACTTGGGTCAGATCCTGCGAGGAATGCCGGACTACCCATCCGCCGCGCAAGAGATCGCGGCATACATGCGAGTGATGAGGGAAAAGTTTCCCGCCGTGAAGTTTGTGATCATCCTCAATTTCCCTAACTGGGGATGGAAAGGTGAACCAGCTTTCTCGATGGCTCCCGGTCGAGTCGGCCAGATGAACTGGGGCGACGCTCATGTCGCGATGGAAGCCATGTTTTCCGAGCTGAAAAAGAGCGGCCAGTCGATCCACGCGATCCAAGGAGATTTCCCCTGGCGCTACTTCGCCGAGCAACCGCTTGATGCCGTCGCCGCCACTGTGGACTGGCCGGGACGGATTCTTCAGTTAGAGCAATATGCGCGAGAGAAAGGTGTGCATTTCCATCTAACTACTAATTCTGAAACTGGCTATGTCTCAGCCCAAGCATTCTCCGAGGATTCACTGAAATATCTGGACGCCTATCTAGCAGTCGGCGGCAAGCCGGATCGCTTCGTCGTGCAGTCATGGTATCCGCATCCCGAGAGTTTTCTACCGGAGAGTAAATCTTACACTGGCACGTGGCTCGCAGCCCGGTTCATCGAGCGGCTGCGAGAGATCCAGATCGGCAGCCCTGTAGCTGCGGAGGTGTTGAAGACTCGCCCATTTGACCGCTCTGAGCCGGAAGCCCTGCTGCATTTGCTTAAGCGCATCGATCCGTCGGAATGGAATAAGCTGTCCCCAGCGGTTCTTGATAAGTGGCTGGATAACAAGGAAGACCCGCCCGCTTCAGTTGCTAGCTTGCAGCTTAAGTCGCTTCGCGAAGCAGTCGGATCGGCCGTCGTCGGCAAACCCAAAGCAACGGTGGTCATTCGCGACGGCAGTGCTCAAGCCGCCACGGGAATGCCTTCCCTAGAACTCGTCCGAGGAGCAACGAAGACATGGATTATCGAAATTGTCTGTGCCACGTCCAAGTCTGAGCTCGCCACCGTTTGGGTGGAAAACTCGACGGAAGAACCCATGACACCGGTATGGATATCTCCGGGTGGCTCCCGATTGCTAATGGTAAATGTCAACCCGGTCCGGAAAAATAATGGTGCCATTACGCTATGCATCGGCAAGCCAGGTGAAGCGTTTCGTAAAGTTACAATTCCCATCAACCACTGACATTCATGCAAGGACAAGTCCTCATCCGGTGCGGTCACGTGCCCATCGGGTGCTCATGCATCAAGGCAAAGTTGGAGGAGGACCGAAGAGCTAACAACCTGACATGTGAAGCAATAGTCCGCCCGCCGAAGCGGTCCGTTCATTGGTTTAAGAGTCGAATGCGATACCCAAGTAGATATGTTGTGACTCTTCTTTGGCTCTCGCTGTTAAGTATAGTGACTTGTCTTTCAGGGAATGCATCACCAGCCCCGCGGCCCAACATCATTTTCATATTAGCTGACGATCTGGGCTACGGCGACGTCGGGGTATTTCATCAGAACCAGCGGAAGGATTCTGGAGATCGATCAAAGCCATGGCACCAAACTCCTAATATTGACCGACTCGCGGCCGAGGGAGTTACCCTTCCCCATCATTACAGTGCGGCTCCGGTGTGTGCACCAGCTCGGGCGTCTCTGCTCACCGGCCTTCATCAAGGCCATGCAAACATCCGGGACAACCAGTTCGACAAGATTCTTGAGGACAATCACAACCTCGCCACGATCGTAAAATCAGCGGGCTATGCCACCGCCAGCATTGGCAAATGGGGACTTGCGGGCGAGGCACCAGCATTTCCAGGACATCCTCTCAATCGTGGCTTCGATCACTACTTCGGTGGCCTCCGCCACATCGACGGTCACGAACACTATCCGAAAGAAGGCTCCTACCGAGGACCACGTCATGTCTGGGAAAACCGCGTGGATGTAACGAGTTCCTTGGATAAATGTTATACCACCGATCTCTACACGGCACGGGCAAAGCAGTGGGTTCGCCAGCATCACGAAGCAAAACCGAACCAACCCTTTTTCCTCTATCTTTCCTATGACACTCCGCACGCGGTGGCGGAACTTCCGACGCAACCTTACCCCACTGGCGGCGGTCTTCATGGTGGTTTACAATGGCTCGGCAAACCCGGCCAGATGATCAATACTGCCAGTGGCGAAATTGATTCATGGATCCATCCAGAATACGCAATTGCCACTTGGGATGACGACAAGAATCCTAACACTCCCGAGGTCGCGTGGCCAAATGTTTACCAACGTTACGCCACCTCAGTCCGGCGCATCGACGATGCTGTGGGTGATCTGATCCAACAACTCAAGGATCTGAAACTTGATCAAAACACTCTCATCGTCTTCACCAGCGACAATGGCCCGAGCGTAGAATCCTATCTAAAGGAAGCCTACTCACCCGAATTCTTCGGAAGTTACGGGCCATTCAGTGGAATCAAACGCGACCTATGGGAAGGCGGCATCCGGGTAGGTGCGATCGCCCGTTGGCCCGCCGCTATCCCTCCGGAACGGAATTGTGATTTACCCAGCGCCCACTGGGATTGGCTAGCAACCTTTGCCGAACTCACCGGTCGCCCCGCCCCGGCTCGCACTGATGGGCACTCGTTGTTGCCATCACTCACTAACACGGGCAAACAAATGCCCAGTAAGATCTATTCGGAGTATGCAGTCTCAGGAAAAACTCCGAATTTTCATGATTTCCCCACAGCAATCCAGAATCGTCCACGCGGCCAGATGCAAGTGCTGCGCACAGGGGAACTATCATCTATCCGCCTCGCCATTACTGACTCTGAGACCCCATTCGAGATCTATAACGTCGTCACAGATCCTCGGCAGGCCATCAACCTCGCCCCCCAATATGTAGAACTCCAACAGCAACTGCAAAACGACGTGCTGCGGATGCGGCGTCCGCTCAGCGACGCTCCCCGCCCCTATGATCATGCTTTGGTGCCAGCAGTCGTCGTGAAGAATCCCGTTATGGGTAATCTGGACCACGCGATTTATCAAGGAACCTGGCCATGGCTTCCTGACTGCAACACCTTGCGACCTTCCTTCAAGGGCCGAGGATCGTCATTGAAGCCTGTTGAACTCTCCCGCATGGGTTCCCATGTCATCCGGTTCCATGGCTACTTCCATGCGGCGCGCGATGGACTTTATACTTTCCACCTGAAATCCTCAGGGCGTTCCCAACTGCGACTGCATGATGCACTCGTAATCGACAATGATTACCACCACAGCGATTTATGGGTGAATGCCTCCATCCACCTCGAAGCTGGCTATCACCCGTTGTTGCTAGATTGCAGCGGGACTATTGAGTTCGAATGTGAAGGCCCTGAGATGCCACGCACGGCTATTATAAGTAAGAAGCATTGCGCCGCATCCCCACTTAAAAATAATAGCTATCTGCCACTAGAACCCGCGGATGGTGAAGCGGAGATCACTCTGCACGGTATTCCATTTTTGAAATCTAAAACTCCTCGTAACCTCGTTCCGGGAATCTATCCAACCCATGCCACTCTCGGAGCCGTGGTGTTGGCAGGCATGACGACCGCAAAAGCAGAAGGCAGCGAGCGCTGGGGCATGGCCGAGCCGGCTCATGCATTTGAGGGGCGATTGTTCATCGGCGATCGCGTGGGACGCGTGATCGTCCGCTATGGCGATGATACACTGGAGCAGGTGCCGGTGATCTTCGGCGTGAATCTTTGGCCCTACGAACTCTACAGCGGAGCTGGGCCCGGCGAGAAAGAATTACTTACTTCTAACGCACTCATCGCCGGTCCTTATCGCGAGCCATTTGCCAGCGATCCGGCAGCGGCCAAGTTACTCTCTGATAGTCTGAGAACCTTGGAAAATGCGGATGCATCTAAATCTCTTCGATACTTAATGGCCGTCCGTTTGCGACCCGTGCCGTTGAAATCCATCGAACTCATCGACGAAGGGCTGCGCAATGCCGGATGGCAAGTGGGCGCTATCAGTGGACTTGCAATCGGCACACCTCCCCCAGCGGGACTGCCGCTGCTAGACCAGGAATTTTTCATCCGCCAACAGCATCTCGTCCCTGCGGAAGCCTTGGCCCGTAGGCTCTATCAATATGAAGATAGTCTGCCTAGTAAGGTGCCATTTCCCCAGCCAACCAAAGGCTACCCACAACTCTTGTTCGAGGGTCCGCCTGCTGCGGCCATCTTATCTAACGTTTTCTCATTCAATGCGCGCGATTTGGTCGAGAATAAACTAACATCCCAAGGTCGGCTTGCGAGTTCTTCGCCCGGCGCGGTGAATTTCGGCGGCTACATCGGCATGGGCACTTGGCGGAAAGGCGTGGGCCAGTACTCACACCACAGTTGGTCGCGTGACGCGGGACCGGCGTTGCGCGAGTTGTTAGCACTGGGTAGGGACCGCGAGGCCCGCGCCGCAGGTGAGGCTCTTTTACGCTATCTCTATGATGGAGACTTGCGCCACGGCAGGCCTAACTGGAAGCGGGTGATCAATGCTCATGAGGTGGGCGAAGGAGAAAAACGGAAGAACCAGCGCGCGGAGAACGACGGTCATGCTGCCATCATGCTAGCGATGGCACAGCTCGCCACTTCCCCTGCCGTGGATCGTGCATGGATCGATAGAAACTGGTCCGCGTTTGTTGATGCAGGTGACTGGTTTCCTTGGCAAATTTCCCATCCAGAAATTTCCGCCTTCGACGGCTTACTCTACAATGAATCCGAGTCCTCCGGCGGCGGCGGACGCGACTTATACTCCAATGCCCAGGCAACCCTAGCACTGAGAGCCTTTGCCAAGTTAGCTGATGATTATGGCTCCCCCGAAAAGACTAAAAGCTGGAACGCGGCGGCAACCCGAATCGAGAGCGCCATCAGCGAGCATCTCACCCTTCCTGCCAGTGCTACCGATTCACTTTCACCACGCTACATCGACACCGACAC
This sequence comes from Akkermansiaceae bacterium, assembly GCA_043729385.1. Taxonomy (GTDB): domain Bacteria; phylum Verrucomicrobiota; class Verrucomicrobiia; order Verrucomicrobiales; family Akkermansiaceae; genus Luteolibacter. Next base: position 26,402 of record JAYTLO010000186.1, read on the forward strand.
CTTGTTAGACAGTTGGGCGTACGGCTGGAAGCGCATGGCTCCCCTGCTGGCAAATGCCGATCTCGCAGGCTTCACCCTGCCGTCCACTCCAGGTGAAGCCAGACGCCTCTCTAATACCTATCAACAACTCCGTGGACCCGGAGCCATCGCCCCCGACGCGGGTCGCACCCTGGGCTACGGCCAAGCCTACTTTGCTCAATCTGCGTTGCTGCTGGATCACACCGCCGATGCCACCAGAGCCGTCGAGAGGGCGGCCGCATTTTGTTATCATCCCGATCATCCATTCATCGTTCCCGAGGGCGTAATCGTCCACCCGGACGGCCACTGCTGGTTCCGGAACGGAGACCTCGGCAATCTCATGCAGCAGACCGAGGTTCTCAAAATGATTCGAATCATGGCAGGCATTGACGACCGTGCGACCCCATCTGGACTCACTTTGATTCCTCGGCTCCCCAATGGCTGGTCAAGCATCGAAGCCAAAGAATGGCCGGTGCGCGTCTCCGACTCTGACGGGCTTTGGACGCGCGTCTCTATCGACTTTCGCTACGAACGACTAACGACAGGCGGATATAGACTCCGCATGAGCAGTCAGAAACCTCTATCAATCGCAAGCATCCGCATCGGTCCCTATCCACGCGCCGGGATCCTACCATCCTATCAACAAGCGAAACGATGGCGCTGGTCTCAAGAAGGTGATGGCTGGTTCCTCCATGCGGATGAATTCAGTAAACCCTTGGATGAACTTGAATGGGAGTTTCCTTGATGGATGTTTAATCCAATTCCGCGTGGCGACTTTCCTTCAGATAGATGAAGCCAATCACCGTGGTGATCAGTGCAATGCTGATTGGATAGGCGAGGCCCGCGTAGGGGTTACCAAATTGCGCAACCATGGAAGTGGCAATGAGCGGAGTGAGTCCGCCGAAAACTCCGTTACCGACGTGATAAGGAAGTGACATCGACGTGTAGCGGATGCGAGTCGGGAAGATCTCCACCAGATAAGCGGCGATGGGGCCGTAAGTCATGGCGACTAGCAGCACCATGACAAAGAGCAGTGCGATGATCGCCGCGTGGTTAAGCGGCCTCGCAAAATGGGAGAGGCCCATGAAAAGCGGGATATAGAGAATCGCGGCGAGTAAGAGTCCTCCAAGAATCACCGGCTTGCGACCAATCCTATCGGATAGACTGCCAAACAGGACGAAGAAGGGCGTGCCTAAAATAAGAGCACTAGCAACAAGGATGAGCGAGGTTTCATAACCGATGTTGACCACTTTCTGCAGGAAGAACATGGCATAGAATTGACCGGTGTACCACACGACGCCTTGGCCAGCCGTAGCTCCGAAAAGAGCGATCAGCACGAGCCGACGATTCTCGGGATTCATGAAGCTTTCCTTGATCGGATTCACTGCGAGTTTGCCTTCGGCCTTGACCTTTGCGAAGAGGGGGGACTCCTCCATCTTGATGCGGATGTAGTATGACAAACCAACGAGGATAATGGATAAAACAAACGGCAACCGCCAGCCCCAGTCATTAAACTTATCAACACCCATGAATTCGCGAATGATCAGAATCACCACAATGGCGAGTAGCAATCCGCCCGTGGCAGTGATCTGGATAAAACTGGTATAGAACCCGCGATGCGCCCGTGGGGTATGCTCCGCGACGTAAGTTGCGGCACCACCATACTCACCGCCCAACGCCAGCCCCTGGACGAGACGCAGTAGCACCAGCCCGATAGGCGCTGCGATACCGATCGTCTTGTAATCGGGTAACAGGCCGATAGCGAAAGTCGCTCCACCCATGAGCAACAGGGTGAGGAGAAATGTATATTTACGGCCGACAAGATCGCCGATGTGGCCGAAGACGATGGCACCGAAAGGCCGGACAACGAAGCCGGTGGCGAATGTTGCCAAGGTGAGCATGAAGGCGAGAGTCGGATTGTCTTTAGGAAAAAAGTGGCCCGCGATCAGGGTGGCGAGCGCGCCATAAACGAAGAAGTCATACCACTCAATGAGTGTGCCAGCCGATGAAGCCGCAATCACTTTCCATAGTGTCTTCTTATCAGTGTGGTGGGAGATAACTTGAGGATGAGACATGATCGTAAGCATAGCGGGATAAACACTTGGACGAGTGGTAGCTATAGCCCAAGGACGGGAGCACGGGCCATGCCTGCATCCACACTTTTAGCCAAACCATCCTATTGGATAGTGAGGTGTCGGCATCGCGTCATTCACGGCGAACGCGCCGTCTCGACTCAGTTCGGCGACACACTCACCCGTGCGAACCTACGCCCGCTGGATTGCACAGAGTCGGTCAGTGTCACTCTTTCGAAATCGCCGGTCACTTGGACGACGACCTCCGTGGCTAGTGGATTATCCTGCCATGATCTAGTGCTCATTGAGTTACTAAACTCCACTGCATAACGGACGCCGGGGTTCGACGCGGCCTTGCGGCGGATATAGGTGAGTGAGAGTTTACCACTGCCATCCATGCCCACCCGAGGTAAGCCAGCACTGCCGGAGGCACCGACGATAGCCACGTTCGGCGCATTGAGTGCGGGCACTTGACCGGGACCGGGGCCGACCATGTTAAAGGCGAATTTCAGCAAACTCGCCACGCCGTCGCCAGCGGGTGTTAGGATATCTTGTGAACCATCGGCCGCGAGTCCGTTCTGCAGGCGGAACTGGATGAGCGCACCGCTGCCGGGTCCACCAGGCGCGACGATGGCGGCGATGGAACTGCCGTCCAACTCGCGAAGGTATTGGATGAGATTCGCCTGATCGGTCACGCCGAGTGCTAGCACCCGGCGATGCGGCTGAGCTTGCGTGAGTTGCGCGGCGGTGCTGACGGTCATAGAGTCGATGCCAAGAGTTTGCGACTGAGTGATGGAAATGGTGTTAGTCGCCCCGGCAGTTAGAGCGACGCCATCGAGCCGAGCGGTGGTGTAATGATCGAACTGCCAGCCGGAGTTTTGACCACGCATTTGTAACGGATAGTTGGTGGAATTCACCCGGACGGTGAGATTAAGAATGCTGTTCGAAGTAAAGCGGAATTCCAACGCGCCGATGCCACCTGTGCCGCCATCGACGTTAGGCATCGTCCAAGTGCCATCGCCCTGCCACTCCACGAGGCCACCTTTCTGGACCATGTTGTAGTAGTTAATGTTGATATAGCCGGGAGTGACCACCGAGTCGGCGAGGGTGCCATTCTCTGCCTGATAGGTGATGCCGCCCGCGACTTTGAAAACATCCGCGAGAACCGGAGCCGAGCCATCATGGAAATACGGGGCGGTCGCGTGGATGCCAGCCAGCGTGGGCGTGTCGATGCCGGGCAATGCCGCACCGAGGCGACCGCCGGAAGTGGTGCGAAGCGTGCCAACATCGTGCAGAGTCGGCGCGACACCAAAGCCACCGGTCGAGTCAGTCATTTGCCCGCCGCCGTGGCAGCTCGCGCAGTTCTGGCTGGCAAACACTGCCTGCCCGGCGATGGCAGCGGTTGATAGATTGCCGTTAGCAGCACGGTGCGGACTCTTGGGTAAAGTGTCGCGACCGAGGCTGGAGACATAGGCGGAGAGATTGTCTAGCAGGACGCTTTGCCCGGCTTTCGCTGCGCCGAGCGGGGAGGAAACAGTGGTGGTGGCGATCAGACCCGTGCCGCCGAAGTGATCGCGGATGTCATTCTCGAAATCCTGAATCTCATCAAAATTCGCGGACCAATGCACATTGCCATGGCCCATGCCGATGCGGCCGCGGAGGTCGATGGTGTTGCGGAAGCCCTCGCCACGCTGGGTGAAATCCCAGACGCGTCCGTCTTGCGCACCATCGCTATGGCAGGTGGCGCAACTGATATAGGTATCGCGACTCATCGCATCTTGGGCATTGTCGCTTTTGAGCGAGGCGTTGTAAAAAGTTTGTTTACCTGCGAGGATGCTAGGCGGGAGTTTCTCGCTGGCGACGGTCGCCGTTTTCACGCTGGAATCGGTCCGGGTGCCTTGCGAAACGAAGGCGGTGAGATCGTGAATCGAAACCTCGCGCGACATGAAATTATTTACAAAGAGCTTCTTCGAAGCGGGATCGAAGACCTGGCCCTGCGGCGCGAGACCGGTATTGAAACGCCAGCGAGTCGCCTTGGAAGCACCGGCATTGAGGGCGAAGTTATCATAAACGGCGATTTGGTTATTTCCCTGCAGAGTCACGAATGCCCAGTCGCCAAGTGGTGAAAACGCGACGCTGGTGGGAGATTCGCTGTTGTCCACGTCGAGGCGCTTGTCGCTGTCATCGTAGTCGCCGGAGTTTAGGTCGAGCCGTACCACCATCGCGCGGACGGCGTTGTCGGTATTCGCGCGACCGGTGAAAAACAGGCCGTGCTCGTCGTTCATTTTCGAGCCAGTGATCCACGCCTGATTGTTGTCTGGGCTGATGGTGATACCGGCGAGCTGGTTCGGGATGCCACGACCATTGTTGGAAGAGTCCGGTGTTAGATTGCGAGTCAGCTTGTAAGTGCGAGCGAGGGTCAGTGGCGTATTATTGGATATTTCCCAAACGTTTGCCTCGTTAGGCGCCGATAGATAGCGGGTGACAAGCACGCGCGAGCCGTCCCCGGTGATGGCGATGGCGCGTGGCGTGGTGCCGAGTGCGAGACTGCCGGTCTCGGCTCGGATAGAAGTTGAATAACGTTTAACGAGGCCACTGCCAGTGAGCGTGATGATAATGGCATCACCCGCCGGAGTGGCGCAGGCACCCAGCGGCGCACTGCCGTAGCCAGTGTTGATCCTAGCTAACAGCAAACCCGCCGGATTAAGAACGGCGACGCAATCGGCATCATGACAAGTGATCCAAGCATTTCCAGATGAGTCGAGCGCAACGTTCCGCGGGTCGATGCTCGCGGTTTCTGCAAGTAAGTGATTGAGATTATACTCAGCGGTTTTCAGGCCAGTGTCTGCATTCAGGATCGAGACTGTATCGGCATCGGGATTCACACCCCAGACGCGGCGGTTCGCGGCATCGAGCGCGATGGTCGATGATTGGGACGGCGCGGGACCAGCGGGAGCGCTACCGATGGTGACCGTTAGATCCTTAGAAACTACGGACACCGCACCGCCGGGCTTGAGGTCGCGGACTTGCAGTTTCACGACATAATGGCCCGCCGCCGCGTAGTTGTGGCTGAAACCTGCGCTGGCTCCCCAAGCGGTGGTGACTGCGTCATCGCCGTAGTTGATGCGGTGTTGGAGTGCATCGTTCTCGGGATCGCTGGCGGTGAATGGAAAGCTAACAGCAGCCCCCGGCGCGCTGGGTGACGGGCTGGCGGTGAAGGCGCTGATGATCGGCGAGGCATTACCTCCGGCAGCTCCGGCACCGGTGGAGAAACTGAAGGTGTAGGGCTCGATGCCATTATTAAGCGCATCCTTGATTCCGCCGTCGGTGACGATGACTTCATAGGATTTATCCGGCAAGAGATAGACCTTCGGCGTGAGTGTGAGGACTCCGTCGTGAGCAAAGCTCGTCCAACAATCGAGCGGCGTGGTGGTGCCGACCTCGCGCAAGATGACGGTGACGCCGTTAACGATCGTATAGGATTCCAGTGCCTCATGGATGAGCAAACTGATAGGAGCACCGAGTGGGAAATTCGTCTGGCCGGGGCGCGGGACATGGTAGCCGACGTATGGCTTGCGGGTATCCGGCGCGGCTTGGTGCGCCCAAATCGCGAGCCGGTCTGACTGCTCGAAACTATAACCTCCGGTGATGAGCAGATTTCCGACGGGCTTCATATACTGGCTGGTATCGACGATGCCGCTCACCGACCCAGCGGGACGATTTGCACCGGCTTGATCGAACTCCAGCACGGGCGTGAAGCTATCCATGTCGATCTTGTGACGTTTCGTGAAGATATAGTTATCCTGCGCCTGAGTGTAGGGGACGTTCACATCGCCCGCCCACTCCGGGTGGCCAGTTACGTCGATGGAGGCGACGTGGCGGAGGTCGGTGGGGTCGCTGAAATCAACGATCTCCACCTTATTCACATTGCTGCGCGCGAGGACGATGTAGTGCTCGAACGGAACGGCGATGTAAGCGCCAAAATCACCGGTGAGTTTATCTAGCAGGACTGGTCGCTCGGCGGGAGTTTTAAACACTGGCGAGATGTCATAGCAAAGGATGCCGAGCGAGGATTCGTCCGAGGTGACGAAAAGCAGGTTTCCTAACAAGATGGAATTTCCGGTGACGCCGTCTTCTGCGAGTGAGTTCCAGTCGAACAAGGTGCGCGGCCCAGTCGTGCCTGGTCGGATGAGCCGGGTGGGCGTGGGGCTGCTCAGACCGCCGTATTGGATCCAATGAAATGGCAGCCGCCACGGCCAATAGAGCGCGTGGCCTTCGAGGGTGTAGGGGGTGAAGGTTTGGAAATCCTGCAACTCTTCGGTGATGTTTACGCCAAGGCTTTGGCGCTTGATCGCCATACCGTAGGAGCCACCGAGATAGTCGCCGCTCTTGGTGTGGGCGTGGTTTCCATGCTCATTGAGAAGCGGGATATTATCATCATTGCGCGTGATGTCCTGCGCGAAGGAGCCGACGCTAGCAGGGTTGGTGAAGCGCCAGACCTTGCGATTCGAGCCAGTGACGACGTTTGTGTAAAACGTGCCATTGTGATAGGCGATGTTGGTGATTCGATTCTGAAGCGCGGAAGACCGGTAGAGCAATTTCCCGGGGACTTGAGTGACATTTGGGATGCCATTCGGCACCAGCGGAATCTGTGCGGCTGATAGAGCAATCCCTAGAATTGAGAGGATGAGGTGAATGCGGGTGTTCATGAAGGTTCAATGGTGATCTCGGCGACTTCCAATTCTACGGCGTGGCTAGAAGCTTGCGCAATGGCTGGACGGACCCTGATGCCGATTCTGTCCGCGCCATTGAGCGGCTCCAGCGGGGACAGGGGGCACCACCGCCGGTTGAGCGGATATCCGGTGGCGCTTGAGGCGATCTTGATCTCGTGGGTCCATCGTCTGCGCAGAGTATCTCCTTCGGCAGCTTGGATTGTAACCCAAATTTTCTAATTTATCCCAATGAAGCCTTCCTCCATTCAGACCCATTGAATCGATTCTCTCAGACCCGTAGAGACTCCAAAAGCCAAAGTCATGACCTCAAGGAACCGGATATTTCACCTTGAGTTTGGGACGATAAGCCGCCGTGGCATGATTGGAGGTCGCATAACTTATGTAGTCCGCTGTGTTATCATTGTCATCGTCCAGTCCGTAGCGGATGCGGAATTGTGTTTTACCAGTCTTCTTGATGAGTAGGTTGTCAGCGGCCTCAAGGCGGCTATTCAATGTCATGAAATCATAGTATGCAGGCCATGCGAATTTGGTGGCACCTGCTTTACTTGGCACCGCTTGCCAGTCGGCATTTTCAAGCGCGTAAATGCCATTGAGCGATCCTGTCATCACATCGACAAGTAAGTCCCCGAAAGTCTTCACTGCGCATAGCCGTCTTCAGCCGCTAGTGAGGTGAATGACATTTCAAGCGGAACGGCAGGAGCTGCCGGTGGCGCGGACTGCCCGAGATCCGTGCTATTGGTTAGCCGAACGAAGTCGATGGCCATCGTCGAATTGGTAACTCCGGTGGGATCAAGCCGCACTTGAGTGATCACCCCTGTGGCTCCTGGTTGATCGAGATCGACGAAATAGTCATGATATTGATTGTCTGGAATGACCGTGAAGAAGATGGATTTCGCACCATTCCAGGCCGTATCATTTTCGGTGATATAGAAAATTTGAGCGGTCGTGCCTGCGCTTTGTTTCATCCGCACCCAGACATAGGGAGTCAGAGTCATGCTGGTGAAAGTGGGCGCAGAATAGGCATAAGGATCTACCCCGGTCGTGAGGCCATACAAGTTTCCGGCGCTGACGGTATTGCTGGTCCACTGATTGAAGCAGTTCCAGCCCTTGAGGTTTCCGGTGGTGTCAAAGTTCCACCAGCGGGAACGATTGATATAGGGCGAGCCTTCCAGCGTGCGATTGCCGGTGATGGTGAAGCCCGTCCAGTTCGAGCCGGGTGAAAATGAAATGGATGGATTTTTTCATGATGGTTACTTGTCGCTTTCCGAACTCTGCAACCATCCAAGCCTTTTAATAGAGTAAGGCTTTTCGGCATTCCAGAGTGACACGCTCGCACGCTGTCCAATTATTTTGTCGCCGCATAGACGTCCAATCGGATGGGGCAGTGGCATCAGTTAGAGTTCTAGGGAAATGGGGGTTCTTGCGCGTCGCCGTTAGAAGAAAAGAGGCAAGGCACCGCGAATCTGGCGAATCTAGCGAATGATTTGGAGTAAGGAATTTCCGCATTCACCTGGTGAACCATCGTGAGAATTGACAGCGGCCCCTCTGGGTTGGCACGGTCCGCCCATGCAGCGCTTCGCTAACAAAATCGCCGTGATCACTGGAGGTGGTCGTGGAATCGGACAGGAAATTGCCCGCACTCTCGCGGCCGAGGGTGCCAAGGTGGCGGTGGTCAGCCGCAGTGAGGCGAGTTGCGGCAAGGCAGCAGAGGAAATTAATGCGGCTTTCCCTGGGTCTGCGACGGCCTATGCGGTGGATGTCTCGGACCATGCTGCGGTGCAGGAGTTGGCGAAAAAAATCGGCGACGAACTCGGACCGGTGAACATTTTGGTCAATAATGCCGGCGTGACCCGCGACGGACTGCTGATGCGGATGAAGGAAGACGACTGGGACACCGTGCTCGACACCAATCTCAAGGGCGCCTTCAACACGGTGAAGGCGTTCATGCGGGTGCTGATGAAGGCCGAGGATCCGAGGATTATCAACATCGCTTCGGTCATCGGGCTGATCGGCAATGCCGGCCAAACGAACTACTCGGCGAGCAAAGCCGGCCTCATCGGTTTCACCAAAGCCGTCGCCCGCGAACTCGCTGGACGCAGCGTCACTTGCAACGCGGTGGCCCCCGGATTCATCACCACCGACATGACCGACGAGCTGCCTCAAGCAATCAAGGACGCGGTGATCAGCAAGATCCCGCTGGGTACGTTTGGCGAAACTCAGGACATCGCTGGCGTGGTGGCATTTCTCGCCAGCCCGGCCGCGCGCTACATCACCGGCCAAGTCATCGCCGTCGATGGCGGGATGACCATGTAATCTCAGCAGTTTTCAAAATATGGACCTGATCATTTTGCGACACGGCAAGGCGGAAAACACCAGCATGGACGGCGATTTCTCGCGGGCCTTAGTGGAAAAAGGCCGCGAGCAGGCACGCCGGGCTGGCGAGCGATTGAAGAGTGCTGCGGTGCTACCGGACATCGTTCTCACGAGTCCGCTGCTGCGTGCGCGGCAGACGGCGGATGAATTTTGCCAAGCCGCCGGGATGCCTGGGCCGGTGATCCAGGGCTGGCTCGCGAGTGGGATGCCGCCGGACATGGCGGTCCGCGAATTGGCCGCGTTTCGCGATTTTAAGCGGGTGGCTATCGTCGGTCACGAGCCGGATTTGTCCCAACTCATCGAATGGATTCTTGGGGCCGCGAGCCGCTCCATTGAGGTGAAAAAGGGCACGATCGCGTGTCTGCGATTCACTCCGCCCGCGCGACACGGGGTGTTGGCGTATCTGATTCCGCCGAAGCTGACGGAAGAGGAAGACTGATTCCGTGGTGATGATACTTGCGCGGGAGGCGCGGGGACTTCATGGATGGGCATGGACCGCTGGTTTCTAATCGCCGCCACCCTACTCGCCGCCGCGGGTGGGATTTGGGGCATGATTTCGGTGAACGCTGGTAAACGCAGCAAGTGGACGCTGGCGTGGATGATCGGAGTGTTCATTTGCCAACTCGGGTTTCTGGCGTTGCGCGGGGAAATGCGAGCGGCCTGTCCGCTGATGGATCGGGGCGAAATTTTGGCGTTCCTCGCGTGGTCGTTGTGCTTGTTTTACCTGCTCGTCGGTCCCACCTACCGGATCTCGCTGCTGGGAGTTTTCACCGCGCCGGTGGTGGTCATTTTCCAAGCAGCAGCGCTGATCCCAGGGACTCTCACTGCCAATCCCAGCAAGATGGTCAGCGGAAATGCCTGGCATGAAACGCACTCCGCGATGTCGGTGCTGGCCTACGGCGCACTCGCCTTGGCGGCGGTGGCTGGGGTGATGTTTCTGGTGCTGGATCGGCAGCTGAAGGAACACCATTTGAAGAGCGGCTTGTTCAGGAATTTGCCGCCGGTGCGCGAGTTGCTGGTTTCCTTGGAGCGCTTGCTGTGGCTGGGCAGCGGCTTGCTGACGATCGGGATCGTGGCGGGCTTCCTGATGCCGGGGACGGACGCGGCGTGGGGACATTTGATCGCGGCGGTCGCGGTCTGGGTGGGCTACGGCGTGCTGTTGGGAATCAAGCAGGTGCGGGGGTTGACGGGCCGACGGTTCTCGCTTTCCGCAGTGATTTTATTCGTGCTTTCGTTGGCGGTTTTCGCATTCGTCTGATGGAAATTCTTTGTCTCGGCCTCAATCACCGCACCGCCCCCGTGGAGGTGCGGGAACGATTTGCCGTGGGCAGCGCGAAGCTGGGCGAGGCGGCGAACGAGCTAGTCGCGCTGGCTGAAGCGGCTGAGGGCGTGGTCATTTCCACCTGCAACCGCACCGAGTTTTACCTCGCCGCGGAAGACGCGCGGGCGGCGTTCGGACTCATCGAGAGTCGGCTGGCGGAGAAGATCCAACTGGACTCCAGCGTGGCCGCGCATTTCTACCGCAAGGAGAAAACTGATGCCGCCCGCCACCTTTGCCGTGTCGTCAGCGGGCTGGATTCCATGATGCTCGGGGAAACGGAAATCTTTGGCCAGGTCAAACAAGCCTACCAATCAGCGCTCGAAGCCGGGGCTACGGGAGCTGTTCTAAACAAGCTTTTCCAACGGGCGTTTGGCGTCGGTAAAAAGGTCAGGACGGAGACTTCGATTCAGGAAGGCTCAACGTCGGTCGGCAATGTGGCGGTGGACTTGGCGGAGAAGATTTTCGGCCATTTGAAGAACAGCGAAGTCATGATCCTGGGAGCTGGGGAAATGAGTCGGATCACCGCGCAAAGCTTGGTGTCGCGAGGCGCGAAGTCGATCTTCGTGACCAATCGTTCGTTCGAGCGGGCGCAAGAACTCGCCGCAGAAATGGGTGGCAGCGCAGTGCGTTTCGACGATTGGCACCGCGTGCTTGAGCGGGTGGACGTGGTGATTTCCTCGACCGGCGCGCCCCATGCCATCGTCCACCGGGCGGATGTGGAAAAGGCGCGCCGAGCGCGGAAATACCGACCCTTGTTTTTCATCGATATCGCAGTGCCGCGCGACATCGACCCAGCGGTGGGCGAGATCGAGGAAGTCTATCTTTACGACATCGACACGCTGGAGCAACTGGCCGAGGAAGCGCGTACCCGGCGACAACTCCAGATCGAGCAATGCGAGCGGATCATTGATGTGGAACTCGGGAAACTGAATCTGCCAGGCACTTGATTCTGCCGGAATGCGGAACCCCTACACCTTGCTCCGCCAGAAATCCAAACGCTCTTTGATTCGTTTTTCCATCCCTTGATCGCCGGGCTGATAGTAAATTTTACCTTCTGGGAGGTAGGCCTGCGGGATGTAAGCGCCTTCGAAGTCGTGGGCGTAGAGATACTTCATGGCGTCCTCGGATTCACCGGAAGCCGCAGCAAGTTTCTTGCGGGTGTTCGTCCGTAAATGCACCGGCACGGCGAGGGTGCGGCCGTTTTCCACGTCGTCCATCGCGCGGCCCAGCGCGGCGTAGGCAGTATTGGACTTCGGGGCGGTCGCTAGATAGACCGTGGCGTGGGCCAGCGGAATCCGACCTTCCGGCATGCCGATGAACTCGAACGCACCGTGCGCGTCCAGCGCGACTCGCAAGGCGTTAGAATCTGCTAGACCGATGTCTTCCGAGGCGGAAATCACCAAACGCCGAGAAATGAAGCGCGGGTCTTCTCCAGCGTGGAGCATTTTTGCCAACCAGTAGAGCGCGGCGTCCGGGTCGGAGCCGCGGATCGACTTGATGAAGGCGGAAATCGTGTCGTGGTGCGCATCGCCATCCATGTCATAAACCACCGCCTTGCGCTGGATGGATTCTTCCGCCACCGACAAGGTCAGATGCACGGCACCGTCAGCGCCGGGAGTCGTTAGAACCGCCAGCTCGAGGGCGCTCAACGCCTTCCTCACATCGCCATCGGATTTCTCCGAGATATGGCGCAGCGCCTCGGGGTCAGCGGCGACCCGATAGTCTCCCAGCCCTCGCTCCACGTCGGCTAGAGCGGCTTCCAGGACGCCGATGATATCCTCCACCGGCACCGGCTCTAACTGGAAAATTTGCGAACGCGAGACCAGCGGCGAGTTGACGTGGAAATACGGATTGTGGGTCGTCGCACCGATGAACCGAACCACTCCGCGCTCGATGTGTGGCAGCAGCACGTCCTGCTGGGCTTTGTTGAAACGGTGGATCTCGTCGATGAATAAGATCGTCGTCTCGCCGCGCAAGTCGCGCCAAGTGCGGGCTTGGTCGATCTTCGCGCGGATCTCCGCCACGTTAGATTCCACGCCATTGAGTGACTCGAAACGCGAGCCAGTCGTGCGGGCAATCACACTGGCGAGGGTGGTTTTACCAGTGCCCGGCGGTCCGTAAAAGATCAACGATGTGAAGCGGTCCGACTCGATTGCCCGCCGCAGCAGTTTGCCGGGAGCCAGAATATGCTGTTGCCCGGCCACCTCGCTGAGGGAACGCGGCCGCATCCGGGCTGCTAGTGGTTCGGCGGGACTTGGCTTGGCGGATAACGCCGTGGGAGTGGTGAAAAGATCGGACACGGTGGCGGCTTGCAGAATGATCGCCACAGCTTCGCGGCGTTTCCAGTCCCATTTCCCCGTCCGACTGGTTTTGAAACTCAAATTTCGTTCAATCTTAATCCCGAGCCAACCGCCTATGGCCGGTTTTGAGACCAGTTGGCCGCATACGGGACTTCAAAAAGCTTCCGGTATCCTGATTTTCAGGTAATTTGAATTCGTTCTGAGGCGCTTCGGCCCCGTAAGAACTCTTAGCTAAGAAGCCGAGCCAAACAGTTTCGCAATTGATCTCCGGGGGGAAGTCAACCGAACAAGGCGAAGCCCAGTGGCTTTGAAAAAAGCGCGCGTTGCGAGATCCGGGGGGATATCCAACGCGCGCTTTTCTTTTGCCCATTCGCAGGGACGAGACGTCCCTGCCCCCTAGACTTGCTAACCCACGCAAACCTGCGCGTATCCAAGCAGATGAAATTTCTCCCGCTACTTGCCGCCGTCGCCTGTGGTTCCGGTCTAACCGCCGCTGAAGAAGTCACCGCAAACCGCGAGGGCAAGCAAGTGGTGATCCGCGCGGGCAGCCGGGAAATCCTGCGCTATCAGGCAGAACCAGGCGAACTGCCGCGCCCGGAAATCCCGCAGGCCTATGTCCGAGGAGGCTACATTCAGTCGATCCACAGCCCGGCTGGTCGGCTAATCACCGATGATTTCGCGGTCGGCCACCTGCACCATCACGGCGTCTGGAGTCCGTGGACGAGAACTGAGTTCGAAGGTCGCAAGCCGGATTTTTGGAACATGGGAGCGGAAACGGGCAAGGTCGAGTTCGTCGCGCTCGATTCGGTTTGGCAAAAGGACGGCAAGGCCGGATTCCAAGCGAGGCATCAGTTCGTCGATCTAACGACCAAGCCGCCCAAGGTCGCGCTGTTGGAAACTTGGGACGTCAGCGTCGCTGTCGTGGAGCAACGCTATGTCGTCGATTTCACCTCCACCCAGACTTGCGCGAGCGACTCGCCGCTCAAGCTGCCGGAGTATCACTACGGCGGCTTTGGCTTCCGAGGGAACGCAGCTTGGAATGGCGCGGGCAATTGCCGGTTTCTCACGGCCTCCGGACTAACTGACCGAGTGAAGGTGAACACGTCGCGCAAAAAGTGGTGCTGGATCGGCGGTAAAGTCGCTGGCGAAACCTGCGGCCTAACGATCCTCGGTCACCCCGAGAATTTCCGATTTCCCCAGCCGATTCGGGCGCATCCGAGCGAACCATTCTTCTGCTTCGCGCCGCAGCAGCTCGGCGAAATGCAGATCGTTCCGGGACAAAAATACATCGCCCGCTACCGGCTCGTCATCGCCGATGGCGAACCCGACGCTAAGGCCGCCGAGACGTGGCGGGAAGACTACGCGCAGGCTCGTTAGAATTTCCGCAGGACAGTGTCCGCGCAAAGCCGCTCGTCGGTGTTAGGATGATCTAACGTGTAGTGCAATCCGCGGCTTTCCTTGCGGCGCGTGGCGCACTCGACGATCAATCCGGCCACTGCGACGAGGTTCCGCAGCTCCAAGATGTCCGCATTGACGCGGTGGCCCCAGTAAAACTCGCGGACTTCCTTCTTCAAATTTCGCAGCCGCGCCGTCGCCCGACGCAAGCGGTTATCGGTGCGGACGATGGAAACGTAGTCCCACATCAGCCGCCGGATTTCGTCCCAGTTGTGATAGATGACGACCAGTTCGTCCGGCTCCGCGGTGTCGCCGTGCTCCCATCCAGAGATTTCCGGCGGCTCTTGGGAAAACTTGCCGGGCGGGTAGCGGTGCATCATTTCATCCAGCGCGCGGCGGGCGATCACATTGCCCTCTAGCAGCGAGTTAGATGCTAGGCGGTTCGCGCCGTGAAGCCCGGTGCAACCCACCTCGCCCACCGCGAAAAGCCCTCGGATGGAGGTCTTGCCATTTACATCGGTTAGCACGCCACCGCATTGGTAATGCGCGGCAGGGACCACTGGGATCGGCTGAGTTTCACAATCGAGACCGAACTTCAGCAACGTCTGATAGATATAGGGAAACCGCTCCTTCATGAAGCCCTTCGGCTTATGAGTGACGTCCAGATAGACGCAGGTCGCGCCGGTGCGCTTGAGCTCGCGGTCGATGGAGCGGGCGACGATATCACGCGGCGCCAGTGAGCCGCGTGGGTCGATTTTTTTGGTAAAATCCTCGCCCTTCGCATTGATCAGGATGCCGCCCTCGCCGCGGACAGCCTCGCTCACCAAGAACGATCGCGCCTCGGGACCAGTCGCGCCGGGATTGTAGAAACAGGTCGGGTGAAACTGGATGAACTCCATGTTAGCGACCGACGCGCCGGCCCGCCAACCCAGCGCCACACCGTCGCCAGTCGCGGAGTCGGGGTTCGTCGTGTAGAGATAAACTTTGCCACAACCGCCAGCGGCGAGGATCACCCGGTCGGAGCGGAAAACCTTCACCTCGCTGGTCTTCATTTCGAGCACGTAAGCGCCGAGCACTCGGTCCTCCACCACCGCGCCGAGCTTGGCGGTGGTGATGAGGTCGATGACGAAATGGTCCTCCAGTAAAGTCAGATTGGGCGTGTTCCGCGCAGTTTCTATCAGAGCTCTAGCAACCTCGCGGCCTGTGGTGTCACGGGCGTGGAGAATCCGCCGGTGCGAGTGGCCACCTTCTTTCCCGAGCAGGAAATGATCGCCCTCCTTGTCGAAGGAAACGCCGTAGTCAACCAAGTCTTCAATGGCGGCGGTGCCCTCGCCGATAATCGTCCGCACCGCAGCTTCCTTGCAGAGTCCGGCCCCGGCATCGAGCGTATCGGCGACGTGGAATTCCACTGAATCTCCACCATCACGAAGACCTTCCGGTAGCACCGAAGCGATGCCGCCCTGCGCCCAAGCGGTGTTTGATTCGTAAGCTTCGCCTTTTGTTAGGACGATCACCGAGCCGTGCCGCGCCGCCCGCAAGGCGAAGGAAAGTCCGGCGATCCCCGCGCCGATCACCAGGAAATCTGCTGTCATCTGCGGCCAGCATGTACCGGGATTCTCAGCGGCAAAGGGAAATTTCTCCGCCGTGTATTTTGACCCGGCTGCCACGACTAGCCACCCCTCCGGCATGACCTTTTTCATCACCGGCACCGGCACTCGCATCGGCTAAACTTCCGTCGCCCGCCTGATCCTCATAGCGCAGCGCCGCAAGAGGCGGAGTCCTTTTCTACGGGTGTTTCTGAAAAAAAGGCGCGATCGCCTATTCTGATCCGAGCATTCTTTGCGATCAAGGATCAGGTCATCGCGCTGCGAAGAAAGCACAAAGGAATGAGACTGCGGCGCGTCGAGGCCTGAAATATGCTTCGGGGTCTCAGGCCCAGATAACAGACATTCGTCCGACTGCGACGTAAGGGTTGGTCACGGCAAATGTGCCTATGTTTTTTGATCTATCAGATCAGTAATACAAGTGGAGTTGGCAGATCGCTCCCTGATTTATTGGTTTGCTCCTCGGACGCGGCCACCTAGCCTCACGCCATGTCCAAATCCACAGCCCTCCTTCTTGCCCTCGGCCTTGCGGGTTCCCTCTCGCTGCAAGCGGAGTCTGCACAGAAGTTGTTGTTCTTTACGAAATCCAGTGGGTTCGAGCACGAGGTGATTTCGTGGAAAAAAGGCCAACCCAGTTTCGCGGAAAAGATCTTCACCGAACTCGGTGGTAAGCACACTTGGGAGTTCGAGTTCTCCAAGGATGGCTCGAAGTTTTCACCCGAATACCTCGCCGGCTTCGACGCTGTCATCTTCTACACGACCGGCGACCTAACATCGCCCGGCACCGACCAGCAACCGGCGATGACCCCGGCGGGTAAGCAGGCACTTTTCGACTACGTAAAAAGCGGCAAGGGCTTCATCGGCCTGCACTCGGCCAGCGACACGTTCCACACCGCGAACGAGTCAAAGAAAGGCCCAGAACGCTTCGCCAACCACGGCAAGGACGCCGATCCATACGTCTGCTTCCTTGGCGGCGAATTCATCATCCACGGTGCGCAACAGGTCGCGACTAACAAGGTCATCAACAAGAAGTTCCCGGGCTTCGCCGAAGCGGGTGACAGCTTCGCCTTCCACGAGGAATGGTATTCGCTCAAGGATTTCAATCCCGACATCCATGTCCTAACCGTGATCGACTCGCCCGCCATGCAAGGAACCATGTATGAGCGCCCCGCCTACCCCACCAGTTGGGCGCGTGAGGAGGGAAAAGGCCGGATTTTCTACACTGCCATGGGCCACCGCGAAGATATCTGGACCAACCCGACCTTCCAAAACATCCTCATCGGCGCGATCCGCTGGACCACCCGTGAGGTGGACGCCGCCGTCCCACCGAACCTCAAGGAAGCCGCACCGGGCGCGATGACGAATCCGAAGTTCATCGAACCGGCGAAAAAATAACGGGTGGTAAACCACTTTGGGACTTGTGCATCAGGAGGGCCGATCTCCGGTCAATCTGTCCCGCTTCCGAACACCATGCGCGTCCTGTCCATCGATCCCGCCGTTAGAAACACCGGCTATGCCGTGCTTGAAGGCGATCCCCGCAGGCCCACGGTCCTTGGCTTTGACGTCATTTCCATCCCCAAGAGCCTCCCGCAGTCCGCAGCACTCTCGGCCATCCGCTCGCATCTGGTCAACGTGATCCAAAAGTTCCAGCCCGACGAAGTCGCGGTGGAGGGCATCATCTACGTGCAGTCGCACCAGACCGCCATTTCTATGGGGGCCGCCCGTGCCGCCGCCCTCATCGCCGCCGCCGACCACGGTTTGCGGGTCTTCGAATACTCGCCGAAGAAGGTGAAAATGGCCGTCGTGGGGAATGGCAACGCCAGTAAGCCGCAGGTCGCCTTCATGGTCCGCGCGTTGTTAGGCTTGTCCGAAACCCCGCCGCCCGATGCCGCCGACGCCCTCGCCATCGGCATGGCCCACCTCCAAGCATCCGATCCCCTCAAAGCCAAACTCCTCGAACGGCGGCTCGTTTAAGATTCTTTTTAACCGCAGATAGACGTGAATAAAGAGGGGAATTGATTGAGGGTTGAAATATCTTCGTCCTTCTCTCAACTCTCACCCACCGACTCTCAAACCCTTCTCTTATCCATTTTCATCTGCGTTCATCTGCGGTTCAATTCCTCTTCATTTAAAAACAGCCCGCCTTGCTAGAATTCCTCCATCTCCCCGAACCCATCGACTACGAAGCTGGTCTGCGCCTTCAAGACGAGCACGTCCAAGCTATACTAACAGGCACCGGCGGCGATACCATTCTGCTACTTGAGCACCTGCCCGTTTACACCATCGGCCGTCTGCGCGACCAATCGTCGCTCCGCGATCCAGCGTCGCTCCCCTACCCTGTCCACGAGATCAACCGTGGTGGCCAGGCGACTTACCATGGCCCCGGCCAGCTCGTCGGTTACCCCATCCTCGACCTTGCCCCGCGCGGCAAGGATCTCCACGAGCACCTCCGGAAACTCGAAGACGCGCTGATACATGCGTGTCACCACTTCGGCGTGAAAGCCAGCCGCCGCGCCGGGCTAACAGGCGTGTGGGTGGAGAACCGCAAGCTCGCCTCCATCGGCGTCGGTGTTAGGAAATGGATCTCCATGCACGGCTTCGCCATCAACATCACCCAGGAATGTCTGCCACCGTTTTTCGCAATTACCCCGTGCGGGATCGACGGCGTTTCCATGGGTTACCTCGCCCACGAAGCAGGCCGCGAAATCACTGTGGCCGAGGCTGCTGCGGTCATCGAAATAGAACTGCGAAAGCTGTTCTAAGCCCACCTTCATTGTCAGGCCGGGTTGCGGCTGTGGGAAAATTGTCTAGCACCGCGAACGCACGTCCGGGATACGGGCGAAATAAATTTCGCGGTCCGTCAGAAACGGTAGCGGTCACAGGGTCTTGATGAGCCTGTCGTAGTCCGCGTGCGAGCCGATGAAATACCAAATCACAGTATCGCCGGTGCGAACACAGACCACGCGCCAGTCGAGTCCGATTCGTGCCGAGAAGATCGGCCTTGTCGCATGGATTTGTTTGAACTGGAGACTGGCGTGCCATGGGTCTCGCAACCATGTGCGGTAAGCCTCGAACGCCTGCTTCTGGACATGGGGCGGAAGGTCGGACAGGAGCTTCCGAAACCGTTTAGTGGTTCGGGAAATCACGCTCCAAGTCCATGGGTTGAGTCTGCCCGGCTTCGAACTCAAGAAGCGCCTCGTCGGCCAAGGAGGAGAGTTGGCCTTGAGTGGCGGCGAATGACTCGGTCCAGCGTCGCTCGGAATCCAGCTCGGCGAGGAGAAGCGAGGCGAAGGCGTCCTGCTCCGGTTTCGGAAGCGTGGCAGCCGCTGCAAATGCGCGTTCGAGAAGTTGCGTCATGGCCAGAATGTATCTCCAGGATCGTGCCGGGGCAAGCGCGCGGATTCGTGGTGTTCCCACTGACAGAGAGTTGCTCGAGAATATTTTTATCGTGTCATCCGTCCCCGCCCTGCTTGACTGCCCCCGCTCGCGCGATGCCGGAAGAACCCTCTGAAGATACCCTGCTGTTAGTCGATCCCGATCTGGATTTCTTGGATTGGGCGACCAAGCACCTTTCCGCCAAAAATCTGCGGGTTTTGCGCTGCGATAATGCGACGAACGCGCTCAAGGTGATTGAAAAAACGCCGGTGAGCGTGGTGGTCTCGGCGATGGAGCTTGAGCCATTCGACGGGATGGAGTTGCTCGGGCGGATCTTGCAACAAAGCCCGCAAACGCTGGTGGTGCTGACCGCAGGATTTCCGACGACTGGCCAAATCATCGAGGCGACCCAACGCGGTGCGCACGATGTTCTGCGCAAGGAGTCGCTGGCATTTGAGCTGCGCCCGGTGGTGGAATCCGCCCTGCAAACGCAGGAAGATCGCCGCAGCGCTGGCCAGCCGGATGCGGAAATGCCGAAGCATGATGGGCGGGTGAAAATGATCGGAGTTTCACGCGCGTTGCAGGAAGTTTTTAAACTCGTCGGGCGGGTGGCGCGCTCGGACGCACCGGTTTTAATCGCCGGTGAGAGCGGCACTGGCAAGGAACTCGTCGCGAAGGCGGTGCACGAATACAGCCCGCGGCGGCAGAAGGAAATGATCACCATCAACTGCGGTGCCATTCCGGAAAACCTGTTGGAGAGCGAACTTTTCGGCCATGAAAAAGGCTCGTTCACCGGTGCGATCGCACGGCGTGCAGGTCGCTTCGAGCAGGCGGACGGAGGCACCTTGTTCCTCGACGAAATCGGCGATATGCCGCTGTCGATCCAAGTGAAACTGCTGCGCGTGCTGCAAGACGGATCGTTTTCCCGCGTCGGCGCAAATGAAACTCTAACCACCGATGTGAGGATCGTGGCGGCTACCCACAAGAACCTCACCGACGAGGTGGCGGGTGGGCGTTTCCGCGAGGATCTCTACTACCGCCTCAACGTGGTGGAAATCAAGATTCCGGCACTGCGCGAGCGGTTGGAGGATATCCCGCTTTTAGCCGAGTATTTCCTGCAGCGGATCACTCGCAAGAATGGGATGGCGCGGATCCGCATTTCGGCGGAAGCGATCGCCACTTTACAGTCGCACACCTGGCCCGGCAACGTCCGTGAGTTAGAGAACACCATCGCCCGCGCCTGTGCCTTGGCGTCGTCGCACATCTTGCTTCCAGCTGATATTCCGCTGGCTTCAATGCCGCGCAGATCGCCGGCGGGATTCACAGCTGCCATCGACCAAATGATCAACGCCGCGCCGACTGGCGGGGATTTGTTTGAGTGGATCAGCGGCGAAGTCGCGGGACGAATCCTCGAACGCGCCGACGGCGATTTCAAGGAAGCTGCGAGGGCGCTCAACCTCCCGATGGCGGATCTCCGTAAACTGTTAGCCCGGAAAATTTGAAATGCTCCACCTCTTTGACCATCCGCTGATCGCCGAGGAACTCACCAAGCTCCGCGACCCGGCGTGTCCGTCGCCCGAGTTTCGCCAAGGCTTCCGGCGGATCGCCTCGTTGATGGTGCCAGCCGTCACCGCGAATTTGGAAACCACGGTGGTGGCGTGCAACACGCCGTTAGAAATCACCTCCGGCGTGAAAGTCACCCGCGGGCTGATTTTGGTGCCGATCTTGCGAGCTGGCTTGGGATTTCTAGATGGCTTTCTCGATCTGCTTCCGCAAGCCTCCGTGGCCCACCTCGGACTGGCGCGAAATGAGAAGACCCTCATTCCAGAACCCTATTATTTAAAGCATCCACCAGAGCTCGGGGAGCACGAAATTATCATTCTCGATCCCATGTTAGCGACGGGTGGCTCGGCCATCGAGGCCGTCCGCAGCTTGCGAGAAGTGGGTGCGCGGCATCTCCGGTTCGTCTGCTTGGTGGCCGCGCCGGAGGGAGTTTCCGCGTTAGAAGATGCCTATCCAGACGTCACGATTTACGCGGCGTGCCTCGATCGCTGCCTCGACAGTTTCGGCTACATCCTGCCCGGCCTGGGCGACGCGGGCGACCGCCTGTTCGGCACCTGCGCGTGAGTGGTTGGATTTCCGGGCTGGCAACCCGCCGGTTCACCTTTTAGCTTCCGCCCGACCGATGAAATTGTGGCCGCTTTTTTCACTCCTCCTGCTGCTCCAGCAGCCGCTCCTGCGTGGGCAAGGCGTGGACTTCCGGGCGGCGGAGCAAAAGGGTGATGCCGCGCTTGCCGACGGATTGTGGGAAGTGGCAGAGATGCATTTCCGGCAATGCCTAGAAGACGCATCGCTCGCTGCGGAGGCGAAATCGCAGGTGGCGATCCGGCTGGCCGAGGCATTGATCCGGGCGGGAAATCCCAAGGAGGCGTTGGAGTTGTTAGGGCAATCGTTCGTCGCGAAAAATCCTGTGGCAGCGTTTTGGAAAGCCCAGGCGCTGGTGGCGCAAGATCGGTTTTCCGAGGCCCTTGAAATCTTCCAAACGCTGCTGGCCGATTCCACGACGCCGCATCGCAGCGAGGTGGGCTTCACCCAGGCTAGCTTGCAGCTCGCGCTTGGAAAACCGGACGCCGCGCTGGCGACCTTGGCCACCCTCATCGCGGATTCCGATGCTGCGACGGTGGTGAAGATCCGACTCTATCAGGTAGAAATTCTGCTCGATCTCAAGCGTCCAGCGGAAGCCCGCCAAGCGATGCCGGAGCAGGAAATGGTCGCCATCGCAGATCGACCGTTCGCAGCGTTTCTCGATGCCCAATTGCTTCTCAACCAAGGCCAAGCCGCCGAGGCGGAGATCGGCTTCCAAGAACTCATCAATCATCCCCAAGGCCAGTCGCTTGCCCGCTATCACGCGGCGGCGATCGGTCTAGCAGATACGATTCAGGCGCGAGGAAACCCCGAGGAAGCGGCGAATTCGCTGCTCACATTTGTCCAGGATCACCCGGATTCGCCGGTGCTTGAAGCCATTTTCAAAAGACTTCTCGCGTGGCTCCCAGACAAGCCCTCCCTCACGGATCCTATTCTTGAAAGCCTCGCGCAGTGGATTTCTCCGCCCGTCTTGCGCGAGGTTTTACCGCTGGACACCACCCAACCTAACATCATCGCCGCGTGGCCCACCTACCCGGCTGCGGGAACTCTGACTGACCTCTCGGCGTTCGCGCTTTACGCCCGCGCCATCGGCGTGCATCGCATCGGCACGCCCGAGTCGCGGGCAGAGTCGCGGCTCCTCCTGAACCGGCTGCGGGTGGAGTATTCCCAACATTTTCTCGCCAGCCGGGCGCTCTATCAGACAGCCCGCTGGTTCCTCGATGCAGGCTCCACCGAGCAGGCGTTCTCGATTCTCAACACCCTGCGCGACACGGCGAAATCCCCTATTTTAAAGGGTGAAGCCGCGTTTCTCGAAGCTCGGACCGCCAGCTTGAATGGCGATCCGAAGAAGGCCAGCCAGCTTTTCGATGAAGCAGCCATCGCCCTTGCCGCCCCCGAAGCGAGGTTGGCGAGGCTGCAATCCGCGATCGCCCGCTTGCGGAGCAGCGGCCTCAATGGGGTCACCCTCATTCAGCAATCCGGGGGAGCGCCGGACAAAACTCTGGAGGCGGATCTCGAACTCGAACGCGCGCTCTCGACCACTCCAGCGCTCACTGCTAGAGCGGCGATTGAAGGGTTTCTCGCGCGTTTCCCCGATCATCCACGGGCATCGGAAGCCCGCTTGGCGGCGGCAGAAGCGGCGCTCGCCAGCCCCGTTCCCGATCTCCCGTTTGCCCGCGAGCAGCTCGAAATTTTAGCCGCAGGCCCGGACATCGCCGCCCCGCGATTGGCCTTGGCTCGGCTCCGCATCGCCGATCTTTCGAAGGACACCGCCGCCGCCATCGCCGCCGCGCAAGCCATCGTGGATGCCTACCCGGGAGATCCCGCAGCGGCCGAGGCGGCACTCACTCTCGGGCGCAATCTTTTCCAAACGGGCAGCTACAACACCGCGCTGCTGGTCCTCAAAAAACTGGCCGACTCGGAAACCAATCCTGCGAGAGCGCAAGTCGCGTGGCTTCTAGCAGCCCGCTCGGCGGCGCTCGGCGGCACTCCGCAATCCAAGGAAGAAGCGATCCTGTTATTCGACAAGGCCATTGGCTCGCAAGGTCCGCTGGCCGCCATCGCCACCTTGGAAAAAGCCGAGCATCTCATCGACATGTATCGCCTCGCTGAAGCCTCCGGGTTTCTCGGGAAATGGATCAACACCTTGGCGGAAAACGAGCCGCTTCGTTTGCCCGCCGGCTTGTTGTTAGGTGAAGCGTTGTATGCCCAAGGCAGCAGCAACCCGGCCTCAATGGTCGAGGCGCTAGCAGTTTATGACAAGCTGCTCGTCCACACCAAGAACCAGCCCGCTCTGCTCAACCGCTTGCAATATCTTCGCGGCCTCACGCTGGAACAATTGCCCGATCCTAACAACCCCGCGAGGAAGAGTGAGACCCAAGCGTTCGAGGCGTTCTACTCAGTGCTCGAAACCACCACTCCCCCGGCGGAGTGGAAATACTTCGAACTCTGCGGATTCAAGGCACTCACCCTGCTAGAAAAGGCCAAGCGCTGGCAGGCGGCCGTCAACGTCGCCCGCAAGATCGCCTCATTCAACGGCCCCGGTGCCAAGGATGCCGCCGCCCGCGCCAGCAAGATCCAGCTGGAACAAATGATGTGGTGACACCACTGAACCTCTGAAACGCTGAAAAAATTTATGCCATCACTTCTCATCACTGGAAAATCCGGCCGCATGGGCCAAGCCGTCATTGAGGCCGCGAACCAAGCCGCCATCCCCGTCGCCGCCACCCACGACGCGGGCGAAGACCTTGATGCCGCGATTTCCAAAGCCACCTGCGTCATCGACTTCACGATCCATTCCTTCACCACTTCGCTCGTCGAGGCGGCGGTGAAACACGGCACCAGCCTGGTCATCGGCACCACCGGCCACACCGACGAGGAACGCGCGATCATCTATCAGGCGGCGCAATCGATCCGCATCGTCTATGCCGCAAACTACTCGGTGGGCGTGAACGTGCTGTTCTGGCTGACTCGCCAGGCCACCCGCGTGCTGAGCCAAGACCGCTTCGACATTGAGGTCACCGAGATGCATCACAAGCACAAGATCGACGCACCATCCGGCACCGCCCGCCGCCTGCTAGAGATCCTCAATG
>JAYTLO010000187.1:0-42589 GCA_043729385.1 Akkermansiaceae bacterium
TGGCGCGCTCCAGCATCTGATCCGCGCCGCCCAGGCTCTCACCGAAGACCAGCCCATTCTCGTGCTTGGCTCGGCGTCGTTGTTAGCTTCTTTTCCCGAGTTGGGAATTGGCGATGGTCCGCTGACGACCACCTACGATGCCGACCTCTGCCCCGAGCCATTCGACGAACTCACCGCAACCATGCTCGACGAGGCGCTGGGTGAAAACCGCGCCTACTACCTCCGGCACGGCTACCATGCCGACATCCTCCGTAGTTCCATTCTCGAAACCCTCCCTGAAGGCTGGCGCGATCGACTCGTCCCCGTTCCCGGCACGACAGCGGCCCTCGCCCTCGATCCACACGATCTAGCAGCCGTCAAGCTGATGGTTGGTCGTCCCAAGGATCTGGCACTTCTCAGAATCCTGCACGACGCCCGATTGATTCAGTCCACGGTGGTCCGTGATAGAATTCGCTTTTCCGGATCTTGCTCGTGGAGATCCGGGTGAAACATCCGCACCAGCTTCTTCCATAGCTGTTTCAGCCGTGCCGTCTCCTCCTCGTTGAGTTCCCGTTTCCCCTCCAGCGCTCTTTCTTCCTCTTCATTTCAGTGTTTCAGTTTTTCAGATTTCAGCTTTTACCTCAGCGGTTCTTCTCCTCCGCCTCGCGCTGATAGTCACCGGCCGTCGCCCCGGCGGATTCCTCGCCTTCTGCCAGCAGGCGGTCGATGAAGACCTCTCGAGAATGGTTCTATCGAAAGGTCTTGTGCTTGATTGCCGGGACCGACCCGAATGGCAGTGGAATCAGTTAGAATCAGAGTGATCAGTGGTGAAAATGGCCAGTGTCACCACCGCCATGTTCCCAGTTAGCGAGGTTCCTCAGCCCAGCCTAGCGGGCTGGGGCACTGGTTCACCTCGCGGACCGACATATTGGCGGATCAGGTTCACGACGGCGTTTGGATTGAATGGTTTGGTTAGGAATTCCACCGCGCCGTTGCCTATCGCGTCCTCGTTTGCGAATTCCTACAGGAGATTGCCGATAAAGACAGGATCAACACTTCCGGGCATCCGGTCGTCCGCGAGGGGTGGCATGTGGCCCAAACGCTGGACCGTTCTCTGGAGAGATCAACCGCGCGGCCCCACGTGCTGCCGGATCAAGTCCACGATGGCGTCTGGACTGAAGGGTTTGGTGAGGTATGCCACCGCGCCGCTGCCCATTGCGCTTACCTTTCCTGACTCCTCTGCTTTCGCCGTGAGCATGATCACGGGGATTCTCGCGAGCTTGGGATGGTGCTGCCAAATTTTAAGGAGTTCGAAGCCATCGAGCTTTGGCATCATCCCGTCGAGCACCATGATGTCCGGTGGGTCGGCTTCTGCGATTTCCAGCGCCCGGCGACCGTCGAAGGCCGAGCGGACGATGAAATTTGCCTGCTGCATGAAGAATCCTAAGACGCCGTGGATCACCTTGTCATCATCCGCGACGATCACCCGGATCGCCCCAGTGGCAGACTTGATATGTGCTCTCTGCGGCAGCGGGGGAGGCTGGTCGGAGGCGGGTGGTGGCGTTTTCGGAGTGGCCTCGGCGAGCAATTTCCGGACTTCGGCGACCAACTCTACAGGACCGTGGTCGGCCTTGTTGAGAAAATTGGTGGCACCTGCGTCCCAGGCTGATTGGGCAAGGCCTGAGAAATAATCGGAATTGGACAGGATAATGACCGGCAACCCTCGCAGTGCCTCCTGTGAGCGGATAAACCGGAGAACCGAAATCCCGTCGATTCCGGGCAGCATTAAATCCAGCACCACTGCGTCGGGTGGGTTTGTCTTGAGAATCTCGATGGCGGTCGCGCCATCCGCAGCCAACGCGACCTGGAAGCCCTCACCTTCGAATCCTCTGCGGCAGATGTTAGCCACGAATTGGTCGTCTTCGGTGATGAGGATTCTGGACATACTAGGGAACGGTTGTGAGAGACTGGGAATGGACGGCTAGAAACCGGCGAATTTTCCTCAGCTCATTGGATGCTTGGACAATTAGATCGCCTGCGAAGACGGGTTCCACAGTGTCGGGCATGCGTTCGAGTTTCGCAAGGAGAGGTACGATGGCGACCATGCCACAACAGGCGCTGGATCCACCCAGTTTGTGAGCCAAACGCTGAATCTCTGGCACGTCGGGCTTTTCCGAGGCCAGCCTCATGAGTGCGAGAATCTCCTCCGCCTGTTCCAGATACTCGCGCACGATTTCTTGGAACAAGTCCGGATCGTTGCAGGTGATTTGGTTCATGCGAGCGAGGTCCATCACGGGCATGGCAGCGGCGTCAGGGATAACGGGGGTCACCGGTTGCCAGCGCACCAAGATTTCCTCCAGCTTTTTGATGTCCACAGGCTTGCTCAAGTGATCGTCCATGCCTGCTTCGAGGCATTTTTCTCGGTCGCCAGTCATGGCATTGGCAGTCATGGCAATGATGCGAATGGACGAGTCGGGATAGTCCCGGCGGATTTGGCGGGTGGTGGCGTAGCCGTCCATGATGGGCATCTGGCAATCCATCAGAATGACGTCGTAGGTGGTGGTCTCCAACGCAGCGAGAACCTTCGCACCATCCATGACCGAGTCTGCGTAGTAGCCGAGGCGGCGGAGTTGCAGGAGAGCAACCTTTTGATTAACCGAATTGTCCTCTGCCAAGAGGATGCGCGTCGTATGGCGGGGCGCACCAGCCGACGTAGCGGGTGCCTCGACCTCTGGCGCTGGGTGGGTCTGAAGCCCAAGAACTCCCGCGAGCGTCACCTGCAAGCGCGATTGCTTGACCGGCTTGACGAGATAGTCCTGCACGCCTGCGGCCTCCAGCACCTCGGGGGTGATCGGATCGCCGAGGGAACTCAAAATAACGATGCGGGTGGCGGCCAAGGCGGGTTCCGCGCGGACGGCCGTGGCCAGCGTGAGGCCATCCATGCCCGGCATTTTCATGTCGAAGATGGCGAGGTGAAACGGGTTACCCGCGACCACTCCGGCTTGCAGCCGTTCCAATGCCTCCGCGCCGGAACCCACCGCCACGGATGCTAACTTGAGGTTGGCAAGTTGGAGTTGCAGGATGCGCCGGTTGGTCTCGTTGTCATCCACGACGAGCACCCGCAGTCCTGCGGTGCCTGGCAGTGCTGGAGCGACCGGCTGAGGATCGGTGCTTGGCTCAAATTCCAAGGTGAACCAAAATCTTGAACCTTGGCCTGGCACGCTCTCGACTCCCAGCTGGCCTCCCATTGAGGAAATGATCTGATTGCAAATGGCCAGCCCTAGGCCGGTGCCGCCGTATTCGCGAGTGTCCGAGCCGTCGGCTTGAAGAAATGGTTCGAAAATTTTCCGTTGGGACGCCGGGTCGATGCCGATTCCTGTATCGCGGATTTCGAACTCCAACAGGTTTGGGTTGGAGGAACTGGAGACTGTCGAGACTTCCAGCGTGACCTCGCCCGATTCGGTGAATTTCACAGCATTGCCGAGCATGTTGGTGAGAACTTGGGCAAGTCGCCCACAATCCCCACGCAGCGCGCGCGGCACGTCGGGTTTCACGCAGCCCGCCAGTTCGAGGGTTTTCCGGCGGGCCAGCGGGGCCACCACGTCCAGCGCGTCGTCGATGATTTTCCGCAGGTCGAAGTCTTTGATTTGGAGATCCAACAGGCCGGACTCGATCTTCGAGAAGTCGAGGATGTCATTGATGATATCGAGCAAATGATGGGCGCTGCTGCCGATGACATCGACGTATTCACGCTGCTCGCGGGTCAGATTGGTATGGAGTAAAAGCTCCGCCATGCCGACCACGCCATTCATCGGGGTGCGAATCTCGTGGCTCATGTTCGCGAGGAATTGCCCCTTAATCCGAACCGATTCCAAGGCCTCGTCACGCGCTTGGGAAAGCTCCGCTAGGATTTCACTGCGGCGGGTGATGTCGCGTGCAGATGCGCACATGAACTCGCGCCCGGCAAAGTCAAAAAAGTTCACCGTCAGCTCGATCGGGATGCGCCGGCCACTCTTGGTCAGGTGCTCAGCCTCGATGGTCCGCTGTTTTTCCTCCCGCAGCGAATCCCAGAACGCTTGCCAGCCGCTTTGGCGGAGTAAGGGCACGGTGTCCAGAATACTCATCGCGCGGAGTTCATCGTCGGTGTAATCCAGTGACCGGCAGACGGCTGCATTCACATAGATCAGGCGGGAATTCGCGTCCACCCAGCACATCGCGTCCGATGCATGATCCACGGAAAACTGCGTGAACTTGAGAGCATTCTCACTACGCTTACGCTCCGCCATCTCCAGCTCCAACTCGTGGGTTCGGGTTTTCACCGCGAGTTCTAGCAGCTCCGCATGGCGGCGCGATTCGTGCTGGAGATTCCACTTGGTGGTCAGCGTGTGGGCGAGCTGGAAGACCTCGCTGATGTCGAAGGGCTTTTTAAGAATCAACAGCCGGTCGGACCCGCCAAGCCGTGCAATCATCGTTTCCCACGAGTAATCCGAGTAGGCGGTGCAAATGACCACTTGGAGGTTCGGATCGACCTCCCACAGCCGGGCGGTCGTCTCGATGCCGTCCCACCCCGGCGGCATCATCACGTCCATGAACACCATGGCGTAAGGCTGTCCTGCTAGAACCGCCGCGGCCACACGGGCCAAGGCATCGCGTCCTTGGGAGGCGAAATCCAAGATGAAGTCCAAGCGCAGAGGCTCGGTTCTAGCCGTTCCGAAAAAGGCTTCTTCCTCCGTTCTGAAATCCGCCTCCGCGGCGTCCACTCCCAGAATCTTGCGGAAGTCTTCATGGATGGCATCGTTGTCATCAACGATGAGAATTCGCCTGTTGTTCATGGGTTCAAAGGAGATCAATAGCTCATGATCCGCGCGCGTTGGAACGATAGCGAGACCCATTTGGAGTTTCGTAAATTATGCGTAGTTTCATCCTCGGCGGGTTCAGAGCGGCAAGCGATCCTTGCGAGGAGGCGACCGGGAATCGCAGAGTTTGCAGGGAAGCGGACTCATTTCATGAAAGTTCTGCGGAGGTGTAATCAACCAACGGTGGCTGGGGAACGCAGAGAAAATTTAAAATCCCTTATAGAACCTGAATCTGCGGGCGACCCTCTGGCATTGGCACTGCGCGTGCGACTGCAGCCCCAGTCTCCGGGGGGGGGATGAGGAACTTCGGTTCCATCAAAAATGCCAGTGTGTCGGTGCGATCAATCTCCAGTTGTGAGATCCCGCCGGTGCTCTGGCTTTTTTGTGGAATCACAGGGCACCGATGATTTCGCGAATCGTGCCACCTGGCTCCCTTTTCTAGGTGAGCGACGACCTTCGCCTTTTCCACATGAGTGCCACCCTTTCTCCGGCTCCGCTACCTAGCATTCCCACGGACTATGAAGCCCAACGGTTGCGGGTGCTCCACAGCTACAACATCCTCGGCACGCCGGTGGAGCAGGAGTTCGATGACATCGCCTCGCTCGCTGCCCAAATCTGCGGCACCCCGATGGCCCTGATTTCTTTGGTGGATGAGTTTAAGCAGTGGTTCAAGGCGCGGATCGGTTTGAATGCCGCCGAGACGCCGCGGGAACACTCATTTTGCGCCCACGCTTTGCAGCAAACGGAGCCGTTGTTGGTGCCGGATGCCACTCGCGATCCACGCTTCGCCGCCAATCCGTTGGTGACCGAAGAGCCATTCATTCGGTTCTACGCCGGAGCGCCACTGGTTGCTCCGGGCGGCGAGGTGCTGGGCACTCTCTGCGTGGTGGATCATACCGAGCGCACGCTGACGCCGGAGCAACTTCGTGCGCTGACCCTTCTCGCCCGTGAGGTGATGACCCACCTAGAGCTTCGCCGAAACCTCGATATTTTGCAGGGCAGCGAAGCTCGCTATCGCCAGCTTTTCGAGCAGCACCCCCAGCCGATGTGGGCGTATGAGCTGGAGACGGGGCGTTTTCTTGCAGTCAATGACGCTGCCGTGGTGCACTACGGTTACAGTTGTGAGGAATTTCTGGCGATGACTTCCGATGAGATCAGCCATGACGATGGTTCCGGCAGGATGCTCCACCGGGCCAAGGATGGCAGCTTGCTGGCGGTCGAGGTGACCTCCAATCCAATGGACTTCGATGGCAAAAAGGCGGCAGTCGTGCTGGCCATGGATGTCACCAGCAGGCTGGCCGCCGAGGACGTTTTGCGGCACAGCGAAATTCTGCAGCGAAAGGCCGCAGAATCGCGGGCCGCCATTCTGAACGCGCTTCCGGCGGACATCGCGCTGCTCGATGCCCATGGCTTCATCCTCGCCGTGAACGATAGCTGGCAGCAATTCACGTCCCCCAATTCGGCTCACGGGCGTGACCATGCGGTGGGTCGAAATTACCTCGAGGTTTGCGCCGCTGCATCTGGCGATGGCTCACCTGAGGCTGCCCAAATCACCATCGGCCTGCGGGCGGTGCTTGCAGGCGAGTTGCCCAGCTACGCCATGGAATACGCCTGCCACTCGCCGACTGAGCAACGATGGTTCCGGCTGGTGGCGACGCCCCTCGACGAACACTCCGGCGAAGCAGTGGTGATGCACATCGACATCACCGAGCGCAAGCTGGCGGAGATCGCACTGGAGAAAACCAACCTCGAACTGCGCGAAGTCTCACGCCTAGCCGGGATGGCGGATGTCGCCACAAGCGTGCTTCACAACGTCGGCAACGTCCTCAATAACGTGCATATTTCCTGCTCTCTTGCTTCCGAAAAGGTGCGTAAATCCCGCATCAGCAGCGTCGCGCGCGTCGCCGCCTTGTTGCAGGAAAATCAGGCCGATCTGGTGGGTTTCGTGACCGCCGATCCAAGAGGCCTCGGGCTGCCGGAATACCTTGCCAAACTTACCCGGCGGCTGGCCGAGGAGCAGGACGAATTACTCGCCGAAATCAATTCTCTCGCCCGCAACATCGATCACATCAAGGAGGTCATCTCCATCCAGCAGCACCACGCCAAAAGCCGCGTGGTGATGCGCGAAGTGGTGGCCTTGGGAGAACTGGTGGATGACGCGCTGCAAATGAGCGGCGTCTCGCTGCTGCGCCATGGCATCCAGTTGATCCGCGATTTCCGCGAAGTGCCGCCCGCTCCGCTGGAGCGCCACAAGGTTTTGCAAATTCTCGTGAACCTTCTGCGCAATGCCAAGCAAGCAATCCTCGCCATGCCCACCACAGTGGCCGGGCAGATCACTGTCCGGATCAAGAGTGGCGACGGCCAAGTGTCAGTTTGTGTGAGCGACAACGGCATCGGTATCGCCCCGGAAAACTTGGTGCGCATTTTCGCCCAAGGCTTCACCACCAAGAAGCTCGGCCACGGCTTCGGACTGCACAGCGGCGCGCTGTCGGCTCAGGAAATGGGCGGATCGCTCTCAGTAAATAGCGATGGCCCCGGCAAAGGGGCCACCTTCACTCTCACGCTTCTAACGGCCGAAACAGGCGAGCTTGCGGGTTGTTCCTCGTGATCACCCGTGAGCCAATGCCTCATCAAACGCCGCGATGATCGTTTCTATCGGCTCCAGTCCGCAGGAAATCCGGAGCAAATTCGCCGAGACGCCACAGCCTTCGGCCCACTCGAGTTCGTGATAGTGCGCTAACAGCGTGTAAGGGCAGACCAGCGTGAAGGGGGTGCCGAAGCTCGGCCCCTTGCTCATCCGCAGGGCATCATAGACTTTCGGGGTCTTCCTCTCGTTTTTCAGCACGATGGAAAGCAGGCCGCCGTAGCCGCCGCCTTTGCGCATGACCGCCTTGTAGTTCGCCTTGTTAGTCAGCGACGGATGCCAGACTTCCGCCACGGCGGGATGATTGGCCAGCCACGCGGCAAGCGCCAGGCCGTTGGCATTCACGGTCTTCATCCGCTGGGAGTAGCCTTTGAGATTGGAGAGTAGCACCTCGGCATCGCCGATGTAGAGCGGGGAACTGTCCGTGGCGTCGGCGGTTAGCGATTCGCGTAGCGCGTTGGCGATCGGCGAATCGGCGCGGATCGAGGCCATGCCGGCCATCACGTCGCCCTCGCCGGAAATCCATTTGGTGAGGCTGCCGGTGACCACGTCGGCGAAGCGGAGCGCCTCGACGTTGAGCGGGCCGGTCGCGGAATCGTCGATGATCAACGGCGTGCGACCGTCTTGGCAGGCCTTTGAAACGCGGTGAAGATCCACAGTGCGCAGCAGGGGATTGCTGGGAACCTCGGTGAAAACTCCGGCGAACTCGCCTTGGCGGATGCGCATCAGCGCTTCGTCGAATGACTCGCCCGTGGCTTCATTCAGATAGACCACGCCGTGGCCGAAGAGTTCTTGCACCTTCAAGCTATCGACGTAGGGAAATTCTAACTGCAAGGTCTTCTTGCCATCGAGCATACCGGGCAGCGCGCGCAAGACTGCGGTCACGGCGGCCATGCCACTGGTGAAAATGAAGGTGTCTTCGGGCGTGGCTCCGGTGAATTTCGCCAACGAGCGGGAGATCAAATGGGACTTCGAGCCTTCCCGCAGATTGCCATCAAGGAAATCTTGCGCTTGGCGGCTACTCACAACCTCGCCCGCGAAACGCCAGTAAGCATCCGCATCTGGCTTCGCCTTGGTCGGCACGACTAACACCTGCAAGCCGTGGAAGCTGGCAATGCGCACCGCGGTTTCCGCCCGGCGTTCCACCCAGCGATGCGCGCGTTGCACGGAGGCCCGCGTTGGCAGCACGATCACTTCCTCATGCTCGCTGGCGATTTCCGCCTTGGCGGCGGCGAACAAGCGCTCGACCGCCGGATGTTTGAAAAATCTCGGATAACCGGTGCGCATCCGTTTCACCACTTTCTCGCGACCTTCCTCGTAGCCGAGGACGGATTCCCACGTCGGCAAGCAGACCGAGCACGCGTGCGGAGAATCCGGGAGCGGTAGCCCCAGATCCTCTTCCTGCCATGCCGGATTGGCTGATAGGTCGCGCTTCACCTCCCCTCCATGCCTCGCCGGTGGACTTAGGGCAAGCCGGATCAACTTGGTTTTGTGAACAAAATCGCGTAACGGCTGGCGCCTTCCAGATGGACTCAATCCACGATGACGATCATCGCGCGTTTGCGCTTCCCGACCACCCAGCGATCATACTGCTCGGAGGTTTTTTTCCGGCGGACGCGTTCTTCCATCATCTCGCGGACCTTGTCGGTGAGCGCCGGCGACGGCCCGAAGACAATCTTGGTGGGCTTGACGATCGTGAACCCTTGGCGGTCTAACAACGGTCCGACGATTTTACCGACCGGCACCTCGAAAAGGATGGCCGCAAACTCCGGCGACAAGTCCGTGCGCGGGACGTTTTCCTGAAGCCCGCCTTGCTCGGCGAAGGCATCTTGCGATTTGGCCTTGGCGAGTTCCGCGAAGTCCTTGCCGTCCGCAAGCTGCTTGGCGAGTCCCTCGGCGATTTCAAGTTGGGCCTCCGGCGTGGCTAACGGATTCTGCGGATCGCTCGCTGGGATAAAAATCTTTTGGAACGAAATCATGTCCTTCGTCACGTCGCGGAGCGTCGGCTTGATCTCGTTGTATTCGTTTTGAATCTCGTTAGGCAGCGGCGGCGGCGCATCGGCGAACTGCTTGGCGCGCATCGCCTGCACCACCATCTTCTCCTTCGTCATCTCGCGGTAGCCTTCCATCGTGAGGCGGCTGCGCTTGAGTTCTTCGCGGAATTTCACCTCGTCGCCATTGAAGAGCTCGCGCATCTGGCGCTTGATTTCATCGTCGATTAGATTCGGTTTGATGAATGCTCCGAGCTGTTTGAACTCATCGAGAATGATTTGCCGGTCGATCAACTCTTGGACGATGCCAGCCTTGGCCTCCTTGAATTTCGCCTCAAACTGCGGCCCGCGGCGCGGAAATTGAGTCACCAACTGCGCGTAAACCGGTGCCAACATGAACGAGACTTGGTTCTTCGTGATCACCCGCCCATTGACCTTGGCGGCGATCCCATTGACCTCGACCGGCCCCGACGGCGCGGGTGGTTGTGGAGCGGCCGGTTGGGCAAAAGTTGATCCCGTGAGGGTTGCGCCGGTGAACACCAATGCCAGAGCGAGACGCGGATTCATGGAAGTCATGTAGGGGATCGAAAGTTGTGCAGCGGGGAAATCGCTCCCGCGAGCTTTCCTTGGAGCCTCGCGGATTGCAAGCGGGGAAACTGGTGATGCTCTCGGACTGCTGGGACATGTCGGAGCACTCCACAACGTGACCTCAAAACGTCCGCAGCATTTCCATAGCCTCCGTTAGTTTGCCTGCCGGACTGACGGCTTTGAGCCGGGGAAAGCGCCGACCCTCCAGCAGAATGTAGTCCCCATTGCGGTGCAGCATCAGCCGCTGGCCCTGGATTTCCACCGAGGAAATGCCCTCAGAAGCGGCGAGGCATTTGATGCGGGTGATCTCTATCAGCCGTGCCGCCGCCTCTGGGATCCGGCCGAAGCGGTCGCGCCAAGATTCTTCTAACGCAGTCAGAGCGCGCTCGGTGCCGGCCTCGGAAATCTCGCGGTAGGCGGTGATCCGGACTTTGGTTTCCTCCAGCCATGCGGCGGGTAGGAACGCCGGCAGCACCAGCTTGGTATCTTCTCGTGCGTAAGCATTTTCGCTGAACGCAATGAAGTCCGCCTTGAAACTCGTCTCGCCGCGCGGCGCGTCCTTGCGGCCTTTGAGCCGGTCCACCGATTGGCGGAGAAGCTGGCAATACAGCTCGAAGCCAATCTGTGAAATGTGGCCGGATTGTTTCGTGCCTAACAAATTTCCCGCGCCACGGATTTCCAAATCCTTCATCGCGATTTTGAAGCCGGAGCCGAGCGCGGTGTATTCCTTGATCGCGTTGATGCGCTTCCGTGCGTCGCCCACGGTCATCATGTCGCGCGGCAGCAGTAGGATGGCGTAGGCCTTTTCTCCGGCGCGGCCGACGCGGCCGCGCAGCTGATAGAGATCCGCCAAGCCGAAGCGGTCGGCGCGGTCGATGAGGATGGTGTTGGCGTTTGGGATGTCGATGCCGGTCTCGATGATGGTGGTGGCTAACAGGACATCTGCCTCGCCCTTGACGAAGGCGTGCATGACCACTTCCAGGTCGTCCTTGTCCATTTGCCCATGGCCGATGAGCACCTTGGCTTCGGGCACCAACTCGCGGATCTTCGATGCCATCATGTCGATGGTCTTCACCCGGTTGTGCAGGAAAAACGTCTGCCCGCCGCGCTTCATTTCGCGGCGGATCGCGTCGCGGATGATCCGCTCGTCATAAGCACAGACCGTGGTGGAAACCGGCACCCGGTTCGGCGGTGGGGTGTCGATGGTGGACATGTCGCGCGCGCCCATCAGCGCCATGTAGAGGGTCCGTGGAATCGGCGTGGCGGAGAGTGTTAGCACGTCCACTTGGCGGAAGAGTTGTTTGAACTTTTCCTTGTGGGCCACTCCGAAGCGCTGCTCCTCATCCACCACCACCAAGCCGAGATCTTTGAATTTTACGTCGCCGGAAACTAAGCGGTGGGTGCCGATCACGAGATCCACCGAGCCGTCTTCCAAGCCCCGCAAAGTTTCCCGAATCTCAGACGCTGTGCGGAAACGATTTAACAGATCGATGCGAATCGGGTAGTCCGACATCCGCTCGCGGAAGGTCCGCCAATGCTGTTCTGCTAGAACCGTGGTCGGCACCAAGATGGCGACTTGCTTGCCGCTGGTGATCGCCTTGAACGCGCCGCGAATCGCGACTTCGGTCTTCCCAAATCCCACGTCGCCGCAGATCAGCCGGTCCATTGGGCGCGGGGATTCCAGGTCTAACTTCGTCTCGTCAATCGCACGGCGCTGGTCAGTCGTCTCGGTGTAATGGAACGAGCGCTCGAACTCCCACATCCAGCGCGAATCCGGCGGATGGGCGAAACCGACCTCGCCCTGGCGCTCCGCCTGCACCCGCAGCAATTGCGCGGCGTAGTCCATGATCGACTTCTCCGCCGCCTTCCGCGCGGTCTTCCACGCTGCCCCGCCGAGCTTGTTGAGCTCCGGAGTCTTGCCGCCAAGGCCCACGTATTTCCCGACGAGATGCGCCTGCTCCAACGGCACGCCTAACAACGAGCCGTCGCGGTATTCTAAAACTAACTCGTCGCCCTCATCGCCCTGTTGGATGCCCTTGAAACGACCGATGCCGTACTCGTAATGCACCACCAAATCGCCTTCCTCCATCTCGTCGATGGTGGCGCGGGCGCGGGCAGCGCGGGCTTTTTCCATCAGCGAACGCCGTGGTCCGCCCGGCGTGCGGTAACGGCCAAACAGCTCGGAAGATGAAAGCACCGCCAGCTTGGAAACCGGCACCGTGAAGCCAGCTAACAACTCACCGCGGATCGGAATAAGTCCCAAGTCCCGCTGCAAATCCTTGCCCGCCAACTCGGAAAATCGTTCTTCCTCGCCCTTGTTGCCGAACACCATCGCGATGTCCCAGCCACCGCGTTTCCAGTCGTTGAGCTGGCGGAAAAAATTTTCTCGCCGCGTTTCCTCCAGCACGAAATCGCCCGCTTCGAAAGTCCCTAACGGACTACCAAAGCAGGCCAACGTGAAATCTTCCTCGCTGTTAAACTCGGCGGCTCCTTCGAGAATCCGCACATCGGGTTTCTCGATTTCCGCACCGAAGGAAATGATCAGATCGGCCTTGCGTCGGTAATCGGCGACGGTCGCTTCGGAGGAGGGCTCTGCGAGAAGCAAGTCGGACTCTAGCAACTTGAGGGTGGACGCTTGTGAATCCAGATCGAACTCCCGCAGCGATTCCAACTCGGTGTCGAAAAACTCCAGCCGCAACGGTTTCGCCGCCTGCCACGCGAACAGATCGAGAATCCCGCCGCGCACAGCGAACTGACCGCGGCTGGTGACAGTGGGGACGCGTTCGTAACCGTGGTCGGTTAGGGATTGCGCCAGTTGCGCTGGGTCCAGCGTGGTGCCCGGCTTGAGCGGCGTGCGGCTCGCCCGCAGCGCCTTGGGGGAGGGGGCTTTACCGGCGAACGCATCGCTGCCGCAAATCACCGCGCAGCTTTCCGCGCGGGCGAGAATTTCTAACACCGCGAACCACTCGGCCGCAGACTCGGGATCGGCGATGGTGCCATCGCCCGTTTCCACCGGTCCATCTGGCAGCACCAGCGCGGTCACGCCCCACAGCTCCAGCTCGGCAGCTAACCGTTCGCGGTGGCGAGGCATGTCGGAAATCAGCCACAACCGCGATTTTTTCCGGTCCTTCGCAGCGAGCGCGACGACCGCTGCTAGAAACGCGTGAGAAGCCTCGGTGGAGTGATCGAGCACGACCTCGCGCTCACCCTTGGCTAACTGAGCCAAGCGCGCGGCGAAGTCTGGCTGAGTCACGGCGCGCCGGAGCCAGCCGTGAGTGGAATCGTCCGTATGGGACACGCGGGTGGCTTAGCGGTGATCCCGCGTCGCCGCAAGCGGGATTCGCGGAGAGCGTAGTGGCGGGATCAAGAACACCGATTGACAATCTAGCGGACAGAAATCAGCTTTGATAGATGCGAGCCGCCGTATTCCCATCGAAGCGATCTCATGCTCGTAAGGCGGACTATTCTCGCTCTCTGGTATCGGCCCGGCTGCGAACGCTCGTTTTGACAGCTCCTTTGCTCGCGAGTCCATCCCTCGACGCCCGGGTGATCCAGATGAGTCTGGGTGAC
The DNA here is from genome assembly GCA_043729385.1 of Akkermansiaceae bacterium. GTDB lineage: Bacteria > Verrucomicrobiota > Verrucomicrobiia > Verrucomicrobiales > Akkermansiaceae > Luteolibacter. Next base: position 13,629 of record JAYTLO010000187.1, read on the forward strand.
AATGCCAGTCCGACCCTGCGGGGTGCTGCCGGTGGCACCGGCAACACATGGAACGACTGGCGCACGCTGGAAAGCGGATTGAAAGACTCAACCGGCATAAATACCACCGTCACCTTCACCGCCGGCGGCGACGGTCCCTACGGCGATTGGTGGTGCGATCTCGAGTTGCTCGCAAGTGGCTCCCACGTGGACGATGGAGTTACCAGCCCATTGGTGATCGCCGGGCTGGATCCGCACAAAACTTACGATCTCTACATTGCCAGATCATGGGGAAACAAAGGCGGCAACACCACTTTCCACACCGCCAACCCGATGAACACCGCATCACCCCAGACTGCTGACAACCGAATCGCCGGAAATGCGACCACGTGGATTCGCGGCACGAACTTCGTGTTTTTCCAGGACCTGGAGGCCGATGACTCGGGCCAGATTGATCTAACTTACGGCGGCACCGGCACCTACGGGATTCTAAACGGCTTTCAACTTGTTGGGCCGATCGAGGTTCCCACCACGACTTACCAATCGTGGGCGGCGGATCCCACGCAGGGACTCACTCCGGCCTACGACGATGGCCCGCTCGACGATCCCGATGAGGATGGCGTCGTTAATCTCCTGGAATTCACTCTCGGCGGCATGCCAATGGTCGCCTCGCGGACGATCCTCCCCAAGCTGACTTCCTCCGGCGGCACATGGATTTTTGAATACGATCGCAGCGACGCCGCAAGGCCTCCGGCCACGCAGCAAGTGGTGGAATACAGCAGCGACCTCCTGACTTGGACGCCGGTCATCGTTCCCGTGATCAGCGGCAACGGCGTGACCATTGTGGACAACGGTCCCACTGACCATGTGCAGGTCACCCTTCCAGATTCGGGAGGTCCGATGTTCGCCCGGCTCAAAGCCGCCCAGTAAGGAATTCCATCACCCGCTAACACTTCCGCAGCATGTCCTGTCAATCCCGCGAAACCAACCTCGCCACTGCCATCCTCGGTTTGGCGACCTGCCTGGCGTTGGCTGGCATTTCATCAGGAACCCCGGATGAGGCCGCCGTCTCGGCTGCCCGTGCCAATGCGAAACAGGCCCTGAAGCTGGCGATCAAAAAAGTCCAGGAAACCGCCGGATCGGACCAACGTGTCACCGCGCGAGCTGACATTTTGAACCCCAGCATAGCCCGACCCCACCTCACCGGCGTTTGGAATTCCTGGGAGATCCGGGCCACTGCACCCCCCACCGACGCGGACTATCACCCCGACACCAAGGTGGCTAAATTCGTTGGCTGGCTGGTTTCCAACCCGGATGCGACTGCGGCCACCCAGATTGGCTTTGCCAATCAGTTACCCCATTCCCCGGTCACCCTCATGGGAGCAGGAACCTTGGGAAATGGCGCTCCTGCCGACCGTTTCGTCACCGCCTCGAAGGTCCCGGTCGCTTCCCCGGCCGGTGCCTACGCTTGGGCCGTGCTCGACGAGGGCGTGAAAGCCCGCATCAACACCCCGTTCTCCAACTCCGCCGCCTCCACCGGCGCGAAGACCCAGCAGCTCGGCTCCGGCGAGCGGCCCGGCACCGAATTCATGCCGGGACTCGACGGGCTCGGTCGCAATTCGTTCGAAGCCGCTTCCCCGGACTTCGCGGATTTCACCAAGGGAATCGGCAACACCAACTTCGTTCCAACCGCCGAACGGATCTCCCCGGCTTCCGCCGCGGCTCTGAAATCCCTTGCTCACGACGTCACCCTACATTCGCTGGGTCTCTTCACCGACACCGCCCGCGGCGGACTCAAGCAGGATTTTAGTCTCCTTGCGAATTCGGTCGTCCTGCCCTCGGCTTACAATGGACGTGGTGTTTACAACTCGCGGCTTGGGATGTCCGCAAATTCGGCCCCCTCCGACCCGCGTTGGGAATCGCTCCAGCAATTCGCCCGGATTCACAAAGATACCACCCGCCTCGTCTCATCGGGCGGGGTGCCGGTTCTCAAGGCTCGGGGTCCCACAGGTTGGAACGCCGCCACCGGCTCCGACCCGGCAAACGGGGTCACGGGAGTCACTCAACTGGCGCCGCCTTCAGGGCCCGTCCTCATGCCCACCGTCGCCAAGGTCCAGATGATCTTCAGCCTGGCGACGCGCGATATCTATACTTATCCCAAGGTGTCCGATACCACACCCAAGCCTTTGGGAAGTAGCGACAGCGGGTATCTTCACTACCCATACGCACCCAACTTCGCGGGAACCGCCTTCGACTACCTGCTTCATTTAATCTACACGCCGGTCGTCACCATCCACAATCCTTACAATGTCGCTCTCGAGTTTACCGAGCTGAGGGTCGTCTTCGGAAACGTGCCGTTCGCGCTCCAGGTATTCCGCAATGGAGTCGCCCAAACCAACGGCCTCGCCCCGCTGGACACCATGTACAATCAGGCCGAGACCGGCAATCTCTCCAAGCGCTTCGGCATGACGCTGAAAACCAAAACCATCTCCGGCACTCCCGGAACCACCACATTCAGACTGCTACCCGGTGAGGTCATGCTGTTTTCTCCCTACCTCGACCCCAACCGCACTTGGGCCCAGGAGCATTTGGGCACAAGAATCTTCTCAGACTGGGACAGCGGCAACGGGACCGCGACACGCACGCTGACTATCGATGGAATTCCCGGCTGGCGGGGCGACTCCGTCGGATTCGATCTCGATTGGTTCTGCCCTTCCTACAACGGCCTCCGCGTTTCTTCGACCGAAGTGGAAAACGGCAGGTCGATGACGCGCCACGGAAGTATCCCCGCACGGGCGATCGACGAGTTTTCAGTGAAATTCGCGCCACTCAGTGTCCCGGCTCTGAGCAACAACAAATTCAAGGTGGAGATTTTCGCCAGACCTACCGCCTCCTCCTCGCTCGTTTCCTCCGGGCTGATCGAGATGAATTACGAAACCCCCACCGGTTTGCAAAATACTCTTCTCGGCCCTAACGGAACCATTACCTACCCGGCGACCGGCACGATCAATGCCATGGCGATGCATTCCCATTCCCTCACCCCTATCAAGGACATCAGCACGATGAAGCCTTTCGCCCTCGTCAGCATGCAGGCGAAAATCACCATGGGAGGGCAGAATCCCGATGGACAGGACGGAAGACTCGCCACCAAGCCGTGGGCCTTCGCTCATGCATCTGTCGGAACATCCAGTGGGAAAGTCGTCACCGGCCATCCGGCGAGTCATTCCCATGAGTTTTCCACCCAGCGACTCGACAACGGAACTTCATCTCTAATAGCGATCGACACCAAGGGGCGCGGCAATTTCATCACCGGCTTCACCGCATTCTACAGCCAGAAATTCGGAGCCCTCTACGACATCCCGCTAGCGCCGCTCCAGACCTTGGCCAGCCTGAACGGCGCCAACCCCGGCGGTTCCGCCGGCTATCTTCCCCGCTTTGCCCAGCCCATTGGAAATTCGTGGGCGCATCCACTGTTGGAACCGACGCGGATTACTGAATTTGGGGCCGAAGGCTATTCCTATGTGGATCACTCCTTCCTGCTCAACCTCGCTCTATACGACGGTTTCTATTTCTCCGGTCTTGCCGATCAAACCGGTTCGTTCGGCACCGGGACTAATAGCAATACACTGGCCGCGCAGTTCGCCGCCGGCACCCCGCTCGACGATCCGCGGCTCATCCTCTACCGCCCGGATGGTCAGGCAGCGTCCGCGTTCCCGGGAGAAGTCGCGACACCCACCGCCTACTCGAACATCGCCGCCTGGCAGCTCATGGCAGGTGCCTTCAACATCAACTCCACCTCCATTTCCGCATGGAGAGCCATGCTTGCCTCCATCCACGACTCCCAGGCGCTCTTCAACTCGATCGACAAAACCGCCGGCTCCAGCACGTTCAGCCCATTGCCCGTCGCCACTGCGGGAAAATCCCGTATCAGTCGCTTCCGCCTGCCCGCATCCGCCTCCGGGGCCGACGGTGGGCAATACCGCGACGCTTACTGGCTCGGCCCACGCGAATACAGCGATCAAGAACTGCACATCCTAGCGGAGAGAATTGTCGAGCAAGTCCGCCTTCGCGGTCCCTTCCTTTCCATGGCCGAGTTCGTCAACCGCCGCCTGGGTCCAGCGTCCGACGCCATGGCCCAGCGTGGAGCCCTCCAGCAGGCCATCGACAATTCCAATCTCAACCAGCCCCTCGCCGCGAGCACATCCGCCGGTTTCGAAATCCCGGTCGCCAGCGTCTCCGGATACAAATACAAGAATCCCACCGCAGGCTCCGGACCCAGCTACCAGGGCGCACCGGGCTACCTCACCCAGGCGGACATCCTCAACGTCCTCGGCAATGCCGCCACCGCCCGCTCCGACACCTTCATCGTCCGCAGCTATGGCGAGTCCCACGGCAGCTCCGGCGAGACCACCGCCACCGCTGTCTGCGAAGCCGTCATCCAGCGTCTTCCCGATTGGGTCGATCCCGCCGACCAGGCTGCCACCGCGCCTGCAAACCTGACGAGCCAGACCAATCAAACCCTCGGCCGCGGCTTCCGTCTCATTTCCTTCCGCTGGCTCAACGACGACGAAATTTAACAGCACCCGATGAACCCCTTGGGAGATTTGGGTTCCTCAGAGAAACGGATTGGTCGCCCGCACTCTGCCATAGTCCTGCCCGTGGCTGAAATCCCCGGTAACCAATTCCCGCGCTCCGCTCGCCTTCGCGGGAGCCAGGATCATTGCATCCCAGAGCGAGAGTTTCCACCGTGCTTGAAGAGAAATGCCGAGGCGGAAGAGCCCGAGGGTATTGTCGATGACGGGCCATATCGTATCCATTCGGGTCAGTAGTATCATGGTAACATTTTCTAAAAAATTACGACGAAATGTTACGATGCGAGCGGCAACCCGAATGCCCATGCCAAGGATGGTATTATTAACTAAGAATGCGGATCCGATTGTAATTAATGTTAAAGCGTTCAAAAGCGCAGACTAAAGATTGCTTAGTAAAATCCTTGAAAATCATCATCAGGCTCTGCGAGAGATTCTGGATCAACCTGCATGAAATAGAGAATAACAGTCACTTTGAAGATGGAACATCGAACGCCCAACGTCGTGCGACTGTGGCGGCGGTTTTTATCCGGCTTGCCTCTATTAATCAAAGGCATGGTGGTTGGAAACCGCCGCCACGATCAAGTCGTCTGGTGGGTATCTAGCAGCGAAATTCCGACCATTTCTCCACGGTGAAATCCGGCGAACACTCGCCGGGGCGCAGTGAGTCTGGATGGCCGGTGAAGAGCGCGGTTAGAAATCCTGCGGCGGCTGCGGGGAGGATGTCTTGCGATGGATCATTGCCGATGAAAAGCGTCTCGGCGGGAGTGATGCCGCGGCCGGCGAGGCGATCGGTTAGGATTTGGAATAGGGCGGGCGCGGGTTTGGCGATGCCGTGCTGATAGGACAGGATCGTGAGTTCGGGTGCGAATAGATCTGCGATTGCGCCGAGCGACGGCAGGGTGTTGCACTGGGCGTTTGATAGAAGGCCAAGCGAGATCCCAGCGCGGGCTAAGCGTTGGATGGCTTGTGACGCGCCAGGCATGGCTTTCGCGGGATGCCACGCGGCTTCGATGGCGATCACCAACTCGGTGGTATCAGTGCCTGGCTCGAGAGCCAAGACTTCCCGCCACAGCACGCGCAGGTCGATCTCGGGGAAGGGAGTTCCGGCGGCGGCGTGGTGGCGTAGGACGGCGGCGTGGAGTTCTGTGCTGGGCGAGGCCGGTGGCTCGTGGCCAAGGTTTTCGAGGACGCGCCGCAGTGACGGATCGGCTGCGGGATCGGGTATAACTCCTCCGGCTGGCGCGATGAGAAGCGTGCCGTAAATGTCGAAGACGACCGCCCGGTAGGATTTCGCGGGGACGCGATCTGGCTTTAAAGCTGCGAGTAAGAAGTGGAAAGAGCCGGGGGCGAGCTGGCTTGTTAGGATTCTTTTGGCCGGCAAATAATCTATTGGCGCGGGCGGTCGGGCGAGAAGATGGGCGTAGAGGGCGGTGATGGTTTTTTGATACTCGCTGACCGAGTAGGGCGCGATTTGCGCTGGAGTGGCGGTGGGCTTGCGGTCCGCGATGACGGCCGCGAGCCAGTCCTCCGCAGGTTCGGTTAGGCCGTTGTGCTCGACGAGGGCTAGCTTGCGTTTCGGTAAATCTGCCAGCCGTTCGATGGCGGCTTGCTGGAGGGGTTCCGGGAGATTTCCGAAGTCAAAATAGTCGTCCTCGACGATGGCTGCGAGCGTGGCGGCGATGGTTCGACTGGACAGCGGACGACGGTAGGCGCGGTAGGTTCTTTCCAGATCGGCAGTGAGATAGTCCTCGAGAATCGGCAGGTCGATCCAATCGGCAGGGACGAGCAATCGATCGTAAAGATGCCCCGTGCGGATGCCGTGGCGGGCGTGCTCTGCGGTGAGATGCGGGAGGTTTCTGCCGATGAGCGGCTTGCCCAGCGCGGCGGCTTCAAGGAACGGCAAGCCGAAGCCTTCGGAGACCGAGGTGGTGACGAAGTGGGTGGCGTGGTCCACCCATGAGGCGAAGCTGGAGTCCGCGCTCACAGCAGGAGCGAAGCGGTCCACCACGTCGAAGCCGATGGGCAGGCGTTGGCAGTTAGCAAACTTCTGCCAGGTGTCGTGGACGGGCAACTCGGCTGGATTGCGCGGCGCGCGGCTGATGGCGAAACGCACTCCGGCGGGTGCGAGGGCGGCTAGGAAAACGAGTTCGCCGAGGTTTTTCCTGCGGATGCCGCGGATCGGCGCGAACAGGATGGCGGGGCCGGTCGCGGCTTGCGGAGTGAGATTTGAAATGACGACGGGATTGGGAAGGATGCCGCTATTTTCCGCAGGCAGTCCGGCGGCGGTGAAAACGGCGAGGTCGCGCGAATTGAGAAACGCGTAGTGGATGCGCGGGGCGACCGGATAGAGTGTTTCGCAATCCGCGATGAGCGGATAATTCGCGGGCCGTCCTTGTTCGGCGAGGTCGTGGATTTGCAGGACGAGGCGCTCGCCCGCTGCGGCGAGTTGGGCGATCACCTCAGGCAGTAAGCAATTTTTTCCCAGCGAGTGATTGTGGAAATGCCAGAGATCGGGCGGCGCTCCGAGGGCCGCGGTGGCGGCGGTTAGAAGAGAATCGGTGAGTTGGGTGGCGGTGAGGGTGCCGGGAGTGGTGAAGTAGCCGAGGGCGGGGATGGAGAGGTGCTCCGGGCGAGACGCCCGGGCAACGGTCTGGGGCGGGACGCCCCAGCCACTGGTTAGAATGACGTGCTGGATGCCGGCGGCGGTTAGAGCTTGAGACGCGGTCTCGATGACGCGGGTGACGCCGCCGGAATCGAGATGATAGTGGACGATGGCGACTCGCATGGTGGGCATCAGCTTCATTCAGCGCCCTGCCAGTCGCCGAGGGGCTTGACGAAATGGAAGCCCCAGATTTCGAAGCCGAGGCGGTGATAGAGCCGGTGGGATGGGCGATTGGCGGTGTAGCTATCGAGCACGATGATTTTACAATCCCGTTCTTTGGCGAGCGATTCGAGGTGCTGGATCAGGAGGCTGCCGATGCCGGCTGAGCGTTGGTCAGGATCGACGACGAGGTTGTCGATTTCCAAATAACGGCCACACCAGATCTTGGTGGCGATCCACGCTCCGGCCACGCCGACGAGCTTCTCTGCGGCGAATGCGCCGACGAGTTGGTAGTGCGAATGATCGTCTAGCAGCGTGGCAAGGCGCTCGGCGATGATCGTCGCAGCGGTCTCCGGGTTGAGCTGGGTGAGCAACGACGCGGCGTCTATCAGATCGCCGGAGTCGAGCGGACGGATGCGGATCTTGTCCATAACAGGTGGATCAGCTGGCGGGTTTGATAGAAACTAACAGGGCGTTTTCCGCTTTGAGGTATTTTTTCGCGAGCGCGTTGATTTCGGTGAGCGTGATCGACCGGTAGTCGGCATCGCGGGTGCGGGCGATGTCGAGGCGCTTGGGATCGGACTGGGATTGGCTCATGACGGTGGCAAGCCAGTAGCTATTATCGCGGCTGGATTTGTCGAGCTGGCCGAGGGTGGGCTTGAGGGCGCGGTCGAGTTCGTCGGCGGTGGCGCCACCGGTCGCGAGCTTGTCGGCGAGGTCGCGCATGGTCTTGAGGAGGAGTTCGAGATCCTCGGGTTTGCCGATGCTCTGACCGATGAGGTAGCCGACGTCTTCCAGCGCGTCCGAGCCGGAAGCTCCGGCGTTTGGCGAGTACGAGGCACCTAGTTTTTCGCGGATTTCCTCGCGGAGTCGGTCGCCGTAGATGTCACCAAGAATGTTGAGCCGGCGGAATTCTTTCTGATTTCCACGGATGCCTGCGGTCTTCCAGAGGGTGGAGGCGATGCCTTGGAAAATCTTCGTTTCATAGGTGAAAGTCTTGGCGGCGGGGGCATTAGGAAACTGGATCTTGCGCGCGTCTGCTAGGGCGGGTGGGGCGGCCGCACGGGTGGCAAGCGCGCCGAAGGTGGCTAGCAGATCGGGCAGGATTTTCTCGATTTCGAAATCCCCGACGATGGTGAGTTCGAGGTAGCCCTTGGTGAGTTCGGGAGTGAGCCACTTTTTCGCGTCGTCGATGGTGTAGGCGGAAAGCTTGGCGACGGGGGCGATGGTGAACCGCGAGTCGCCGCCGTGGAGCCAAGCTTCCATTTCCTGCTGGGGACCGGCGGGGGTGTGCTTGAGCTGCTGATAGAGTGTGGGGATCGCTTTGCGAAACTGCCAGAGCGCCTCCTCGCGGTAGCCCGGATCGGTGAGTGAGGCGCACATGAGCTGGACCTCGGTGGTGAAATCCGCCGGCGTGGTGGTGCCGCCGAGGGTGAATGCGTCCTCGCCGATGGCGAGGCTGGTGCCGACATTTTTGCCTGCTAGAATCTGTTGGAGATCGTCGTTCGAGTGCTTGCCGAGACCGCCGCCTTCGAAGACGGCGGTGGCGAAGGTATCTAACATCGGGCTGTCCTTTGGCTGGACGAGCTTGCCAGATCCGACGCGGGCGAGCAGGCGGATCTTGCCTTTTTCGAAATCGGTCGGCTTGAGATTGATCCGCACTTGGTTAGACAGGACGAGCTGGGTGATGCCGAGATCCTTGACTTCCTTGCGTGAGGATACGCTGCCGGGCTTGCCGAAATTTGTGTAGCCGAATGTCTGCAGCACGCGTGCGGAAGGCGCCACGACTGGCTTGCCACGGGACTCTTCGAACATCGCGGCGAGATCCTTCTCCGCGTCCTGCGGCTTGTCCTTGGTGGTTAGAATTAAGTGGTATCCCGGCGCGTCCCAGAATTTCGTGAACGCCTTGTGGCAAGACGCGAGGTCGATGGCATCGAGCGCACTCTTCGCGAGTGCGAGGTCAGTTTCCGGATCTGAGAAGACGCTGTTATCATTGATGGATTTCGCGAGGGCGGTGGCGATGACTTCGGACTCGCGGGTGGCTTTTTGATCCACTTGCTGCTGATAGGCGTTGAGGATGTTAGACTTCGCCTCGGCGAGTTCGGCATCGGTGAATCCGTGGTCGATGGCGCGGCGGAATTCCTGCTCAAGGATGGGCACGGCGTCCTGCCAGCGGTCGTCGGCGGCGGTGACGTCGATGGAGCCGAGCACGAGGTGGTTGAAGAGATCGCTATTACTAACAGAGCCGGAAGCGACCGGGGAACCTTCGATTTTCGACAGCCGCTCGAAGCGGCGGCTGACGATGGAGTGGGCGATTTCCAAAATCATGTGCTCAGCGCGGGTGGCGGCGGTGTCGGGCTTCTCGACATGCGGGCGAACGAGCATCAGCGAGACGTCCGTGGACGAGAGTTCCTTGTCGGCGAAGACGGCGGTGACGAGGCCTTCCGGTGGCACGACGGTTCCCATATCCGGGTTTGGACCTGCATTGGCCGGATTGGTCATCGACGAAAAAGCGCCCTCGATTTTTGCCTGCATTTCTTTGGGATCGATGTCGCCGACGACGATGAACGTCATCCGTGCCGGGTTGTAGAAGCGGCTGTAAAGATCGACGAAGCGCTCGCGCGGGGCGGACTTGATCACCTCGTCGATGCCGATGGGAAACCGGCGGGTGACGAGCGACTGCGGGAGAAGTTTGGCGAATTGTTGCTCCATGATGCGAGTCCCGACGGAGTCGCGGCTGATTTTCTCCGATAAAATCACGCCGCGTTCCTTGTCGATTTCCTCAGCAGTTAGGAGTGCGCCGTCGCCGAAATCCCGCATCACGGTGAAGGCAAGTTTCACCGTGTCTGGCGAGAGATCGGGCAGGTCTAACATGTAAACGGTCTCGTCGAACGAGGTGTAGGCATTGACGTGGGCACCGAAGGCGATGCCGAGCCGCTGCATTTTCGGGACCAGTTCTTCCGAAGAGATATTCTTGGAGCCGTTGAACACCATGTGCTCGAGGAAATGGGCGATTCCTTGCTGGTCGTCGGCCTCCATCAGCGAACCAGAGGCGATGTGGAGGCGGAGCGAGACGCGCTTCGGTGGCTCGGGATTCGGATAGATAATGTAGCGCAAGCCGTTCGCCAAAGCCCCGAAGGTGGCACCCTTGTCAGGAGCGATGTCGGATGAAATCTGCGGCCATGGGCGTGGCGTCGCGACCGCCACGGAAGTATCCGGCTGGGCCGTGGGAGCGGATTTCCCGGCATCCGTCGCAGCGGGCAGCGGGCTTGTTTGCACCGCAGGCGGGAGGCCCGTGAGCGGAGGGCTGTGGGAGCGGAGAGAGAGAATCAGCGCCGAGACGGCGAGAATCAGCACGAGAATGATGGGCGTGGCCTTCTGCATGGGGCAAGCGTGGTTGAGTGGGTGAGGGTTTGGCAACGCCGAAAACCGGAGGCTGAAAAGCGACCCGTGCTTCCCTCGGTGAAACTTTGCGAAAACGGGATTGCAATGTCGCAGGCGGCATGTTGTTTTCCCGCCGACCAGTCGATGATGTGCGCGCGTGGCGGAATTGGTAGACGCGCTAGATTCAGGTTCTAGTGGGGGCAACCCTGTTCAGGTTCGAGTCCTGTCGCGCGCACCATCTGATTTCCAATTAGTGAGGGGGCTTTCTGAGTGTCAGCGTTTCTTGTGAAGGATCCTGATCCGGCCATTTTCCGGCCACTTTTCCGGAAGTGACATGTCGGTAGTTTCTGGGATGCCGCGTCCCCCAGTTGCACAAAAGGCTAGACGGCACACTGCCGGGTTCCGTTCTGAGACCACCGGCGTCAAGCCGACGCACCGGGTCCCACGCGTCATCAATTGGCAGGCGAATATTGAGAGCCGGAACAAAGAAGTCGGCATTCGTGGTCTTCAACCACTCGCGGTAACGATATTTCGAGAGCACACGAACTTCAGCATCCGGTCGGGGACGCAACAAGAGGCCAATTGCTTCGGCGTATCGCCGACCTCGTCTGGTGCAAAGAGCCAACCCCTCGTCACGAAGACCACTCCAAGCATCAATGGCCCTCATAGAGTCGTTGATGATATTTCGCAACAAAGACAGCGCCTACCTCGAACAACTGCTCTCCCTAGTGTAGGGACCCTACGTGAAGACGGCTTCGAGATGGATAAGTTTGTGCTCGCCAGCAACTGGGAGTTCAAGCCCGAAGGCCAAGGCCCGGCGGTGAAGGTGATGTCGGGCACGCTTCCGGCGGCGTTCCCGGAAGTGTTTGACTCTGCACCGCTACCGAAGAAGGTTCCCGCGCACTGGGGCGAACCGCCGACTGCACAGACGTTTGACCTTCAGCCATTGCCCGGCGGCTATGGTGAAGGCAGTGGCACGCTGGCGAAATGGATTCAAGACAACCTCGACAAGGATGCCGCCGCCAGCGCGGGCTCGCTGAAAATGGAGGCGACTTACAAAACCGCGCCACGAGATGAAAACCGAAGGTCACAGAAACCGTCCCAAGTCTCCCTTAAGTTAGCGCAGTTCGGCTCTACGCCGCAATCTGCGCAGCGGGTTCTTCTTTATCTTCTTCAGGCTGCCGGAGACCAAAGGGAAATCACTCGAACAGATCGAGCGGGAGCTGGTGGATTAAATGTTTCCATTTTCGACCCACCATCCAGCCACTCCCGTCTGGGAACGAAATAACCGTTAAGGAGCTGGCGGTGGGGGGGCTTTATCCACCAGACCGTAGTCCTTCGTTAGATTGTCGTGGGAGTGATTGACGAAGACCGATTCTCCGAGTGGACGATGTTCGCCGATCACGCGTTTTACGCCGCGTCCGACGAGATCCACGAGTTGGGCGCTGGCCTGCACCGCCACGGTCATGGAGGATGGCGCGGCTTGGTGTAGGAAATCCGCATCGTGCTCGACGGAGGACTCCTCGCGCTCGATGTGGCGGAGCAGCGCTTCGATTCTTTCCATCCTCACGGCATCGGGTTCGCCGCGGTGTTGGGATTCTTCAAAATTGCGTTTGAGCGCCTTCTCCTCGATTTTTAAAATCTCGAGCCGCCGCCGGAGTTCCTGCCCGGCGGGCAGTCCGATTTCCGCGACCTCTTGTTCGAGCTTTTCCAGTTTCGCTTCGGCTTCCAAGATTTTTACCGCAAGCGGCGAGGGGTATTCCGGGTCAGTTTTCATAGGTTAGGACAGGTTGCTAAACACGGTGGACGCTAGATGACTGAGAAAGTCCCCGCAACGCGTTTCTCGGGGAGATGATGATTCCGGGTTTGCTCTCGCCAGACTCGGTCCGCTGTTCTAGCAACAGCCCGATGATCCCGCTCGACACCGTTGACCATGACACGTTCGCCCCGCTCACGGGCCAGGTTTTCATCACACAGTCCGGTGGTGGACGGGTGGAGGTTCAGTTAGAGTCCGTGCAGAAACTCGGTCACCGGCGGGAAGAAGCGGCGCGGGATCCGTTTTCTTTATTGTTTCGTGGCCAGCCCGGAATGCTGATGCAGCAGGGGACTTACCGCTTCTCGTGTGAGGCGCTGGGCGAGATCGAACTCTTCATCACCCAAGTGGCGAACGGTGCGCGTGGCTCGGAGTTCGAGGCGATTTTCACTTGAGATCTGCGGTCCATTCCATCAGCTGATAGACGCCCTTGTCCTCGCTGATCTTGAAGCCGAGGCGCGCGTAAAGGTGCATCGCTGGGTTGAAGCGCTCGACGTGGATCGTGAGGGATTTGGCGCTCGCGGCGGCCTCGCGTTGCAGGCCGACTAGCAGAGAAGTGCCGATGCCTTTGCCGCGGTGCTCGGGTAGGATGGCGATGTCCATGATGCGGATTTCCCGCGTCCAGCGGTCCACATAAAGCCGCCCGACTGCGGTGCCTGAAACTTCGATCACGGAAAATTCCGCAGTGGGATAATGTTGCCGATAGTGCGTGTCCTGCGCGGTGAATTGCATCTTGCAGAACTCGGCTTTTTGCCCGTCGCTCCAGTCCGTGGCCGTGAGTTCCTCCGCCCGCGTGGCGGCATAGACGGCGACTAGAAACGCCGTGTCCTCTGGGGTCGCGAGTCGCAGGCTGACCGGCGGAAACATCGCCAGTTAGACGCGTTGACTGAAGACCGCTTCCAGATGCATCTGCTCCTTTGACACCCCGATCGGCGAGAGGAAAACTTCCATCGGTCCCATTTGCTGGTGAGTCAGTTGATAGATTTTGCTCTCAGGCACGAACGTGATCGGCACGGCAAATAACAGGGAAAAGGACGTGAACTCGGCTGTCGGACTGGTGAGTTTCTGAGTGACGCCTACATCGATCAACGTGCAGCGGGTGACAGAGTCGAGTTGGAAGGCCGACTTCAAATGCGGCAGGAAATCCTCGCGGTGGATCCCGCCCACGGACGACGGCGTTTCAGATGACTGGGAATCAGGCAGTGATTCCGACGAGTGCGGTGCGACAGCGGTTTTGGCTTTGATCACCGTTTCGCTTGGCTGCTGCTGCCATCCCCAATAACTGGCGAGGCCGCCGATGACCCCCGCACCGCCCCAGCCTAGGACTCGACGACGGGTTGGCGAACTGTTGGAAGTGTCTGGTGAGGTGTTCATTGGGTGGGTGAATTGAGAACGCTGAGGGGGCTACTAGAGCTGGCCGACGTTTACAATTAAAGAACCAAAAATTTTATTCCTTCGGAATTTCAAATATCTCGACCATGTAAAATTTAGAAGATAGATCAGCGCATCGCCGTCGCAGAAAGTTGCGATCCGCATCGTGGCGACAGCCGCCCATCTAACATTCCAGAGTCCATGGCCGAACCATTCCTGAGCGAAATCCGCATCATGTCCTTCGTTTTCGCACCGAGAGGGTGGGCGCAGTGCAACGGGCAACTTCTGCCCATCAATCAGAATCAGGCGCTGTTCTCTCTGCTGGGCACCACCTTCGGCGGAGACGGGCGAGTAAATTTCTCCCTGCCCGATAACCGCGCCCGCACCCCGATTCACGTCGGCAGCGGCCACACGCTCGGCGAGCGGGCAGGGGCGCAGGCCCACACGCTTTCCATCGCTGAGCTGCCGCAGCATGTGCATTCGCTTCAAGCCTCATCGTCGGTGGCCACCTCCCCGCTGCCTACGAATTCCGTGCTCGCCCCGGCAAATAATCTCTACTCGCCAGCGAACGCCCTGGTGCCGCTAGGGCCGTCTTCCGTTACGAATTCCGGCGGTAGTCAGGCCCATTTGAACTTGCAGCCGTTTCTAACGCTCAACTTCTGCATCGCCCTTCAGGGGATTTTTCCTTCCCCTAACTGATCCTTATTTATGGCACAACCTTACGTCGGTGAGATCCGCATGTTCGCAGGGAACTTCGCCCCTGCTGGCTGGGAGTTCTGTAGCGGACAGCTTCTACCCATTTCGGAAAACGAGACGCTCTTCCAGCTCATCGGCACGACATATGGCGGCGATGGCGAGAGCACCTTCGCCCTGCCGGACATGCGCGGCCGGCTGCCCATCCATCAGGGTAGCGGCTTCATCCTAGCAGAAACCGGCGGCGTCGAGGAGGTCACCCTCACGGTCAGTCAGATACCCGCTCACACCCACGCCTTGCTGGCGAGCAGCGGCCCGGGAGATGGAAATTCTCCAGCAGGTCGACTATTGGCCGAGTCTTCCGGCATCAGCGTGCTGATCGAAGACGTGGCCGGAATCAATATGAACCCAGCCGCCATTCCTGCGGTCGGCGGTAGCCAGCCACATACGAATTTCCAACCTTACCTCTGTGTGAATTTCATCATCTCGCTATTCGGTATCTTCCCATCACCCTCCTAGTCCCATGGATCCCTTCGTCGCGGAAATCCGCATTTTCCCCTTCAATTTCGCGCCCAGAGGCTGGTCTTGGTGTGATGGACAATTGCTCCCACTCTCGCAGAACACCGCGCTCTTCTCGCTGCTCGGCACGACCTACGGGGGAAATGGCAAGTCGAATTTCGCCCTGCCGGATCTCCAAGGCCGCTCGCCCATGCATCCCGGCCAGGGGCCAGGACTTTCGTTGCATGATCTGGGAGAAACCGGTGGCAGTGAAACCGTCACCCTGCTCGAGTCGGAAATCCCTAGTCATTCCCACGTCCTGCGCGCTTCCAGCGATGACGGTGAACTGAAGTCTCCGTCGCCTAACCGGGTTCTGGCCCGCTCCTCTTCCGGCTTCGCCTACAACTCGAATACGCCGAATGTGGCGATGGCTCCGCAAGCGCTGACGCCCACTGGTGGGGACCTGCCGCCCAATAACATGCAGCCGTATCTGACACTCTATTTCTGCATCGCCATGCAGGGCGTCTTCCCGCCGCGGACTTAATCACTTTTGATCACCTTTTTTCCATGATTTCCACTCACCAACAAGGATTTGCCCGTTGTCTGTTCATCCTTGCTGCTGCCGCAGGAAGTTTGGTTGCCCAGGTGCCTAACATTACCACCACGAAGACCGACACTTTCACGCCCAACGGTGCGGGCAAGGCACTGCCCGGCGCTCCGATCAAATACACGACCACTCTCAGCAACACCGGAACCGGCACTGCCACGGGCGTGACCTACACGGATGCGACGCCGGCGAACACCACACTCGTTCCTGGTTCTGCCAATGTTTCGCCGCTGGCCGGGGACGACGTTTACTCGGCCATCGTGAACACCCAACTTGCCGCCGGCAGCCCCACCGTGCTCTCCGGGCCGGTGGTCACCAGCGCGGTAAAAGTCACGGCAAATGACACCGAGTTTCTCAGCGACACCTTCATCATCTCCACCTTCAGCGCCACTTCAGCCCAGGGCGGCTCAGTCGTGATGGTCACCAGCGGGGCGAACATGGGTTCTTTCACTTATGGGCCTGCGCCTGGCTTCACCGGCACCGATTCCTTCACCTACACCCTCCGCGACGACGGCACCGACAGCACGGCTAACAACGCGGACGACCTCACCGGCATCGGCACCGTCACTCTAAATGTCGCCGATGCGAACACCGGCCTCGCGGGCACCCAGAAAATTTGGTTTATCGACAACAGCTACGCTGGCAGCAACGGCGCGGCTAACGGAACCTCCGTCCGGCCATTCACCTCTCTCTCCGCCGTCAGCGGCGCGACCGGGCCGGATGCCGTGGGCGACACGCTTTTCCTCCGCACGGGTTCCGGGGTGCACACGGGCGGCATCACGCTCCTAGCAGATCAGACTTTGGCGGGCCAAAACGAAGCACTGGTGGTCAATTCCGTCACACTCAACGCGGCGGGCACCGATCCCGTGATTTCTAACGCAAGTGGCAACGGCGTCACACTCGCGACGGGCAACACACTCAGGGGCTTCACGATTGGTGACACCACCTACAGGCGACATCGTGGGCACCGCCGTCGGCACGCTGACGGTGAGCAATGTGAATTGCAACGGCACAGGCCCAGTCTTCACCGTCGGCACCAGCGGTGCGCTCGCAGTGACACTCGACACTGCGGCGACGACGAGCAGCAGCACCAGCGGCATCAACCTCACCGGCTGCACCGGCATCTTCACCACCACCACCGGAACGATCACCGGCGTTTCGGGAAATGATGTGTTCATCAGCGGCGGCACCGCCACGGTCAACATCGGCAGTGTCATTACTAACAGCGCGGGCAGCTCCGTGAACATTACCGGCAAGACCACTGGCACCGTCACCTTCAGCAGCCTGATCACGGATAGCCCCGGCAGCACCGGTATCTCGCTCACCACCAACACAGGCGCGACCATCAATTTCACCGGCGGCATCACCTCCAGCATCAGCACGAATTCCGCTTTCACCGCCACGGGCGGCGGTACGGTGAACGTCACCGGCTCTGCTAACACCCTCACCAACACGACGGCCACCGCACTGAATGTGGCGAACACCACCATCGGCTCGAGTGGCCTGAATTTCAGAAGCATTTCCTCAAACGGCGGCGTCAACGGTATCGTCCTCGATTCCACCGGAAACCTCGGCGGTCTAACGGTCACCGGCGACGGCGGCGGCACGAACAACGGCAGCGGCGGCACGATTCAAAATACCACCGGTGCCGGAGTGCTCCTCACTTCCACGCGGAATGTTAGTCTGAACTACCTGAACATCACCGCCAGCGGCGATGACGGAATCAGCGGCACGTCGGTCACCGGCTTCTCCATGAACCGCTCGAACGTGACGAACAACGGCAACGCCATCAACGAGGACGGCGTCGATTTCGGCGGGTCCGGTGTCGTCAGCCCCGCGCCTGTCGGCTTGTTTGGCACTGGCCTGGTCACCAATTCTCAATTCACCGGGAACTATTATAATCAGTTCACCGTTCGGAACAGCAGCGGCACCGCCGCTTTCACGATGACTGGCAGCACCATCACCGGCAAGACGGCTGAAACGAACAACAACGACGGCGTGTTCCTCGAGTCGCTGAGCACAGCCATCATCACGGGAAACATCCAGAGCTCGACCTTTTCCGCTAACAAGGGCGATCACTTCCAGTCAAACGCCCTCAACAGCGGAAACTTGAACGTCACCTTCAAGAACAACACTCTCACCGGCGGCCACTCCAGCGGTCTAGGCCAGGGCATCACCATCGCCGCAGCCACCGGCGTTCCCGGCTACAATGGCACCGTGAATTACGACATCGATGGCAACTCCATCAACGGCGCGACCGCAGTCGCCATCGCCGTAATCCAAGGCACCTCCGCTTCGACGGCGGTCTTCAATGGTTTTGTCCGCAACAATCTCATCGGGACCACCGGCGTCGCCTTCTCCGGATCGGCGCAATCGCACGGCATCGCCGTCGAAGCCCGTGGCAACGGCGCGCACACCTCCGCCATCACCGGCAATACCATTCGCCGCGCGGCAGACCGGGGCATCGGCATCACCGCGGGCGACGGCAGTGCGGTTTTCAACCTCAACATCACCGGAAATTCCGTCGCCGAACTCAGCGATACGAACAACATCAACGGCACCCCGCGCGAGGCGATCGAGTTCAACCTCGGCATCACTTCCACCAACGTTTTCAGCCAGGTCGATGCGCCCACCGTGCGCCTCAATCTCTCCAGCAATTCCCTAACCGGCGGAGCTTTCAAAAACGGCGACATCCGCATCCGCCAGCGTCAGCGCGCCCGCGTGGAAATGCCTTCCTACGCAGGAACCGCCTTCAACACCGCCGCTGTCATTTCCTTCCTTCAAGGCAACAACTCCGGCACCATCGCCACCGCCTTGGCGACCGATAATGCCGCAGTCACCACCGACGGCTACTTCGCCACCACCGGGTCTGTTCCGCTTCCTATCACCACACCGCTGCCTCTGCCGCTCCTCTTCGCCGCGACGCCGACGGCAAGCGCGTCTGAGGTTTCAGCTTCCCTTTCCCCGATCCCCTCCACGCCCGAGTCCACTGATCTGAAATCTCAAATTTCAAATCTCGAATCGCCATCCCTCACTGCCGAAAATCTCGAGAAACTCGTCGTCGAAGCCAAGTCCCGCTGGGCCGCCACCGGACTCACCTCGGAGCAAAAATCCGCACTTAAAGCCCTTCGTTTCGAAATCCGCGATCTCGACACTCTTCACCTCGGCCAAGCCACCGGCGATCTCATTGAAATCAGCCCCAGCGCCGCTGGAAACGTCTGGTTCATCGACCCCACACCGGGCGATGACGCCGAGTTTTCGGAAATTTCAAATCCCGCCGCAGGCCGAGTGGACCTCCTCACCACCCTCATGCATGAAATGGGCCACCGCCTCGGCCTCCCCGATTCCTACAATTCTCAGGACCGGAAAAGCATCATGTTCGGCTTCCTCACTCGGGGCGAGCGCCGCCTGCCCCAGTCCGGCGAGGCACCTGCCGCACTCCCCGCCACCGACACCACCCCGCGTTTTCTCACGGTACCTATCACCATCGGCACCCTGCCTCCCGGCAAGAGCGTGACCATCGTCTATACCGTCAATATCAACGATCCCGCGAACACACAGGCCATCTCCAGCCAAGGCACCACCAGCGGTAGCAATTTCGCCAGCGCCCTCACCGACGATCCATCCGTCGCCGGCTCAGCCGACCCCACTGTCACCCCCGTCGAGCGTCCAGATGCCACCGTCGTCTCGCTCGACCGCTTGGATTCCAGCCCTTCCAATGCCTCCGGCACGTCTTGGCAAATCGACTTCTCCACACCTGTCGGTGGCTTGACCGCTAGCAATTTCACCCTGGTGAACTCCGGCCTCCTCAGTTCCCCAGCCATCACCGGCGTTAGCGCAGGAGTGGGCAATATCTGGACCATCACCGCCAGCACCGGATCGGGAAATGGCACCCTTGGCCTGAATCTGACCAACGACACCAGCCTCAGCCACGACGTCACCAACCAGCCCTTCACTGGCCAGGTTTACACCCTCGACCGCACCGCTCCCGCCTTCTCCAGCATCGCCCGACTCACGCCATCCGGCCAAAACACGAACGCAGACAGCCTCGTCTTCCGCGCCACCTTCAGCGAGAGCGTCGTCAATGTGAACGCAGCGGATTTCACCATCAATGGCACCACCACCGCCACCATCACCGGCGTCTCCGGCAGCGCCGCCCAGTATGATATCACCGTCAGCGGTGGCGACCTCGCCAGCTTCACTGGCAGTGTCGGGCTGAACCTAGCAGCGGGCCAAAACATCGTGGATACCGCAGGAAACATCGTGCCCGGCACCGAGCCAGCCACCGACGAAACCTACGCCGTCGATAACACCACTCCCACCGTCGCCATGACCAGCGCCACGGGAAATCCCGCGCCAAACGCCGTCATCCCCGTGACCGTGACATTCAGCGAGACTGTCACCGGCTTCGACCTCACCGACATCACCGTCGCCAATGCCACAAAGGGCAACTTCGCCGGCAGCGGAGCCAGCTACACCTTTGACCTCACCCCCAGCGGCCCGGGTGTCACCGTGACCGCCGACATCGCCGACAATGTGGCGCAGGATGCCGCGCTCAATGACAACAGCGCCGCCACCCAGTTCACTCGCAGCATCGGCGAGTCCGTCAGCCTTGTCGCCACCACCGCCACCGCGTTGGAAGACGGAGCCACGGGTCTTTACACCTTCAGCCGGGCTAGCACCAGCGGTGTCCTCACCGTTAGCTTCCAGCTCGATGCCAGTAGCACCGCCACCGCAGCCACCGATTTCAATCTAACCTCCACCGGCACGCTCACCTTCGACACTGCCACCGGCGCGGGCACCATCGCCATCCCGGACGGTCAGACCAGCGCCACCGTCACGCTCACCGCCCTCACCGAGAGTCCGAACGGTGCCGAGGCGGCTGAAACCGCACGCCTCAATGTCGCCACCGGCAGCGGCTACGTCGTCGGATCACCTGCGAACGCCACCGTCACCATCAGTGCGAACAGCTTCCTCGTCACCACCACCGCCGACAGCGCCACCGGCTCGCTGCGGCAGGCGGTGCTGAATGCCAACACCATCGCAGGCACCGACACCATCACCTTCTCGGATGGCACCGGTGGCACGGTGAACTTCACCGATGCCAGCGCGGACACCATCACGCTCTCCGGCGGCGAGATCAGTCTCGACACAGACATAATCATCGCCGGTCCTGGCGCGGATTTGCTGATCGTGCAAAACACAGCGGCGCTCTTAGCAACCAGCCGCGTGTTCCTCGTGCAGACGGGTCCGGTAAAAACGGTGCAGCTCATCGGGCTGACCCTGACAGGCGGCAATTGCACCGGCGCTGGTGCCGGTCTGCTGATCAACACCGGCTCAAATGCCACGGTGTCAATCATTGCCTGTGCGATCCGCGGCAACACGACCACGAGTTTCGGCGGCGGCATTGCTCAGGCTTCGGGGACACTCTCGATGGTCAATTCCACGATCTCGGGCAATACAATGACGGGAGCGGCCGGCGGCGGTGGCATTCACTCCGCTGGCTCCGCCCTAACGCTGGTCAATTCGACGCTGTCCGGCAACAGCACCACCATCAGCAATGCTTTTAATGGCGGTGCTATTTTTGCGAGTGCCTCAAGCACCACCATCAGGGACTGCACCATCACCAACAACAACGGCGTGGGCGGAAGCAGCGGCGTGAGACAGTTCGGTGGCGCGGTCACCGTGTCCAACAGCATCATCGCTGGAAACGTGAACAACACGACACTCCCCGACATGGACGGAGCCTTCACCTCCGGCGGCGGCAATCTCATCGGCAACGCGGGCACCGCCACCGGCTTTACCAACACCGTCAACAGCGACCAAGTCGGCACCGGAGCCGCGCCGATCAACCCGCAGCTCGCCTTGCTCGCCAACAACGGCGGCCCCACCCAGACCCACGCCCTGCTTTCTAGCAGCACTGCGCTCAACGCCGGTCTCCCTGCCAGCATCCCTGCCGATACATTCGACCTTGATGGCGATACTAATACCGTCGAACCACTGCCTTTCGACCAACGCGGCACCACCTTCACACGTGCCATCGGCACCGTCGATATCGGAGCCTTTGAGCTTCAAAAATCCGTCTCCATCGGCAATCTCGCCGCCATCAGTGAAGGCAATTCCGGCACCACGGACTTCGTCTTCACCATCACCCGCACTGGTCCTACCACCGGCGCGGTGGCCATGACCTACGCTGTGGGTGGAGCCGCTGTGAACGCCGCCGACTTCGGCGGCACCCTGCCCACCGGCACCGCCACCATCGCGGATGGCAGCGCCGCCACCACTGTCACCATCCCCGTCAGTGGCGATGTTTTGGCCGAGTTGGACGAATCCTTCACCGTCACCCTCACCACCCCCGACAATGGCTACGTCGTCACCGGTGCACCGGCGAGTAGCACCATCACCAATGATGACAGTCTGACCGTCACCCTCAACCAAGCCTCCACCCAGGCCGATCCGACCAACGCCAGCACCGTCAATTTCACCACCGTCTTCAGCGAGCCCGTCACCGACTTCGATGACGCAGCCGATGTCACCCTGACCGGCACCGCCGGAGCCACCACAGCCGCCATTACCGGTGGACCCAGCACCTACAATGTGGCCGTCACCGGTATGACCGGCTCCGGCACCGTCATCGCCGCAGTGAATGCCAGCTCAGCCCTCAGTTCCGGCGGTGTTTTTAATCCGGCCTCCACCAGCACGGATCGCACCGTCACCCGTGATGTCACCGCCCCGGACCTCGCCAGTGCCATCACCCTCAGCGACACCGCGTTGAAAATCGGCGACAGCGCGACCGTGACCTTCACCTTCACCTTCACCGAACCCGTGACGGCCTTCACCAATGCCGATCTGACAGTTTCTAACGGCGCGCTCTCAGCCGTCGCCACCAGCGACAATATCACTTGGACCGCCACCCTCACGCCAGACTCGTCCGTCACCGATATCACCAACGTCATCACCCTCGACAGATCCGGCGTGTCCGACACCTTGGGCAACCCTGGCACCGGCAACTCAGTTTCCCCGAACTACTCAATCGATACGGCCCGGCCCGTTCTCGCATCGCCCATCACCCTCTCAGACAACTCCCTCAGGATTGGTGAAACTTCCACGGTGACCGTCACCTTCACGGAAGCAGTCAGCGGCTTCACCACTGCGGATGTCACCACGCCCAATGGCGCATTGAGCGGCCTCGGCAGCTTGGACGGCGGCATCATCTGGACGGCGACACTCACGCCGAACCTTGCCGTCACCGATTTGACCAATGTCCTGACCTTGGATCTAGCTGGCATCACCGATCTTGCCGGAAACACCGGCAGCGGTTCCGACACCTCTGGAAATTACGCCATCGATAACGTCCGCCCCGCGCTCGCATCTGCTATCAGTTTTTCGGACAACTCTCTCAGAATCGGTGAAACCTCCACCATCACCTTCATTTTCACCGAAGCAGTCAGCGGCTTCACCATTGCGGATGTCACTACGCCCAATGCCGTATTGACCGGCCTCGGAAGCGTGGACGGCGGCATGACTTGGACCGCCACGTTGACTCCGAACCCTGCCGTCACCGATTTGACCAATGTCTTGGCCTTGGATCTAACTGGCATCATCGATCCCACCGAAAACACCGGCAGCGGTTCCGACACCTCTGGAAATTACGCCATCGATACCGCAGGACCCGCTCTCGCATCCGCCATCACGCTGTCAGACAGTTCCCTCAGGATCGGCGAAACCTCCACCGTGACCTTCACCTTCACCGAAGGGGTTAGCGGCTTCACCCCTGCAGACGTCACCACGCCCAATGGCGCATTGAGCGGCCTCGGCAGTGCAGATGGCGGCATCACCTGGACGGCCACCCTCACACCGAACACGTCCGTCACCGATCCTTCCAATCTCCTGACCTTGGATCTAACCGGCATCACGGATTCAGCCGGAAATGCCGGCAGCGGCTCGGGCACCTCTGGCAATTACGCCATCGATACCTTCCGCCCCACCGCCACCATCGTGGTCTCGCACAACAACCTCATGATCGGTGAAACCTCGTTGGTGACCGTCACCTTCAGCGAACCCGTCACCGGCTTCACCAATGCCGATCTAACCATCGGTAACGGCACGCTCACATCCGTCTCCTCCACCGATGGTGGCGTGACTTGGAACGCAACTCTAACACCCACGCCCAACGTCACCGTCGCCAACAATGCGATCACTCTGGACAACACCGGCGTGACCGACCC
The DNA here is from genome assembly GCA_043729385.1 of Akkermansiaceae bacterium. GTDB lineage: Bacteria > Verrucomicrobiota > Verrucomicrobiia > Verrucomicrobiales > Akkermansiaceae > Luteolibacter. Next base: position 37,615 of record JAYTLO010000187.1, read on the forward strand.
GGCAGGAAACACCGGCACCGGCACCACCGATTCCAACAACTACGCCATCACCAGCCTGTCGCTTGCCATCGCCGCCAACGCGCCAAGCGCAGCAGAAGGCACCGGAGCCGGCACCACCGCATTTAACTTCACCGTCTCGCGCACCGGCAGCACCACGGGCGCCGTCACGATGAACTACGCAGTTTCCGGCACGGCCAACGCCGCCGACTTCGGTGGCACGCTGCCAGCCGGCACCTTCACCATCCCGGACACCCAAGCCAGCGCCGTTTTAACGATCAATGTGAGCAAGGACTCGACCGTCGAGCCTGACGAGAATTTCACCGTCACTCTCAGCAACGCTTCAGGTGGCTACGCGATCAACACCGCCACCGCCGGCTCCGCCATCAACAACGATGATACCGCCAGCTACTCCGTCGCCGAAAGCGGTGGCACTTCTGTTAGCGAGCCAGCCACTACGGATACTTTCACCGTGGTCCTCAGTGCCCAACCGCTTGCCGATGTCGTATTCGAGGTTTCCAGCAACGATACCGCCGAGTCCACCGCCTCCGCCGGAGCGTTGACCTTCACGCCCGCCAACTGGAATGTTGCCCAGACCGTGACCGTCACCGCGGCCGATGATGTGCTCGTCGATGGATCCCAAAATTCCACCATTACCATCACGATCAATGATGCCGCCTCGGACAACGCGTTCGACGCACTCGCTGATCAAACCGTTAGCGTGACTACTTCCGACAACGATATCGCCGGCTTCACCATTGTGCAAAGCGGCGGCACCACCGCCGTCGGCGAGCCCGCCACCAGCGACAGCTTCACCGTGGTTCTCAACGCCCAGCCGCTCACCGATGTCGTGCTCGGAGTTTCCAGCAACGATACGACCGAAGCCACCGTTTCTACATCCGCACTGACCTTCACCACTTCGAACTGGAACGTTGCCCAAATCATCACCGTCACCGCAGCCGATGATTTGATCGTGGATGGTCCGCAAAACTCCACCATCACCGTTACGGTTAACGACGCCACTTCGGACAACGTCTTCGACCTGATCGCGGATCAAGCCGTTAGCGTCACCACCGCCGACAACGACATCGCAGGATTCACCATCGTCCAAACCGGAGGCACAACAGCGATTACCGAAAACTCGGCCACCGACAGTTTCTCCGTCGTTCTCACCGCCCAGCCATTATCCGATGTCGTGCTCGGAGTTTCCAGTGGTGACACCACCGAGGCCACCGTCTCCACCGCCGCGCTGACCTTCACCTCTGCAAACTGGAATGTCGCTCAAACCGTGACAGTCGCTCCTGCCGACGACCTGCTGGTTGACGGCACGATCACCAGCCAGATCACCGTTGCCGTGACCGACGCGGCTTCTGACAATGCTTTCGATCCCGTTGCCGACCAATCCGTCAGCGTGGCCACCGCAGACGACGATCTTGCTTCCGTCATGATCGGCCAGAGCGGCACCGGAATTACAGCGGTCTCTGAGCCTGCCTCCACCAACAGCTTCAGCGTCGCTTTGGGTGCCCAGCCGCTCACCAACGTGGTGCTCAACGTGATCAGCGGCGACACCACCGAAGCCACGGTCTCTGCGTCAGCGCTCACCTTCACCACGGCCAACTGGAATGTCGCGCAAACCGTGATCGTCACCGCCGCAGACGACGTGCTCGTGGACGGCAGCGTCGCCAGTACCATCACCGTCTCGGTCAATGACGCGGCCTCGGACAATGCCTTCGACCCGCTCGCCGACCAGACCGTCGCCGTCACCACTGCCGACAACGATGTCGCCGGATTCGCCATCGTCCAAAGCGGTGGCATTACCGCCGTCACCGAGCCTAACACGACCGACAGCTTTACCGTAGTCCTCACTGCCCAGCCAGTTGGCAATGTCGTGTTTAACGTTTCCAGCAATGACACCACCGAGTCCACCGTTTCGTCCGGATCGCTCACATTCACCAATTCGAACTGGAATGTGGCACAAATCGTGACCGTCTCCGCCGCCGATGACTTCCTGGTCGATGGCGGCATCGCCAGCACCGTCACCGTCGCGGTAAATGACGCCACCTCGGACAACGCCTTCGATCCGCTCGCCGACCAGACCGTCGCAGTCAGTACCACCGACAACGACGTTCCTGGATTCGCCATCGTCCAAAGCGGCGGCAGCACTGCTGTCACCGAGCCTAACACGACCGACACCTTCACCGTCGTTCTCACCGCCCAGCCGCTCACATCGGTCGCCTTCACGGTTTCCAGCAATGATACGACCGCATCCACCGTCTCGCCCCCGGTACTGACCTTCACCAACGCGAACTGGAATGTCGCCCAGAACGTTACTGTTACCGCCGCGAATGACACGCAGGTGGATGGATCCCAGTCCTCCACCATTACTGTCGCGATCAATGACGCTTCCTCGGAAAACACCTTCGACAGCCTCGCCGACCAGACCGTCAGTGTCACCACCGCCGACGATGATGTCCTCACTGTTTCCATCGCCGCCACCGATGCAAATGCCGACGAAAATACCGCCGCCACCGGCACCTACCGCATCACCCGCAACAGCGTCCTGGGAGCCACCACCGTCCAGCTCGCCATCGACTCTAGCAGCACCGCCACCGCTACCGATTGGACCCAGACTGGAGCCACTTTCAGCTCACTCGCGGCTGGCAGCACCGGCACCATCGTCATCCCCGAAGGTCAGGCCTTCGTCGATATCACTCTAACGCCCACCGCAGACCTTCACGCCGAAGCAGCCGAGACTGCCCGCTTAAACATCACCAATAATGCTGCCTACACCACCGGCTCACCCGCCGACGCCACCGTCACCATTAGTCAAAACGACTTCCTCGTCATCAACACCAACGACGCCGGTGAAGGCACTTTGCGTCAGGCCGTGCTGAACGCCAACGCCATCGCAGGCAACGACACGATCACCTTTAACGCCACCACGTTTGCCACCGCGCAGACCATCACTTTGACCTCTGGCCAATTGGTCATCAGTAGCAACGTCGTCGTTCAAGGCACGGGTGCCCAACTGCTGACCCTCAGCGGCAACGCAGCGAGCCGCGTCTTCAACATCAACAGTGGAGCGATCGTTCGCCTGTCTGATCTAACCGCGACGAACGGCTCAACAACGAGCTGGGGTGGCGCAATTAACGTCGTCGGTGGCTCGAATGTCACCTTACTACGCAGCACCGTGAGCGGCTCCACATCGCAGCTCAATGGTGGCGGCATTTACGTCAGCGGTTCCACACTCAACGTGGTGAGCAGCACCATCAGCGGTAATACGGCCACAACCATCGGTGGCGGTGCAATCAGCACGGGCACTGCGGTCGCGTCGGAAACGATTTACCTGCTCAACAGCACCGTCACTGGCAATAGCGCACCAAGCGGCGGCGCGATGTTCTTTGGAACGAATCCAACCGTCAGCATCAGCAACTGCACCATCACCCGCAACACCACAACGGGCAGCGGTGGCAGTGTCGCCCACGCCAGCGCTGTGCTAACCGTTTCCAACAGCATCATCGGAGGCAACGTGAACAACACCACAATCCCCGATGTAGCTGGCACCTTTATCTCCGGTGGCGGCAACCTCATCGGCAACGTCGGCACCGCGACCGGCTTTACCGGCACCAACGACCTAACCGGCATAGGAGCCTCTCCGCGCAATCCGCTCCTCGCGTCCCTCGCAAACAACGGTGGCTCGATGCTGACCCACATGCTCCTCAACGGCAGCCCCGCCATCAACAACGGCCTCGCCGCGAACCTGCCTGCCGACACCTTTGACGTCGATGGCGACCTCGATTTGGCAGAAGTCCTCCCAGTCGATCAACGCGGCACGCCGAACGTCCGCACTCGTGGCCCCGCACCCGACTCCGGCGCTTATGAAGCCTTCGCCTTCGAGCCAACCCTCACCACCACCACCACCGATGAGGATGTCCAGTCCACCACTTGCCTCGTCATCACCGCAAACACGGCGGATGGCGGATTGACCACGCATTACAAGATCACCGGCATCCTCAACGGCACGCTCTATCAAGGGGATGGACTCACCGCCATCGCCTCAGGCGGCTTCATCACCAAAGCCCAAGGCGCAGCCGGACTCAGGTTCCTCCCTGCCGCCAATCTCAACAGCCTCAATACCCCCAGCTTCACCTTCGCCGCCCAAGCATCGGTTAGCGCAGCGGACGCAGACCTCCGAGGCATCGCGCAGACCACCACCGTCACCGTCAATCCGATCAATGACGCTCCCACCGTCGTCGCCCCCGGCCTTGAGGATCAAATTCTAACTATCAATCAAACCCGCACCATCGCGCTGCCCGCTAAGTTCACCGACATCGAGTCCGATCCACTCACCTACGCCGTCGTAGCGAACAGCAGCGGCAAAGCCTCCGCCGTCATCAGCGGTAACAACCTAAACCTCCAAGGTCTCGCCTCCGGAGTCACTGAAGTCACCCTCCAAGCCAGCGATGGACTGGGTGGCACCGTGGCGGACACCTTCATCATCCAAGTCGGCACTCTTGCCATGAAGGCCATCCAGCCCATCAAGAAAAACATCAAGGTCAACCGCCGCTCCGGGCTATTTGATGTGACCGTCAAAGTCACTAACACCACCCCGCTTCCGGTCAATGGCTTCCGCCTTCATGTCGATTTCAGCAAGTATAAAGCGGCCTATCCCAGCCTCCGTCTCCAGAACGCCAGCAGCCCTCGGAATAGCAAAGACGTCTATGTGGACTATGGGAAACCCGTCGCTGTCGATGGCACCGTCACCCTCAAGCTTTCCTTCTACACTCGAGATCGGAAATTCCCCAAACTCTTCAAGCCCATCTACACCGTGGAGAGTTTGATGCCCACGGCGGCCCCTGTTAGCCTGGCCGTCAGTAAGACATTCGCGACTCAATCCTCTACTTCTGCACTTAGTTGGTTAGGAAATAGCAGAATCTCCATCCTGCCGACTACCCCGGCCACCAGCCCGCGCGCCTCC
>JAYTLO010000188.1:0-1589 GCA_043729385.1 Akkermansiaceae bacterium
CGGGTGAAAAGCCAGCCGAAGAATAGTCCGAGGACGGCGGCGATGATTTGCGGGAGGTAGAGGGCGAGTTGGGGAGGCATTGTGGATTTGTCCTTGCGGGTGGCTGCTAGCTTGGTTTCGTATGGGGTCTCGCAGAGTTCGTTCGTCGTATCGAATGACCCCGCGATACGCAAATCAAACTCCTCAACTCCCATGGCCCACACACTCCCCGCCCTCGGTTACGCTTATGACGCGCTCGAGCCCCTGATCGACGCGCGCACGATGGAAATCCATCACTCGAAGCACCACAACGCTTACATCACCAATCTCAATGCCGCGATCGCCGGCAAGTCGGATTTGGAATCCCTGACCTCCGCCGCACTAATCGGCAATCTTGCCGCCGTCCCCGAGGACATCCGCACCGCCGTCCGCAACAATGCCGGTGGCGACGTGAACCACACGTTTTTCTGGAAAGTCATCGCCCCAGGCGGCGCGAAAGCCCCAAGCGGCGATCTCGCAGCGGCCATCGACAAGGCATTCGGCTCGTTCGATGCGTTTAAGGAAGCGTTCGCCAAGGCCGGCACCACCCGCTTCGGCTCCGGCTGGGCGTGGCTTTGCAAAAAAGCGGATGGCTCGCTGACCGTCTGCTCCACCGCCAACCAAGACAACCCGCTGATGGGTGCCGAGTTCGGCGGCTGCGGCGACACCCCGATTCTCGGACTCGATGTGTGGGAACACGCCTACTACCTCAACTATCAGAACCGCCGCCCGGATTACATCGCCGCTTTTTGGAGCTTGGTGAACTGGGATGCAGTTGCTGCAAATTTCGCCGCCTGATTTCTCTTCGTCGCCTTGGACTGCGTGCATCACGCTGCCGCTTTCAGGGTTGCCAGCCTGCTGGGGGGCGGAGGTGGTTTTCACCAGCCACTCCCGCTTCATGCCGCAGCAGGCTGCGTGCATCAAAGCGGCAGCAGGCTGCACGCAGTCCAAGTGGCGCGTTTTTCGTTTTTCCCATGGGGCGGAATTGCTGCTAACGCTCTGCCGTGAGTTCACCCGAATGCCCGAAACTGCCACAGGTCGAAGCGCTCAAGATCACCGAGAAGGAAATCATCGCGCAGGAAATCTTCGAGCTGGAGACGCCGGATCGGTCGCTGCTATCGGGTCCGAGTTCGCGGCTGCACGATCTATCAACGATCTTCCGCGTGGCGAAGGACCTACTGATGGGATTCCGCGCGCTGCATTTCGCCGGACCCTGCGTGACCATCTTCGGCTCGGCGAGGACCAAGCCGGGCAGCCAGTATTATGAAATGGCGCGGCAGATGGGAGCCGCGTGCGCGAGGCTCGGCTTCACCGTGATCACCGGCGGCGGCCCCGGAATCATGCAGGCAGGAAATCAAGGTGCCTTCGAGGCTGGCGGGCGTTCGCTCGGGGTGAATATCGAGCTGCCGTTCGAGCAAATGCTCAATCCCTACGTCCAGCGCTCGGTGACGATGCGTTACTTTTTCACCCGCAAGGTGGTGCTCGTGAAATACTCGTATGCCTTCATCGTGATGCCCGGCGGCGCGGGGACTCTGGATGAAATGTTCGAGACCATGACGCTCATCCAGACC
>JAYTLO010000189.1:0-30713 GCA_043729385.1 Akkermansiaceae bacterium
TAGAATTTGCGGCCACGCACGATCACGTCGTCGTTGATCCGGAAGCGATGTTCACAACCGCCGCACTCCACGGTGCGCTCGCGCAAATCATCTCCGACCTTGAATCGCTGCCCGCAGGAAGGGCAGCGGATCAGTAACAGCAAGTCGTCGGGATTCGGGATAGACATGGAATGGGTCAATCCTTGGTTGAAACCTAGGCGATTGCAACTCCAAGCATCAGGCCACTCTAACACCTCAGTCCCCACCTTCGGATTTAGTTAGGAAACATTAACAATTGACGATTCCTAAGTTAAACCCTAACAAATCGGCGAATCCATTCACGCCAATCATGAAACCACTCTGTCTCAGCCCGTTTCCGACTCGCCGCGCCGACGATGATTCCGCCTCGCACCTGATCGAACGGGACGGCTTCGTGGATGAAGCCGTGGTCACGGCGCTCGTCAGAGACAACTACCACGGTCGCAGCGTCGCCTACCCAGACGACCTCGCCTTGGCCGCAGACGACTTGGATTTCGCAGGGTGGAGTCTGACGAAATCGGTGCCTGCGCGCTCCGCCGAAGTGCCGCCTCAGGTGATCGATGCCATCGTTCGCCGCGCCTCGCCGCAAGTCAGCCGCGAACTGAGGCGCGATTCATCCCACCCGAAGAGTCGCCGCCAGTGGCTGGCGGGCTTGGCGGTCTTGATCATTGCAGCGTTGATACTGTTGTTTGCCGCCTGAGCTGTCCCTCAACGAGCGATGATTGACGCTGAGAGAGCGGCCACCCAGTCTGTCGCCGCATGTCGCGCCCTGGATTAATTCTTAAAATCACCTGCCACGACCAACCGGGAATCGTGGCAAAAATCGCCAGCTACGTCGCCGGTTACCGGGGCAACCTCGTCGAGTTCGCACAATTTTCCGACAAACTCGGCGGGAGATTTTTCGCCCGCCTAGAAATCGAAACCGTAGATCTGGATGTGGCCGCTCAGGACTTCATCGACGGATTCGGCACACTCGGGCGCTCCTTGCAGGCAAACTGGCATTTCCGGCGGCTGCCCTATCGCATGAAAACCGCCGTGCTCGTCACCAAGACCGACCATTGCCTCAACGAGATCCTCTGGCGCGCCGAACTCGATGAACTGCCCATCGAAATCACCTCCATCATCGGCAACCGCGACAACTGCCGCGCCACCGCCGGGCGGGCGGAAATTCCATTTCACCAAGTCCAGATGGACGGCGAAAACCGGGCGAGCGGCTTCGCTGAAATCCGACGGTTGATCGAGGAGCAAGACGTCGAACTGATCGTCCTCGCCCGTTTCATGCAGATCTTGCCCAATGATTTCTGCACCGACTTCGCAGGCCGCATCATCAACATCCACCACAGTTTCCTTCCAGCCTTCATCGGTGCAAATCCCTACAAACAAGCCTACGAGCGCGGGGTAAAATTGATCGGTGCCACCTGCCACTACGTCACAGCAGACCTCGACGCCGGGCCGATCATCGAGCAGGAAGTGGATCGCGTGCAGCATTTCCACACCCCCAACGACCTCGTCCGCTTGGGCCGTCATTGCGAGCGGATCGCCCTCGCCAAGGGGATTCGCTACCACGTCCATGACCGCACGATCATCGACGGCCACCGCGCCATTGTTTTCCCGGATTAAATCAAACTGGAGGCTTTACAAACCTAGAGGCTATGAACACTTTCCCGCCTGTTCAAGGAGAGGTGGTCGAGTGGTCTATGGCACCTGATTCGAAATCAGACGTGGGGTAATACTCACCGTGGGTTCAAATCCCACCCTCTCCGCCATCTGGTTGGTTTGCAGCAGTTGCTGCGTCCTGATTCGTTTTCATGGTCTTTGTGCGTTTGCGGATTCGTTCGATGTCGCATGGTTTCGCATCTTGAGTCGCTCGTTAGTCAGAAATCCGGCAGGAGTCTGCGAAGAAAACTGTCACGGATTTGGGTTAATTTGAACCCCCACTCACCACTCGCTCAATGCTGCGTTTGCCATTGTTTGCCGCGCAGTCTAACCATTGCTCGCGATCTTTGAGGTGATTGGCCGCCGCGCTCCAGCTCAGCAAGGGGATCCACCGACCGTCCACTTCGGCCACATCCCGGAGTTGTTCGCCGACCAGAGTGTCGCTCTTGGGAGAGTGATGTTGTTCGATGAGTTTGCGGAAACGCTCCCGCTCCAGGGTATCGTCGGGGGCAAGCAGGCGGATCTCGACACGGTGGAGGATTGGCTGTTCGAGTGCCACGAACTCGGCTGCAACTTCCTTGATCGATTTCACCGCCAACAGGTCTGTGCGGCTCGCCACGTAAAACCGGAGGATGAAAGGTCGGTCACTTACCTAACAAGTAGGCGAGGAGGTCTTTGAGTTCGTCTGGATTGAGGCGGTTGATCAGGGCGGGAGGCATCGGGGAGACTGGGGAATGGTTGATGCTTTTGATGTCGTTGCGCTCGATCTCGGTGGTCTGGGTGAAATCGAAGGGGCTGGTGGCGATGATCCATTTTTCGTCCTTCTCCTCAATGATCTTGCCGGTCACTTGGGTGCCGTCTTGGCGGGTGATGAGGTCGAAGGCGAATTGGTCGGAGACGACTTTACTGGGATCGAGGATGGCCTCGGCGAGGTCGCGGACGACGAAGCGTCCGGCGAGTGATGTTAGATCGGGACCGGCGGCTCCGCCTTCGTTGCCGAGGCGGTGGCAGGCGGCGCAGAGGCTGGCGCGGTAGATGTCCTTGCCGTGCTCTTTGTCGCGGCCTTCGAGTCCGCTGTCGGCGAGTTTCACCACTTCGTCGATGGTCCACTCGCGGCCAGGGCCTTTGATTTGGGGGAGGTTGGCGAATGGATTGGGAGGGGCACCGGTGGGGAGTTTTTCCACCCACTCGCGTTCCTCGGGGGTGCAGGTGGCGAGGGTTTCCTTACGGAGGTCGAGGATGAAACCGGTGTAGCTTTCGCCGCCGCTGTTCGCTGATAGTTTGGCAAGCCAGGCGAAGAAGCGTTTGCGTTCGTCCGCTTTCCATGGGCCTTGGACGACGCGCAGGCAGTAAACGTAATGGATGACTTGGGCGGGCGGGAGGTTGGCGATCATTTCCTCGACGGTCTTGCCGTAGTTGCCGTTGCGTTTGGCGAGTGCCAACCAATCCGGCGCGGGCGATGGACCGGCGATGTCCATTAGTGTTAGAGTGCGGGCGACGATGCCGGGTGCTTGAAGATACGAGAGCATCCGGCAGAGTTCGCGGTTCAGGAAATCGTCGCTGGCGGGGAAACTGGAGTCTATTTTCGCGAGGACTTTCTGGCGAGCCGCTGCTTCCGGCGGACCGTGGCGGGCGAAGACGAGACCGGCGGCGCGCAGCCAGTTGAGTTGTTGCTGTTTTTCGAGTTTTGCCCAATCAAGGCGGTCTAACGATTGCAACGCTGCGGCGGTTTGTTCTTTGGTGCCGGTGCGAGAGACGGCGATGGCGGCGGTGATGACGCGCCACGGATCGGCTTCTTGATCGATGCGAGAGAGCCACGAGGCGACGGAAATTTGCTCAAGAACGAGACGTGAGCTGTAACGCTGGAGGCGGTCGTTAGAGCCGATTTGTGACCACAGGAGATCGAGTTTTTCGCTTGCGACCGCACCACCGGTCGAGGCGGATTGGAGGAGTGCGCGGTCCTCATCCACGGCGGTGGCGAGTGCTCCGGTGCGCGGCGGACTTTTCTCGGCGGAGGCGGTGCTTTCACTGCCGGTGTAGGTCACCCGCCACAACGCGGAGTCGGTGCGGCGGCCACCGGTTAGAAAATAGAGTGCGCCGTCCTTGCCGATGACGGCATCCGTGAGCGGCAGGCCGGTGCCGGAGACGAACTCTTCGCGCTCGGCGCGGTAGCCGCTGCCATCGGGCGTTAGATGGATGGCGTAGAGGGTGGCGAAAGTCCAATCCAAGGCAAAGATCGCGTGCTGATACTTCGCAGGAAATTTCGCCCCGGCACCTGAAACCATGCCGGTGGGCGAGCCGGGACCGATCTCTAACAAGGGCTCCATGCTGTCCTCATAATACGGTGGCCACGGGCCGGAACCATTGCGCCAGCCGAACTCCGAGCCGGGGGCGACAAGGCAAATGCGGGTGGGGCGGTACCACGGAGTGCCGAGATCCCACTCCATGTCGGAGTCGTAAGTGAAGAGGTCGCCTTGGTCGTTGAAAGCCATGTCGCATGCGTTGCGGAAGCCGCTGGCGAAGAGTTGGAAGTTCTTGCCGTCGGTGGAAAAACGGGCGATCCAGCCACCGGGGGCGAAGCGGTCGCGGGCGTGGCCACGGGCGTCGGGGCGGCGCGCTAGCAGTTGATCTTCGGCCCAGTTTTTCGAGACGAGCGAGCTGTCCATTTCCGCAAGGTCGGTGAAATTTCCTGAAGTGACATAGATCCACTTGCCATCAGGTGAGGCGACTAACCCGTGCGGCCCGTGCTCACCGCGGCCGGCGAAGGCTCTAACCAATTCGGGTTTGTCGAATTGGCCGTCCCGATCGGTCACCCGCCAGATGCCGCTTTGGTCGCTGCCTTCGTTGACGGCAATCCACAAAATCCCGTCGTGCCAGAGCAGGCCGTGGGCACCTTGGAGCGGGATGCTGAGCGGTTCCGCGACGAGTTTGGCTCGCCCGTCGGCAGGGAGCGTGACCCGATAGATTTTCCCATATTGATCCGCGCAAATCAGCCGACCTTGGCCGTCCACGGTCATCCCTACCCATGATCCCCTGTCCGCAGGCACCCGATAGATGCGCTCCAGCTTGAATCCGGCAGCGACCTGATAGGCGCTCGTTAGTTCCTCGCTGGTCGCAGCCTCGCCCGCCTCGGGTGATAGGATCGCGCCCCACGGGGCGTCGCCCATTTTCGCGATCACCACCGCTTTCGGCCATGAGGCTGCGGCGGGGAAATCGAGGTTTTGCCAAGCATCGGGCACTTCGTTGGTGCATTGCCAGTTTGCATCAGAGACGACGTGCAGCTTTGTGCCGTCCTTGAGGGTGGCGCGGAATCTTAGCGCCATCCCGGCGGCTCCGCCTTCATTGCTGGCTTCCACGGCGATGACATTGCGGCCGCCGGGGTTGAGGATGGCCAGCACGTCATAAGTCCGCGGATGCGACCACTCTCCGGCGATTCCGAGGTCGCGGCCGTTGACTAACAAGCGGCTGCGGTTGTCGCAAGTCAGCGTGACGGCGGCGCTGGTGACCTCGGGCGGCAACTCGAACTCACGCCGGAAAAACACTTTTTCTTGTTCGCCGGGTGAGGCGCTTTTCCAAATCCATGCGGCACTCGGTTTAACGCTAGTCTCGGGTTCCGCCCGCGACGGCACGATGGCTAGGGCCAAACAGAGTGGGATGAGAAATCTGAGCATGAGACGCTCGCATACGAAACGTGGCGGACCGGATTATCAGAAATAAACCAAGCCGGATCAGCCTTCCGCCAGAAGTTTGCGGAAATAACTGATGGTGGCATCCAGCCCTTGATCGAGGGAAACCGTGGGCTGCCAGCCCAGCTCGGTTTGGGCGAGGGTGATGTCGGGTTGGCGTTGTTTAGGATCATCGCCGGGCAGTGGAAACCAAGTGATTTTCGATGGCCCGCCGACCTTTTCCATTACCAGTTCGGCGAGCTGGCGCATGGTGAATTCGCCGGGGTTGCCGATGTTGACTGGACCGGTGAGCGTCGGGTGATTCATGAGGCGGATGAAGCCTTCTATCAGGTCGTCCACATAACAGAACGAGCGAGTCTGGCTGCCGTCGCCGTAGATGGTGATGTCCTTGCCTTGCAGTGCTTGGACGATGAAATTCGAGACGACGCGCCCGTCGTTAGGCAGCATCCGCGGGCCGTAGGTGTTGAAAATTCGGACCACCCGGATATCGACTTGGTTCTGGCGATGGTAGTCGAAAAACAAAGTTTCCGCGCAGCGCTTGCCCTCATCATAACAGGCGCGGATGCCGATGGGATTGACGTTTCCATGATACGATTCCGGCTGGGGATGCACGTCGGGATCGCCATAAACTTCCGAGGTGGACGCTTGGAAAACCCGTGCGCCAGTGCGCTTCGCGAGGCCGAGGCAATGGATCGCGCCCATCACGGATGTCTTGGTGGTCTTTATCGGGTTGTGCTGATAGTGCGGCGGCGAGGCGGGGCAAGCCAGATTGTAGATTTGATCGACCTCGTATTTAAATGGCTCGGTCACATCGTGGCGGACGAGCTCGAAATAGGGATTGGTCAGCAGGTGGGCGATGTTGCGCTTCCGGCCGGTGAAAAAATTGTCCAGGCAGATGATTTCATTGCCCTCGTTGAGGAGCCGTTCACAGAGATGAGAACCGAGAAAGCCGGCTCCGCCGGTGATCAAAATGCGCATGGCAGGGAAACCAGCAGCATCCGCCGGCCAAGGCAAGGATGGATCGTACACCTGCTGAAATTTACGATTTGGCGACTCAAAGCTGCGGGCTTTGTTCAATTTTGTTTGAACTAACCGAGATATTTCCTACGGTCCGCCGCATGGACGATCTGCTCAGCGGCGATCAATATGAGCTGGACCCCTTGGAACGCCAAGTGGTCGCCTTTTTCGTGGACGGGGTGCGGGTCTTAGGACTGCCCCGCTCGATCGGCGAGATTTACGGCCTCCTTTTCATTTCCCAAACCGCGCTGTCCCTCGACGATCTAGTGCTGCGCCTCCACATCAGCAAAGGCTCAGCCAGCCAAGGACTGCGGATGCTCAAGAGCTTAGGCGCGGTCCGCGAGGCGGCGGGAGGAGCCGAGCGGCGGACTTACTATCAGCCCGCAATCGAGCTGAAGCGGCTGGCCGGCGGCTTCATCCGCGAGCAAATCCGCCCTCACTTGGAGAGTGGCAAGACCAAAATCAGTCGGCTTGCAGAGACGACCCAAGACATCGACGACCCGGCTCGCAGGAAATTTCTGAGCGAGCGCGTGGAGCGCCTTGAAACATGGATGCGCAGCGGGGGCAGAGTCCTTCCGGTTCTTCAAAAATTACTCGGCCAATGAATTCAGCCCCTCTCAAACAGCCCGAATGGTTCTGCGTGCGTTGCCAAACGAAACGCGAACACATCGCCGCTAGTCACCTCCGCGAACTCGAAGGCATCGAAGTATTTTGCCCGCGTCTCCGCTATCGCAAAGCCACCCGCCGGGGGAAAATTTGGTGGGTCGAGCCGATGTTTCCTGGCTATGTGCTGGCGAAATTCAACATCGCCGAGATGGAGCGGGCAGTTACGTTTTGCCAAGGCGTGCGCGGTCTGGTCCGCTTCGGTGCGGGCATCCCTGCCGTGCCCGAGTCCTTCGTGGAGGCGATGAAACTCGAGATTCTCAAGCGCAATGGTGCCGAGGAAGCCGAGCTAATCACGCTCAGCCCGATCATCGAAATCGGCGACGAAGTGGAAGTCGCTAACGGGCCATTTCAAGGGATGCACGGCACCGTCGTGGCCGTGCCATCGTCCACCGAGCGGGTGAAAATCTTGCTTGAGTTTCTCGGCAGCCCGCAGGCGGTGGACATGGACTTATTCTCGATCCTCCTGCCGCGGCGACCCATTCCCTGAACCATCTAACCGCCGTCTCCGCCATGGAAATGGCAAATCACCACATGCGCACCTTCCTCAGGTTTCCCTCCACAGCGGAGAGATCGACCAAGGGCGGCAGCGTGATAGATTCCGCCGCCCCTTGAGCCTCGGCACATCCACCGACTTTCTAATCATCGGCGCGGGCTTTTCCGGACTGGTGATCGCTGAGCGCCTCTCCGCCGCCGGTTGGAGATGCGTGGTGGTGGACCGCCGCAATCACCTCGGTGGAAATGCCTATGACGGCACCGATTCAGCCGGAGTCCTTATCCATCATTACGGCCCGCATTACTTCCGCACGAATTCGCAACGGATCGTCGATTATTTATCTTCATTCACCGCCTGGCATGAGGTGAGTTATACCATCAAAAGCCACGCCCGCGACCGCTACTGGAGTTTCCCGATCAATCTCAATACTTTTGAGGAATACCTTGGCCGGGCATCGAGCACCGATGAGTTTACCACTTGGTTAGAGCATCACCGAATCGACATTGCCGAGCCGAAAAACTCCGAGGAAGTGATCATTTCCCAAGTCGGCCGGGAGTTATATGAATTGTTTTTTGAAGGCTACACGCTCAAACAATGGAACCGCCACCCGCGCGAACTCGATGCCTCCGTCTGCGGCCGCATCCCCATCCGCACGAACCGCGACGACCGTTATCTATCCGAATCATTTCAAGCCTTGCCGAAGCATGGCTACACCAAGCTTTTTGAAACCCTGCTCAACGCCTCGCCCGGCGTCGAGTTGCACCTCGGCATAGATTTCCAAGAAGCTCGCGCCCGCTGGAATCACAAGCATCTCATCTTCACCGGCGCGATCGACGAGTTCTATAATAGGCGCTTCGGTCCCCTGCCCTATCGCTCACTGCGATTTGAGCGTGAATCGTTTTCTGCAAGTGAACTAATAGAGCGCGAAGCGATATCTAAGAAACCCGGATTCTGGCAACCGGCGCTGCAAGTAAACTATCCAAACGCGGAAGTGCCATTCACCCGCATCGTCGAGATGAAACATGCGACCGGCCAGCAAATCGGCGCGACAACCATCATCCGCGAGTTTCCCAAGAACTGGACGCCGGACGACGAGCCTTTCTATCCCATCCCGGCCCCGGAAGCTCGTGCGGCGTATCAGCGCTATTCCGAACTCGCCGCCGCCGAGCCGACCACTAGCTTCATTGGTCGTCTCGCCACATATCGTTACTATAACATGGACCAAGTCACCGGCATGGCCCTCGCGGAAGCCGACAAACTCATTTCACGCTACGGATCAAATTTATGAAAAAATTATTCATCGCGGGCCACCGCGGCATGGTCGGCACTGCGCTTGTCCGCGAGGCAGAAAAACTCGGCGGATTCCATATCATCACCGCCACGCGCGACCAGCTCGACCTCTGCGATCAACACGCGGTTTTCGATTATCTAGCAGCTGAGAAACCAGACATCGTCATCATCGCCGCCGCCAAGGTCGGTGGCATCCATGCGAACTCGACGTATCCGGCGGATTTCATTTATGAAAATATAACCATCGCGGCGAACTTGGTGGAAGGCAGCCGCCGCGCCGCCGTCTCGAGGGTGTTGTTTCTCGGCTCGTCCTGCATCTATCCAAAGATGGCCCCACAGCCGATGCCGGAAGACTGTTTACTAACAAGCCCGCTCGAAATCTCTAACGAGGCATATGCCATCGCCAAGATCGCCGGACTCAAACTATGTCAACATTATCGCGCCCAGCACGGACTTATCTATCACAGCGCGATGCCCACCAATCTTTACGGTCCGGGCGATAACTATCACCCGGAGAACTCCCACGTCATTCCGGGCATGATCCGCCGCTTTCACGAAGCCAAGGAACGAGGCGATGCAACCGTCACTATTTGGGGCACCGGCACGCCGCGCCGCGAGTTCCTCCACGTTCATGATCTCGCCGCCGCTTGTTTTCATTTACTCGCACTCGACTCACCGCCGGACTGGGTGAATGTCGGCGTGGGTGAGGATGTTACGATTCACGAACTCGCATCGCGCGTCGCGAATACCATTGGTTTCACTGGCGAGATTCTTACGGATCCCAGCAAGCCCGACGGTACTCCGCGCAAACTGCTAGATGTATCAACAATCAAGGCCACCGGCTGGTCGCCCGTAGTGTCCTTCGAAGATGGACTGGCTGCGGCTTATCAGGATTTCCTAGCTTCCCTCGCCACTGGAGAAGCGAGGCTGTAAATGAATGAACTCATTGCTGTCATCCGCTCAAAGCAATGCAATCATCGCCGCCCTAGCTGGCTTCGATTGTGCGGTGATCTATTTGTTCGGCTCTTACAGCAAGCAGACTGTCCATCCCGGAAGCGATATCGACATTGCATTCTTGCCATCTCAAGCCGTCGCACCGTTGGATTGTTTTTATCTAGCAAGCACACTTTCCGAAGAGTTAGGAAAACCGGTGGACTTGGTGGATTTATCAAGCGCGAGCACCGTATTCGCCAAAGAAGTCGTTGCCTATGGAACTCCGCTATTCATCGGAAATACCCTCAGCTATCATAACTTCGAGATGTACACCCTCTCGGACTACGCGCGGCTCAACGAGGAAAGAAGAGAGATACTTGCGGGATGATTGACGATGTCACATTAAACAAAGCGGCGATTGTCCGCCGTTGTATTTCCCGAGTGAAAGAAAAATACCAAGGTGATCCCTCTCGCCTCGACGACTTCACCGCTCAGGATTCGATTGTGTTGAACTTGCTCCGAGCCTGTGAAGCCACAAATGACATGGCCATGCACGAGATTTCCCGGAGCAAGCTTGGAGTTCCACAAACCAGCAGGCATGCTTTTGAGATACTTTTTCAAAACCAAGTCATCAACAGCGGCACTAATATCGCCATGAAACACATGGTCGGATTTCGCAATGTCGCCGTTCATAGTTACGAAAAACTCCACCGCCAGATTCTCGAAGCCATCGTTGAGCGGCACCTCACCGACTTCGAATCATTCTTGTCAGAAATTATGCATCCCCCGTCCACACCTTCCACTCTATGAAACGCGCTCTCATCACCGGCATCACCGGACAAGACGGATCCTATCTCGCAGAATTCCTCCTCGAGAAAGGTTATGAAGTTCACGGCATCAAGCGCCGCGCCTCGTTATTCAACACCCAACGGATCGACCACATTTATGAGGATCCGCACGTAGAGAACTCACGGTTTCGCCTGCATTACGGTGATCTCACGGACTCATCCAATCTCACCCGCATCCTCAGTGAGGTCCAGCCGGATGAGGTCTATAACTTGGGTGCGCAATCTCATGTCGCCGTTTCCTTCGAAGCTCCTGAGTACACCGCTGACGTTGATGCCCTTGGCACACTTCGTCTGCTAGAGGCGATTCGCTTTCTCGGCCTCGAAAAGAAAACTCGCTTCTATCAGGCATCCACGTCCGAACTTTACGGCTTGGTTCGGGAAATTCCGCAGACCGAAATCACGCCGTTTCACCCGCGCTCACCGTATGCCGTCGCGAAGATGTATGCTTACTGGATCACCGTAAACTATCGCGAAGCTTATGGGATGTATGCTTGCAATGGCATCCTCTTCAATCACGAGTCCCCGCGGCGCGGTGAAACATTTGTCACCCGTAAAATTACGCGGGCACTTGCCAACATTGCCCAAGGTCTCGAAACCTGCTTGTTCCTCGGTAACATCGACTCGCTCCGCGATTGGGGCCACGCTAAAGACTACGTCCGGATGCAGTGGATGATGCTCCAGCAGGACACGGCCGACGATTTCGTCATCGCCACAGGCAAACAGATATCGGTGCGTGAGTTCGTTAGAATGTCTGCCCGCGAAGCTGGCATAGAACTGGCATTCTCCGGTGAGGGCGAAAACGAAATCGCCACTGTGACGGCAGCCGATTCCGCAATCGCGCCGGCTGTGACCACTGGCGACGTGATCGTGAAAGTCGATCCCCGCTATTTCCGCCCGGCGGAAGTGGAGACGTTGTTAGGCGACCCTACTAAGGCAAAGGAAAAGCTCGGCTGGGTGCCCGAAATTACGGTTGAGGAAATGTGCAAAGAGATGGTCGCTCATGATCTCGACGTCGCCCGCCGCCACTCACTGCTCAAGTCTCACGGACACCACGTCTCAGTTTCGAAAGAGTAAGATCCCGGCGCTCATCCCATCACATGAAAAAAGTCTTCGTTTCCGGCTGCTATGACATTCTCCATGCCGGGCATCTCCAGTTCTTCGAGGAAGCCCGTACGCTCGGTGACTATCTGATAGTTTCCTTCGCATCGGCCGAAGTCTTGTGGCATCACAAACGCCGCAAGCCATCTATCCCGGACGATCACAAGCGGGTGCTGCTGCAAGGGCTGCGGATGATCGACGAGGTCGTCATCACGGATGGCCACAAGGAAGGGTTAGATTTCGAAGAAGACTTCCTGCGACTTCGCCCGGATTTTCTAATCGTCACTGAGGACGACAAATATGGCGAAGCGAAACGCGATCTCTGTAACCAAGTCGGTGCCCAATACACCATCTTGCCGAAGACTCCGCCGAACTTCGAGCCGGTCTCTACCAGCTCGATCGTCCGCTGGGTGCAGGCTCCGACTGAGGCTCCCTTGCGAGTCGATTTCGCGGGCGGGTGGCTCGATGTCCCCCGGTTTTCCCGGCCTGGCGAGTTCATCGTGAACTGCACCATCTCGCCGTTAGTTTCGTTGCGCGACTGGCCCTACGAAAAGCAAGCCGGCCTCGGTGGCAGCGGCGCATGGGCACTCTTGAACGGACGGGACGGTTTCGAGTCGGAGATTAATCTCGGAGTCGGCTGGCAAGATCCGGCGGTGATTCGGGAGACCGGCCTCTGTGTCTGGCGCTCGGGACTCGCCCCTGTGTTAGATTTCAAACGCAATGGGGATTTTCTAACTGGCTGCCTGGCCATCCTCTGGACCGGTAGCCCACATGACACGCCCGGCGTCGTCAATCTGGCCCGCGACTACGACACCATCGCCCATAGCGGTCGGCTTGCGCATGGAGGTGCGCTCCATGCAAATCTATATCAACTAGCGGAAGGCACCGCCCTTTACCACGTCACCCAGCTTGCGGAAGGCATGGAAGCCCTGCCAGAAATACAAGGCTCGCTCGCCCGGAAATACTGCGGTGGTGGCCACGGCGGCTACGCGCTCTATCTTTTTGAAAACGCCGAGCAGCGCGGAAAAGCCATCGCCGCAACGCCCGACCTCCGCGTCGTGGAACCTTTCTGTAAGGTCTAGCAGCCACCATTTCTTGAAACGCATTTCCATCATCGGTCTCCCCGTCGCGGCGATCACCTACGCAGGAGCGGTGGAATGGATCCTAGCGCACGCGCTTGATAGAAGCAGGACCTATGCAGTAGAAGCCGCGAATACCCACGTCGCAGCGCTCGCTCGCACGGATATAGATTTCAGCGAAGCGATGCGGCAGTTCGACTTGATTTGCCCTGATGGAATGCCGCTCGTCTGGGTGCTCAATTCACAACTCGGCGCAGCCGAAAAACTAACGGATCGAGTTTATGGGCCGACATTGATGTTGGAAACTCTCAAGGCGACTAGCGGCAAGGGCGCTGATTTCAAACACTTCCTCCTTGGCGGCAAGCAATCGACGTTAGATAACCTCACCCGCAATTTCGCCGAGCTGTTTCCGGGCGTCAGCATCGCGGGATCGCACTCGCCACCGTTCGGCGACTGGCCGGAGAATGAGTTCGAAATCATCGCCGAGAGAATCAAAGTATCGCGTGCCAACCTCATTTGGGTCGGCCTGGGTTGTCCGAAGCAAGAGCACTGGATCGCGGCGAACAAACACCGCCTACCACCAGGAGTCTATTTCGGCATCGGCGCGGCTTTCGCCTTTCACGCCGGTGAAGTCCAGCAAGCTCCACCGCTGGTCCAGCGCTTTGGCTTGGAATGGGCCTACCGCGTGGCAATGGAGCCGCGGCGACTCTTCAAACGCTACTTCACTTATAATTCGCTTTTTATCTATCACCTTCTCCGCGATCGCATTTTCCCAACTTCCTAATTCTCCTATCTATCACTCATGAATATCAAATCTATCTGCTGCCTCGGTGCCGGTTACGTCGGCGGTCCTACCATGGCCATGATCGCCGCCAAATGCCCGGGCATCCAAGTCACGGTGGCTGACATGAACGAAAAGCGCATCGCCGCTTGGAACTCGGACACCCTTCCAGTTTACGAGCCAGGCCTAGATGCGGTTGTCGCCTCTGCGATTGGTCGCAACCTTCATTTCACCACCGACATTCGCTCAGCCATCGCTGCGGCGGATTTGATCTTCGTCTCAGTCGGCACACCGACGAAATCCTATGGCATCGGTGCCGGTCGCGCGGCGGATCTCCGCTATATTGAATCCGCAGCACGACTGATCGCAGAGGTGTCCGAAGGCCACAAAATCATCGTTGAGAAGAGCACGATCCCGGTCAAAACCGCAACGGCGATCAAATCCATCCTTGCTGCAAATTCTCCCAATGGTGCCACCTTCCAAGTCCTCTCGAATCCTGAATTCCTCGCAGAAGGAACTGCCGTCGAAGATATGGAATCGCCTGACCGGATTCTCATCGGCGGCGACTCCACACCCGATGGCATCGCCGCAGTGGAAGCCCTTGTTTCAGTCTATGCAAACTGGATTCCGCGCGAGCGCATACTAACGACTAACCTATGGTCGTCCGAGTTATCTAAACTCGTCGCCAACGCCTTCCTCGCTCAACGGATTTCCTCGATCAATTCAATCTCCGCCCTCTGTGAAGCCACCGGGGCCGATGTGGATGAGGTTGCCCGCGCCATCGGCATGGATTCACGGATCGGTCCGAAATTCCTGAAAGCATCCGTCGGCTTCGGTGGCTCATGTTTCCAAAAAGACATTCTCAACTTGGTCTATCTCTGCGATTCCTTCAACCTTCCCCACGTCGCGGAATACTGGCGTCAAGTCGTGCATCTCAACGATTGGCAGAAGAGCCGCTTCGTGGAGAAAATCGTCCGCACACTCTATAACACCGTCAACGGCAAGCGCATCGGCATCCTTGGATTTGCCTTTAAAAAAGACACCAACGACACCCGCGAATCCCCTGCCATCCATGTGTGCCGAGATCTGCTGCAGGAGCGGGCCTACCTCGCCATTTACGATCCACGCGTCAGTCCAGAAACGATCTATCAGGATCTAACCGCCGCCGGAGTTTCAGCGGAGTTGATCGCATCGAACGTGGAGATTTGCAGCGATCCCTACACGGCAGTGACCGGGGCACACGCCCTTGCCACCCTCACCGAGTGGGATGAATTCCGCACCCTGGATCTGCCGCGCATCTATGATCTCATGCTCAAACCCGCGTTCATCTTCGACGGTCGCGCGGTCCTGCCGGCGGATGTGTTGGTCGCTCACGGTTTCGAAGCTTTTGTCATCGGCAAGGGCGCGTGAATAGAGAAATGCTGAATTTACAAAGCAGTCATTCGAAGTCATTCCCTTCAGTCAAGAAATCGGCCACCGCGCGGATCTCTATCTTGAGGAAAAGCATCTGAGCCATGGAGTAGGGTTCGCAGATGCGATGATCGCCGCGACTGCATCCCTCACCGGTCAAAGTCTTTTTACCGCAAATTTTAAACACTTTCGTTGCTTTCCTAATCTCCAATTGAAACGCTTCACTCCATGAACATTCATCCCGAGTTCCACCGCTTCCTTCACCGCCAAGACAAAGAAAACCTTCTCGGTCAGCGGGGACTCGTCGTCTGGCTCTGTGGCTTATCTGGCTCTGGCAAATCGACCATCGCAAACGCAGCCGAGCGGGTGCTCCACCAGCAAGGTCGTTTCACCGCTATTCTCGATGGAGACAACCTCCGCTCTGGCCTGAATTCGAACCTTGGATTCTCCGATCAGGACCGCCTCGAAAACATCCGCCGGATCTCAGAAGTCGCCAAAGTCTTCGTTTCTCAAGGCATCATCACTTTCGTCTCCGCCATCACCCCGCGCGGCGAGTTGCGCGATCTTGCGCGCGGGATTCTCGGCAAAGACGTCTTCGAAGTTTACGTCAAGGCAAGCTACGAAGCCTGTGAAAAGCGCGATGTTAAGGGTCTCTACGCCAAAGCCGCCCGTGGCGAAATCGCCCATTTCACCGGTAAAGACGGCTCATTCGAACCACCAAGCCGGCCGGATCTCACGCTCGACACCGAGACCACTTCCATCGAAGACGCCGCTTTTGAAGTCCTCGAAGCAATCCGCTCGCGAGTCGCGGTGCATCTTCCTTTGTGAGAAATCTCGTGGCTACGAATCCAAGCCGAAGTCCGTGGGCTTCGGCTTTTTTATTGAACGCTCGCATCAAAGCGCCACCAAAACATTACCATTCCACCCAAGTTACTACTTAACTCTTGACCCTATCGGTCTCGACTTCTATCCCAGCCGCGCCGTTGGCGTCCGCTCTCATTTCAACCTTCAAGGATTTTCCCTCTCATGCCCAATTATCACCTCAGCCACCTCGACCAACTCGAAGCCGAAGCCATTTTCATCCTCCGCGAAACTGCGGCTCAGTTTGAAAATCCCGCCCTGCTTTTCTCGGGCGGCAAGGATTCGATCGTCATGGCGTGGCTCGCCCGCAAGGCATTCTGGCCCGCCCGCATGCCCTTCCCGCTTGTCCACATCGACACCGGCCACAACTTCGAGGAGACCATGACTTACCGCGACGAGTTCGTGGAACTCATCCGCGCGACGCTCGTGGTCGGCTCTGTCCAAGATTCCATCGACGCCGGTCGGGTGATAGAGGAAAAGGGTCCTAACGCCTCGCGCAATAAACTCCAGACCGTCACTCTGCTAGACACGATCGAGACCAACCAATACGACGCGTGCCTCGGTGGTGGCCGCCGCGATGAGGAGAAAGCCCGCGCCAAAGAACGCTTCTTCTCGCATCGCGATGACTTCGGCCAATGGGATCCCAAAAACCAGCGGCCAGAACTTTGGAACCTATTCAACGGTCGCAAAAATCCAGGTGAGCATTTCCGCATCTTCCCACTCTCGAACTTCACCGAGATGGATATTTGGATGTATATCCAACGCGAAAACATCCCGCTGCCGTCGATCTATTTTTCCCACGAGCGCGAGGTTTTCGAGCGCAATGGTTCGCTGCTCGCCGTGACTAAATTTCTAACTGCCCAAGACCACGAACCGGTGACCCGCCAGATCGTCCGCTTCCGCACCATCGGCGATGCCACTTGCACCGGTGCCGTCGAGTCCAAAGCCTCTAACCTCGACGAAGTCATCGCCGAAGTCTCCGCCGCCCGCCAAACCGAACGCGGCACTCGCTCCGACGACAAACGCTCGGAAACCGCTATGGAAGACCGGAAAAAGGAAGGATACTTTTGAAGAACAAGCTGAAAACTGAAATGCTTAAACGCAGCAAGTAAGGTAGCGGTTCACAAGTCAGAGTTCGGTGTTTTCGCCTTTCCGTTTCCGCATTTCAGATTTCAAAATTTCAGCCTTTTCCCACCATGTCTCTCCCGGATTCAAAGCAGACTGCCATCTGGAAAAAGATGAATCTTACCGAGAAATACGAACTTCTCGCAGCCACCGTCCGCCAAGCACGAGAATTTAAGCGCATGGGTCTTCGCATGAAGTTCCCGAACGACGATCCCGCTGAAATTGAAGTGAAACTCTCCCGCATCTGGCTCCATGCAAGACCCTGACTTCATCTCGCTGTTCGTCCTCCCTCTCGAAAAGGCGGGTATTCGTTACATAATCACAGGTTCGGTCGCCAGCTCGATCTACGGTGAACCTCGCAACACTCTCGACATCGATCTGGTCGTGCTTCCCAATCCAGGCCAAGTCCAACATTTACCTAACTTTTTTAACGAAGATGAATACTACCTTCCTCCCACGGAAGTCATCGCCATCGAATCCCGGCGTGAAGTCAACGGCCATTTCAACATCATCCATCACCAGACCGGACTCAAAGCCGACATCTATCTTTCCAGAAACCACCCCTGCCTGGAGTGGGCTCTGGCGCACGCCCGGCGAATCAAAACCGCCAGCTGTGAGATAAACATCGCGCCGCCCGAATATGTCATCCTCCACAAACTTGGATTCTTCAAAGAGTCTCGGCACCAACGCCACCTCCGCGATATCGCAGGCATCCTCGAACAACAGGAACTGGATAAATCCTATCTCAAACAACAGATCGAATCCCTTAACTTAACCTCCGAGTGGCAAGCAGCCTTGGCACTTGTAGCTTCCTAGATCCCTTTTCTTTTCAGCCTTTCAGTATTTATATAACATGGACCTCCTCCGCTTCTCCACCGCCGGCTCCGTTGACGACGGCAAATCCACTCTCATCGGTCGCCTTCTATATGATTCAAAGTCCATCTTCGAAGATCAGCTCGAAGCTATGGAAGAATCGTCCCGCCGCCGTGGCGATGAGAACGTCAACCTCGCGCTCCTAACCGACGGACTCAAGGCCGAGCGTGAACAGGGAATCACTATCGATGTCGCTTACCGCTACTTCGCGACGCCTAAACGTAAGTTCATCATCGCCGACACGCCGGGACATATTCAATACACCCGCAACATGGTGACCGGTGCTTCCACCGCGAACCTCGCTATTATATTAATCGACGCGCGCAAGGGCGTTATTGAGCAAACCAAGCGCCACAGTTTCATCGCCAACTTACTGCGCATCCAGCACCTCGTCGTCGCTGTCAACAAGATGGACCTCGTCGATTACTCGGAAGAAGTTTATAACAACATTGTCCAGGACTTCCGCGATTTCGCATCACGCCTTGATAACATCGTCGAAATCACCGCCATCCCGATTTCCGCCCTCAATGGCGACAACGTGGTCGATAAGTCCGAGCACATGCCTTGGTATCAAGGGCCGACATTTCTCTATCACCTCGAGAATGTTTACGTCGGTGGCGAGGAAAACCACGTCGATGCACGCTTCCCCGTCCAATGGGTGATCCGCCCGATGAGCGATGAATG
Organism: Akkermansiaceae bacterium; assembly: GCA_043729385.1. GTDB lineage: Bacteria > Verrucomicrobiota > Verrucomicrobiia > Verrucomicrobiales > Akkermansiaceae > Luteolibacter. The sequence continues at coordinate 18,519 of JAYTLO010000189.1, forward strand.
GCACGACTTCCGCGGCTATGCCGGCCGCGTCGCCGGCGGCGTGTTCAAGCCGGGCGATGAGGTCACGGTGCTGCCATCCGGTTTCACCACTCGCATTAAGGCCATCCACAGTCCAGACGGAGAACTCAGCGAGGCATTCGCCCCGCAGTCGGTATGCCTAACACTCACTGAGGAAATCGATATCTCGCGTGGTGACACTTTGGTAAAGTCCAACAACCCTCCCAATGTCTCCCAAGACCTCGAAGCAATGATCTGTTGGTTCTCAAACAAACCGATGCCACCCAATGCCAAACTGGTGATTCGCCACACCACCCAGGAAACCAAGGCAATTATCACCGAAGTGAAATATCATGTGGATATTAACACTCTGCATAAGATCGAAGGCGTGACCGGCTTCGCCATGAACGATATCGGCCGCATCTCACTGCGCACTGCGGTGCCTTTGATTCACGATTCCTATCGCCGCAATCGCATCACCGGTTCATTCATCCTCATCGATCCTGGCACCAACGAAACCGTCGCCGCCGGGATGATTATCTGAGGGGAAATGCTGTAATTGGAGTGTGCGCTTCGCTCCTTGTTGCTTGATCTCAGTGCGCTAAAGAAACTGGAAAAGTATCAATCCTGATGGACGCCAATTTACAAGATCATCCTGGATGGCAATGGTGCACCGCCGAGGGCTCTGAACTTCACACCCTTCTCATTGGCTCGAAGAGGCCGAGAATCTCACGCTCGCCATGGCGGCCAGCCGCGATAAAATGCGAGTTGCGGATGCCCAAGTCGTGCACTCGGAATCATAGTTATTAAAGCCCTTTCAGCTTTGCCCCACTCAACTTCCGCTTCGCCAGCCAGCCTCGGACTGAGTGGGTGAGAATCACTCCCACGGCTATTAGGGAAATACCCGTTAGAGCTGGCATCAGTTTACCGTCCGCCAAGCCCACGCCGCCCAAGACAACGCCGGTGCCAATGATCCCCTGGCACAGCATGGAAATTGGCAGATAGAGATGAAAGGGTGCCCGTAGGAAGCCCAACAGGTAGTTCTGGACGAAGAAGGGAAATCCCGGTGTTAGCTTCAACACCAAAATTAGTTTCAGATGATCTCCCCGCGGCAGATCGGGGATTTTGATTTCTGAGGCAGCCAGCAGTTTCTCGACCAGCCGTCGTGCCGGACCCGCCGCCAGCCAGTAGGTCCAAGTTAGATTCAAGCTGATGGCCATCATGCTTAGCAAACACGCCATCACCGGTCTGTCCCTCCAGACCACACCAGCGGTGAACAGCAGCGCACTCGTGGGGATCGGCAGCCCGGGGAGAAACACCAGCGCCCAAAACAGCGCCGATGGATGCTTCACCAAATAGGCATTCACCTGCTCCCACAGCCCTTTCAGAACCGCCAGATCCACGCCCATCTTCCAAGCCACCCCTGCGGCGGCGAGCGTCATCCCGACCATACAAACCAAGGCGATTCGCACCTGCCGGTGCATCAAAAGTTTACGAAGCAAGTCCATCTGCGGCGGAAAGTCCCTGTTGTGCGGGCACTTGGCAAGACCACATGCGGCCCCTTGGTGGTTTCTGATTTTACCCCTCTCGGATCGATAGCGGGCAGTGACGTTCATTGTTCATTTTTTCTTGAACAATGCATCCCCCAAACCAAACTCGGCATGTGGGAACCTCTGCGTTGCCACTTCGAGCACCCGCAAATCAAACCCAGGTTCACCGGCCGGATCAGCCGCTACCAAGGGCGGCAGCGTGCCACGACCTGATGTGAGGCGCGGCCAAAGCGATCCCAATCGACCCGCTTTCCGCACAATATTATGTCCAAAATCCTCGCCATTATTCTTCCCGCTTATAACGAGGAGTTGACGATCGTCGATACGATGAAGGATTTCTTCAGCGTCTGCCCCGAAGCAGAAATCTACGTCATCGACAACGCCTCGAAGGACCGCACCAACGAGCTTGCCCGCGCCGCCTATCAGACATTGGGTTGCAAGGGGCGTCTGTTGGAGGAGCCCCGCAAAGGCAAGGCGGCAGCCGTCCGTAAAGCATTCATGGAAATCGATGCCGACGTCTATGTGATGGCTGATGCAGATATGACCTACCCGGCCAGTGACCTTCGCTCGCTACTTGCTCCGGTGCTCGACGGACGCGCCGACATCGTCTGCGGCAACCGTCACAGCTCCGGGGTTTACCGTCGTGAAAACAAGCGCCCGCTGCATGATTTTGGGAACAAAATTACCCGCCAGCTGATCAATTCTCTATTCAAAGGTTCGCTCGGAGACATTCTCACCGGCTATCGTGTCATGTCCAAGCGCTTCGTGAAAAACTATCCGATCCTCTCTGATGGATTCGAACTGGAAACGGAAATGAGCATCCATGCCCTCGACAAGGGTTATTTCATCGTTGAAGTGCCAACTGACTATCGCAGCCGCCCTGAGGGTTCCTTCTCCAAGCTCAACACCCTCACCGACGGTGTTCTTGTCCTGAAGACCATTTTTTCAATCTTCGTCAAATATAGGCCGCTTTTGTTTTTCAGCCTCTGCTCGTTTGCGTTCGCCGCAGCGGCTCTCGCGGCAGGTACCATCCCGGTCATGGAATACATTTACACGGACAAAATCCTGCACATCCCTTTGGTGATACTTGCCTCCGGGTTATCCATACTGGCGATGCTCAGTTTTTCCGTGGCAGTGATCCTTGATGGACTGGCCGCAGGGCAACGCTTCAATCACGCGCTGCAATTGCTTCACTGGAAAAACCGCTGAAACCGGTGATTGAATCTCAAATTCCGATCCAAAACCGTGCCGCATCAATCGGAAAGTAGATCTGCGAATTCCTCGTGGACAGCGGATGTCACCGCCATTTGGATCCTGCTTTCATCTTGGCTAACGGCGAGCGCGCTGATTCTCTCCTTCACCGGGCAATTGAACCGCACCGGCAATGCAATCGTGTTGTTCCTCGGTATTTCAGGTTCCCTTTATGGCTACTATCGATTGAATGGAAGCCTTTGGTTCTTGAAGGGCGTGAGATGGCGTCGCTTTAAAAAGTTGTTCCCTTTACTCTATCTCATTTGTGCCGGCGCGGCTCTGATCGGTGGGGCAATCCACGCTCCAACCAACTTTGATGCTTTTAGCTATCGGATTCCGAGAATTCTGCATTGGCTGTCTGCGGAACATTGGCATTGGATCGGTGGCACAGATACGCGGATGGATTTCAGCGCCACAGGATTCGAGTGCCTGATGCTGCCAGGTTTGTCGGTATTTCATACCCTCAGGCTAGCCTTCCTGATCAATGTAATCTCCTACCTACTGCTGCCAGGCTTGGTTTTTTCGGTCTTCACCGCGCTCGGCGTGAAGCGATCCATCGCCGCCACCTGGATGTGGATTCTTCCCTGCGCCTCGTGCTTTGTGATGGAAGCGGGAAGCATCGGCAACGATCTAATCGCCACCGTCTATATACTGGCAGCCCTGCTGTTCGCATGGCGGGCCATCCAATCCGGCAAGCCATTTGATGTCATCCTCTCGGTGTTCTCTGCGGCGTTGATGACCGGCACCAAGGCCAGCAACCTTCCCCTTCTGCTGCCGGTCTCGATTTGCCTGCTGGTGGTATTCTACAAACATCCAAGATTGATTGTGACCGCAACACTTGCCGGTGGTGTTGCAAGCGTGATTTCGTTCGCCCCGCTCGCCATTGCCAATTTACGCCACACCGGTGACTGGGCGGGAGCCCCCGACAGTTTGCTCAAGATCAAAAGCCCTGTGATTGGACTGGCGGGAAACTCGTTGTTACTAGCAAGTGCCAGCATCGCCCCGGCAGTTTTCCCGCCGGCTGACAAGGTGAACCAATGGTTCAATGACAAACTTTCCCATCCGCCTTTGAGCCAAATCAAAGACGGCTTTGTCGATTTCAGATTCACCCACCCGCAACTGGCATCCGAGGAGAATTCCGGCTTGGGCCTGGGGGTCGGAGCTGCGGTAATGTTAGGTCTCGCCGGAGCAATCAAACACCTCCGGACTAAACAACTCTTCACCCTGGGTGGCGCGGTCTGTGCCGGATTTTGGATCGCCTTGTTGGTTTATATGGTAAAACTCGGGAACTGCGGTGCGCCGCGGTTGATCGCTCCCTACTATATCGGCCTCATCGGCCTGCCTTTGCTACTGATCCAATCGGGGAAGACCTTCACACTCCCATGGTGGCGCTGGTGCAGCTTTCTCCTTCTGGCCCCCATTGTTCCAGCGCTGCTATTGAACCCCGCGCGCCCACTTCTGCCGATGACAGGAATCATCGGCAAACTCAAAGCTAACGGAATCAACAACGGTATATTGAACCGCATGGAGATCGTTTACAACGTGTACGCGAATCGTTCCGACGCCCAGCGCCTCGTCCGCGAACTTCTACCTCCGGACACTGCATCGATAGGATTCGCAGGCACCAGTGATGAGTCGGAATACTCGTTCTGGTTGCCTTGGGGAACGAGGATCGTTAGAGAAGTTGCTCCCGTCGCGAATGGACAAATGCCGAACACCCGTGGTTTTGACGCTATTGTCACTTCGGACTGGGGATGCAACGACCGGTTCGGAATCACACCCGAACAACTGGCCGAAAGGATCGGCTGGACAATCATCGGGTCCACTCGGATTCGGATCTACGCTTCCAACGAGTCCGCAAGATGGAGCGTTCTCTCCCCAGGAAAGCCGATGGCAAATCCATGATCACAGTCCTCCGGTCATGATCATCGTCATAGGTTCCGGACCGGCCGCCATCGCGGCCACCATGACACTTGTCCAACAAGGACACCACGTGACGATCCTCGACGTGGGCACTCGCTTGGAGGCCGACCGCCAAGCAATCGTGGACCGGATATCTGCGCAGGAACCCGACTCGTGGGATAAAAATGATTTTGATAAGATCGTCGGAAAAAGACTGGCCACCAGCGAAGCCGTTCACTCCAAACTCTCCTATGGATCTTCCTACAGTTTCGACACCCGCTCCGCCTCAGTTGACGTCCGATGGGGGAAATCCGCCGGATTCAATCATTCGTTAGCAAGAGGCGGATTAAGCAATGTCTGGGGTTCCTCACTCTTACCTTATCAGCAGGAAGATATCACCGATTGGCCGGTCACGGTGGAAGACCTGCGACAGCACTATCAGGCAGTCATGGACTTCGTGCCGGGGACTTCCAAAAAAGATGATCTGGAAGAAATCCTCCCATCCTACTCCACCCACAGTCATCATCTTGAACCCTCACGCCAAGGCCATGCACTGCTCAAGGATTTGGAAGCGAGCAAACTGTCGTTGCGCAACTCAGGAATTCTCTTCGGCAGAAGCCGCCTGGCAATCCGCGCCTCGGGCGACGCAGCGCACCGTGCTTGCACTCAATGTGCGCTCTGTCTCTCCGGTTGCCCTTATGGCCTTATCTATTCGTCCGCACAGACACTTGATAGCCTGATTCAAAACGGCAGCGTCAGCTATCTTCAAGATCATCTAGTCGAGAAACTCGAACAAACCGGGTCGGAAGTAATCATCACTGGCCGTGATCTCGCCAAAGACATTTCCTTCACCCACCGAGCCTCGCGAGTGTTCGTCGGTGCCGGTGTCTTGCCAACCGCAAAGATCATCCTCAACTCGTTGCACGCGTTCGACACGCCCATCCAGCTTCGCGATAGCCAATATTTCATCTACCCGCTCCTTCGGTTTGCCAAGACAGATGACGTCCAGTCAGAGCGAATGCATACTTCCTCGCAAGTGTTCATGGAGATCAATGACTCATCGGTTAGCAAGCACTTGGTTCATCTCCAAATTTATGGTTACAGCTCGTTCCTGCACCATGAACTCGAGCGGACCTTCCTCGGATGGCCACTGCGGTTATCGGCATTTCGCCGTCAATTCCTTGGTCGATTGTTAGTGGCGCAGGGATTCATTCACTCGAACGAGTCCGGCTCCGTGGAGCTAACGTTGAAGAAAGCTGCCGACGAAAAAGTTTATCTCGACGCCACAGTTCATCATTCTCGCAATGCCCTAACAACAACTCTGAAAGTGGGGTGGAAGTTAGTGAAACAAGCATTAAATCTCCGCGCCATCCCATTGCTACCCGGCTTACAATTCCCCAATCCTGGCAGCGGTTACCACAGCGGTGGAACCTTTCCAATGCGCCGGAATCCTCAAGCGCTCGAAACCGACACCTTGGGCCGGCTGCCCTCAATGGATCGCGTGCATCTGGTCGATGCCTCCATTTTTCCCAGCATCCCCGCGACTTCCATCACGTTCAGCGTCATGGCAAACGCCCACCGCATCGCCACCCTCGCCGCCCGACTCGATCCGCCATGAAAGTCGCCATCACCGGAGCCTCCGGCTATGTCGGCACCAGCATCGCCAATGGTTTCCGCGCCCATGGTCACGAGGTACTCGCGTTGAGCCGCCGTCCTTGCCTGTTGCCGCGGGTTCCCTACTCCTTGGGCGACGATCCCACGAATTTGCCATGGCAGGGGGTGGATGTCCTGGTCCACGCGGCTTATGACTTCACTCCCCGCACCTGGCAGGAAATTCTTGATAGAAACGTCGTGCCTAGCGTGCGGTTGTTGCAAGCCGCCAAACAGGCCAAAGTCGGTCGCTTGATCTATATCAGCTCGATGAGTTCCTTCGATGGCTGCCGCTCGAACTATGGCAAAGCCAAGTTGATGGTTGAAAAGGAAGCCCTCCACCTCGGAGCCATCGTCATTCGGCCCGGACTCGTCTGGGGCGAATCATCCGGCGGCGTCATGGGAACGCTGGAAAAACTGGTGGCCAAACTTCCGGTCGTTCCATATTTAACCGGCCGTAACAATCTTAAACAATACCTGATCCACGAAACGGATTTGTCGGAGGCCATCGTTATCATGGCTGGAATCTCCCCATTGGAGGCTGGCATGCTGCATTCGGCGATGCATCCCGATCCCGTGTCCCTGCGGGCAATCCTCCGCTCCATCGCCAAACGGTCCAATCATACCCGACTTTATATACCGGTCCCGTGGCAACTCACCATGGCCGGATTGAAGTCCCTCGAAATGCTCGGCATCCATTCCCTGTTCCGCAGTGATAGTTTGATCGGCCTCGTCCACGGCAATCCTCACCTTGAGATCCTTCCCCCGCGAGCAGGGATTCACTACCGGCCTTTTAGGTGATCCTGTGCGGCGTGTCTAGGACAGTCGCGTTCCACCAGAGGACGAGGAAAGGCTTCCGTGCGGCACTTGCCCATCGACGCTCACCGAGCGCCGCTACAAAATTGCCCCGGCGCATTGCGCATCCACATTCCCGCTCGCATCTCTCCTGATGCATATCGCAATCCAATCAATTTCGTGATCCCATCGCATGGACTCCAATAAAATCAAAGCCATCCTCGTTGCAATTTTTGCAATATTCATTGCGCTCTACCTGGGAATTTCCGCCGCCACCGCCCAGATGGAGACCATCGCATGGGTTCTCGGCGGGGGGACCTTGGTCGTCTGTCTGTTTCTCGGCCGCAGGATCTGGCTTTTAATTCCTTTTCTCGGATCGATCGAACTGTCCCTCCGCCTTCCCGGCGCCCCGAGCACCCTGCTGATCGCCCAATTACTGGTCTTGGGCTTTTCAGTGCTACTGATGATGATGCGCAAGCTACCTTTCAGACTTCATCTCACCGAACTCGAGTGGTGGCTCGTCATTCTGACACTCATGATTCTCCAAGCCTATCTCAGGAATCCCGTCGGACTCAATATCCTGGGAGGGGGTTCGGTCGGCGGGCGACCTTACGCGATTTTTGCTGTGAGTATACTGGTCGCGCTCTTATTGGCGGGAATCAGGGTTCCGCTCACTGATGTAAAACTCATATTGAAGTTAAGCATCCTCGGCGGGCTGGTGAATGCGGGAATAGCAGTAGTTGCGCATTTCTTCCCGTTGGTTGGCTACTGGACGGGCGGAACCTACCTCAACGAGGGGGAGGCCAACTACGAGGACGTCGGCGTAGCCGTGGATACCGGGGCCGCGAATCGAATCGGCTCACTAACGACCATCACCCGCAACGTCGCCATGTGGGTTGCAAGCTTCGTCTCGCCTCTCAAGGCCTGTTTCCAGCCGCTATGGGCACCGTTAGTCATTTTCACAGTGGTCGGCGCAGCATACAGCGGCTTCAGGTCAACAGTGATCACGGTGGGGGTGATCTATCTTATCGGCATCGCCTACCGCGGCGGAATCACCTCGCTGCTCATCGCCGGCCTGGGCGGCATGGCCGGTGTCGTGTTGCTAGCCGTTGTCAATCTCATCCATCCGCTGCCGCCCAACGTCCAACGGGGACTCTCATTTATCCCTGGCAGTTGGGACGACCGCTACGTCAGGGATGCAACAGGATCGACAGACTGGCGGGTGGAAATCTGGCAGGAGGCCCTATTGTCTGACCGCTGGATCAAAAACAAATGGCTGGGGGATGGCCTGGGATTTTCCGCCCAAGAACTCGCCTATCAGATGAATATCAGCAAGGGAAATCAAACTGGCATCTCGGGTTTAGACAACCACCGGGAGACAATCATGGCCAATGGAGACTATCATAGCACCATTGTGAGTGGAATCAGAACTGCAGGATACGTTGGCACACTCATCCTGCTCTTGGCCACCATCCGTCTGGCCATTCATGCGCACCGCTTGATCCGCCGCCACCGACGCGATGAATTCTATCCCGTATGCCTTTTCCTTGGAATTCCTCTGGTCGCAGCTCCATTTCATTTCATGATTGGTGCCAGCAATTTCGCGGGTGTCGCATCTTCGTTCATTCTGGGCATCGCGATGATCCGGCTTCTTGAGAATAATCTTCCGGTGCCTGAACTCATGCCCGCCGGCACCGCGCTGCCTCTGCAGCGGGGTCCTTTCGCCCCCCGAAATCGCTCATTTCCTGCGTCAAACGCGGCATCCTAACAACCGATCACGAATCTTTTGCCCGAACCCGGACAAGAACAAGCAGCCTACAAGGGAATGTTGAAAGCGACCTCCGCCATTGCGGGGGCCAAGTTGGTTACGATTGTCATATCGATTCTTCGAACCAAAATTCTTGCTGTCATGTTGGGCCCAACGGGGATGGGTGTCGTGAATTTGGTGTTATCCACAGTCGATTTGACACGGGTTTTATTTGCCTGCGGACTCGACGGAGCCACCGTTCGGAAAGTCGCCACCGCTTCGGGAGCCGACGATCCCGCACTGCTAGACGAAGCTTACCGAATTGCGGCAAGAACCGCACTATTCATTGGCACGCTAGGGTGCGCTGCCATAGCCATCGCTTCACCTTTTCTCAGTGCCAAGTTTCTCGGCTCTTCGGATAACTTCTGGTGGTTCCTTATCGCCGGGGCTTCACTAATTTTCACCCCGCTTTTAAGCGTGGAGCTTGCTTTCCTGCAGGGACTCAAACGCTCAAAGGATCTCGCGATTTGCCAAATCATCGCCTGTCTAGCAGGCACCATTCTCACTGTGGCATTGGTCGCAACGATGGGAGAAATCGGCGGCATTCTCGCATTGCTTCCAGTTACTGTCGGCTCCCTGTTGATCCACCATCATTTTCTGAAACGTTACAGGCCGAACATTGCGGCTCCGCGACGGTTCAACCAGATCGTCGAGTCACGGAAGCTACTCAAGCTCGGTTCTGGATTTGCAATCAACGGCATTTGGTTGGTGGCCTCCGGGTGGCTCAATCTTTTCTTTATACAATCCTACTATGGAAGTGATGAGGGGGTAATGCAAGTCGGTCTCTATGGTGCGGCATCCACCCTTGCTAACTTTTACATCGGCATCCTGATCTCATCCATGGGTACGGAATTCTTCCCTAGCTTGATTCAGGCAGCCAATGACCGGCCAGCGATGAACCGCCTGCTAAGCCAACAAACGCTGCTCGCCATCTGCATCGGGGTGCCAGTCTCACTTGGCATGCTTATATTGTCACCCTGGATCTTGGGCTTGTTATACACGCGCGAATTCATCGCTGGCGGCGAGCTGATGCAGTGGATGTTGGCGGGAATGGCGGTTCGCTTTGCCGCCTGTCCGTTGGGTTTTACTTTGTTGGCGATCGGCAGCCCGCGGCTCATTGCTCTAAGTGAATTGGCCGTCGGGGTTATCATGATTGGTTCTTCTTACGTGATGCTTAATTTATTCGGCCTAACCGGCATAGGCATGGCACTGGCACTCACTAACAGCCTCTATCTAGTGGGCATTCTCGGTCTCATGCGCCGCTACGGCGTTCGCTGGAAAGCCAGCACAACCGCCTTTGTTCTTGAAACTTATGGGGTGATTGGCGCGTGTCTCACGGTATCCCTCCTCATGCCCGGCTTCCAAGGAGCTTTGATCGGCGCGGGGATCAGCATCTGCTATCTCGCCCATCTCGCGGTTTTAATTCATAGAGAGTCAGGACTCGAATGGTCCCAACTCATCCGTAAGTTCAGGAGCCTCACTCAACGCAAGCATGTTTAAAGGACTCATTCAATCAGCGCTCCTTCGCATAGGCTACTATCTCCGCTCCACCAGTCACTTTGGAGACACTTATTGGTCGGATCTTGTAGGGCTACTAAAAAGGAAGAACTCAACTGCTCCAATTATCTTCGACGTAGGAGCACACCATGGTGAAACCTTGCTTTCCCTGCGTGAGAATTTTCTTACGGCTACAATTCATTGTTTTGAACCCGACCCGGAATCTTTCGAAATTCTCAGCAACTGTGCCAAAGGTCAACATAACGTTAGACTTCATCCCGTTGCGCTCGGCGCGGCAGCGGGAAACGCGGATTTCCATCGCAACAGTGAATCAATGACCAACTCGCTGCTACCGACAAGTACCCAGTCCCTAGAAGGCGACTATGGCAAATTCACCGTAACCCAGAACGTGGTCCAGGTGCCTGTCGAAACCCTCGACAGATTCTGTAGCAGAGAGAATATCGACTGGATTGACATCCTTAAAACGGATTGCCAAGGCTACGACTTAATGGTCCTGCGGGGCGGGGAAAAGATGATCTCCTCCCATCGAATCGGCCTCGTGACCTGTGAAGTCATCTTTGACCAAGAATACGACGGACAGGGTAAATTCCATGAACTTCTGGGATTTCTAGACAGTTTTGACTACCGGCTTGTTGGATTCTATAATATGTCCCGGAATCGTCAGAACGAATGTACTTATTGTGATGCAATTTTCTCCTGTCCTCCAAAGACGCTATAGTCAGCGAAAACGGTCCGAACTTTAGGAATGAAAACAGACACGCAACGTCTCATCATCCTCACCGGAGCCTACGACGACCATCATCTGCGGACCCGCAGCGACGAGCCACCGCTATGTACGAGCGCAGGCAAGCGCGTAATGTTATACCGCGCAATCGCTGAAGCGGTGGGTTTCGCCCCCATTTTGCTAAGCCCGCAACCGCGTGGCAGAGTGAATTCCGTAGCCCTTCCAGCGGTCGAATCCCACTTCGGAGAATTCAAACAGTTGTTCTCACCGGCCTCGGGAATTCGCAAAGTTCGTTTTTTAGTCGATATAGGACGTTATATCAGGCATGTACATCTAAATACCCGAAATGGTGACACTTTCATCTTTGATAACTACGAATTGATCTATGTCTTGGCAATTTACTATTGCCGATTACGTGGGCGCTCAAACCGCATCATCTTCGATTACGAAGACGGCAAACATGTGATTGACCGCGGCTATCCCAAGCTCATCAGCGGATTAGCGGAAAAGATCGGTCGCCGCTTGGTGCAAGCGGCCATCCTCGCCACACCATCACTTGGAGACCGCCTCCCACCAGAGATCCCAACAGTGTTGATTCCCGGCATTCTTCGCACGGATTTCACTATGAATCCAGCTCCAGCCTCGGGGTTGCCTATCAATTTTCTTTACTCAGGATCCCTTGATGTGGAACGCGGCGTCCCATTGTTAATTGATTTTCTAAATTCATCGTGTGTTCCCGCTAACACGATTTACCACATCACAGGACGAGGAAACTACCAGGAGGAATTTCTACGTTTGATGGACCGGTATCCCGGTAAAATCTATTTTCACGGCAGCGTGTCAGAAGAAGCACTCGCCCAGATACGCAGCGCCTGTCATTTTGGATTAAATCTACAATCATCCACAGATCCCATTTCGCAGGTCACTTATCCTTCGAAGACCTTCGATTATCTCAACGCCGGTATCCGCGTGATTTCCACAAAAGCTGCGGGAGTTGAAAA
>JAYTLO010000190.1:0-31776 GCA_043729385.1 Akkermansiaceae bacterium
GTATCGGCCGATTTGTTGGCCGCTTCTTCAATGACCCCACCGGCGTAAACTTCGTCATCCTTGCTTTGGGCAGATGCACTAAAAGCGTTGTTCGGGTCAGTGTGGGTGGTATTAGTTTCGTAGGTATTGGAGAGGCTGTATCCATTGAGGTCTTGTGGTGGCACGGTCGCCGCAGCGGTCCTCCTTGAACTACGTCAGGCGCGACCTCCAGAGGACAAAGACTCGCGGTGAAGCTTTCATTGTGGAAGGGCGGCGCATCTGGAGCTAGGGATAGTGTATGTAGCCTCACGCACGGTGGTGTGGAACGCGGGATCAAACTACTGCTGGGAACCCGATTCTGCTGAATTATTCTTTCGGAGGCTCACTCGATATTGCGTCTCCAGCTAGATCGATAAACAAGATCGACTTCAGATTTCCGAGTTCTTCAAAGCGCGTAAGATATAAAAAATAGGTCGCGTCCTTTGTGATTAATGGATGGCTACCATCTCGCATTACGACGCCGGGTTTCGGACGCAAAAAATATACCTTTAATCCGTTCTTAAGCTCAACAGAAGGCTTATTGTCTTTTGTAATCTTTACCTCTTCCAACGTCGCAACAACTAATTCTTCGTATCTGTTAAAATCACTTTCTTTCTGAACGCTAATGATTTTCGCCTGAATTACTTTTTCGCATTTTTGTTCCCGTTCTTCTTTTGACCATCTCTCTCCGCCTCCTAACAAAGGCTCAGAAGTTGCGGCTAGCACCGCCAGCGCGGTCATTAATAGATTATAAATTTTCATATTTATTTGTGGTTTGTGCCGGGATTCGCCCAGTCGTTCGATGTGTTTGCATTCTGTATTCCGTTCTGCTCAACGGGACCCCCGGCATATATTTCACCATCGTCCCAGTCTGGACCAACCAGTGCGCCGCGCGCACTATACTTATTGGCTTGATCAGTGCTGCTGGTTCCCGTCTCGAATACAGATGAAAGAAAATCCCCATCTGGATCTTGTGCAGGATTTACAGTTTCGTTAGTGGCGTGTTGGCGTTCGTGCGCTAGCACTCCAATGAAGTTTGCGTAATACTTGTTTGTAGAAGACCAACCCGTCGCTGTAAGTTGTCCGGCAGTAACTGTCGTTGTGATATATTGATCGCCAAGGTATGCTTCGTTACCAATCTCAACTGAAGCATCTCCTCCGGTTGGCAAAGATGATGATCGACCTGCGGGCTTGTAACCATATGCGGTGCCGCCCTCATTCAGACGGTAGTAGTGATACCAATTCGGATGAGTCGGATCACCTCCGGGGTGATTTTTTTCTGTGGCAGTATAAAACACCTCGAAATCCCCCTTCACCAGCGTATCCGTATGTCCGTCACACTCAAATTCGGCCTGTTTCAGGCCGAAATCAGTATTGGCTGCGGGCAACGTCGTGTAGGTCGCCTTTGCGTTCAAATGCTCACCCGAGGCTGCAGACTTGCCGCCAGTATTCGCGGCATCCCATGCGAAGGTTGAGCCGTTGATGGTCGGCAGCTTGAAAAAGCAACGATCAGAGAACTTTACTCCATCATGCCCAGTGACACCCGCCGTGCCGGTGGGCTTGACCAAGATTTTCACGTCCATAGTTAAAACACCGGGGCTGGCAGTACTATAGGTGAATTCATTCTGACCGTCTCCGGCGTCGTCCGCTGCACTTACGGTCGATGCCTTGGGGGTGATCCATTCGAAGAGCGGCACGTATAGCGTGGCGTCCTTACCCTCTGCAAAGAACTCTTCGCTGTCTCCATTAAACGCCGTGATGATTCCATCGGGGTCTTCCAAGACAAGACAGTTAGCACCCGTATCGATCTCTAGCTGGTAGTCATAATCGGGGCTTGGATCATCATCATATTCAGGATCTGTGGCGATCCACTTGAGTGTAACCTTATACTTGGCTCCCTTGGGAAGTTGGAATGTATCGGTCTGTGGCACTCCATAGTCTCTGTTAGTGCGGAATCGCTCACCATTGCCGCTCGTGTCGCCATCAAGCGGGGTGAGCTTTACCTGATATTTTTCGGAGTTGCTGCTGCTGGGATCCCCGAAGGTGACGTTTACCGGAACGGTGCCGTTGGGAGGCGGTTGGCTATCGTTCGGATCGTTGGGATTGCTCCCTTGGCCGACCTCAATTCCGTCATCCACACCGTCGCCGTCGGTATCAGGGTTATTTGCCTTTGTATTGTTGTCACCTTCTTGCGAGTTGGTCAAACCGTCGCCATCTGGGTCCGCAGTCGGATCATTGGTCGCATCGGCATCGGTGCCGTTGTGAATAGTCGGGTCAAATCCATTGGCTATTTCCCAGCCATCGAGAAGCGTATCCATATCTGTATCCGGCTGGCGCGGATCGGTATTATGTGTAGTAATTTCTGAGAGATTGGTGAGACCATCGAGTTCTCGATCCTCCAGAGCGTCGCTCACGCCATTGCTATTGGAATCCGTCTGGCGTGGATTAAGTCCCAGCTTATACTCCCAAATATTACTTAAACCATCCAAGTCTGCATCGCTGGTTGCGTCGCCCGCTACAAGAGGATTGAGCAAATAGGTGACCTCAAACCCGTCCGTCATTCCATCCCCGTCAGTGTCAGAATAATAGGGTTCTGTGCCAGCGTTGTACTCTCCTAAATTCGTTAGACCGTCTCCATCGTAATCATATCCACCATCGTCGAAATTCAAATCGAAGTAATGGGTGGCTTCGTATCCATCCGACATTCCATCATTGTCCGTATCAGCATCCAAAGGATCACTGTTATAATAGGTAATTTCGTCCAGATTGCTGATGGAGTCGCCATCGAAATCGTCGTTGTCGGGATCGGTTGTTGGCTGATCGGTATATTTGAGACGGAAGAAGCCCTTCTCGGCAGTGCCATCCACTTCGTAGCTGATGTCCTCGTTGTTCCCGCTCTCGATGGTCGGTGCCCATGTCCACTTTTTGAGGTGGTCATTCGGGTCAGAGACCTGAATGAAGTAAGTGCGGTCAGCATGACCATACCAACGAAGGAATTTGTCACTACCGACAGTGACCAAATCCGAAGCCTGCTCAATGCCATTTACCTGCGCTAAAAGCGGAGGAATTGCGCAGTGCAGTGAGAAAATAAAAATCAGGAGAAGTCTCATCGTCCGCCCTCCTTCGTGAGATAGCGGCTACCGCGATGCGGCTTTAGCCAAAACGTATGATTCTCAGGCTTCGGAGGGTTCGCAGCGTGCCATGCGGCGGCAGCCGCTTGGTATTCCTCTTGTGCATTCTTAATGAGGATGAGGCGGGCCTTGTGACGCAGGTAATAGTCCCTGAGTGTTGATAGAAGAATCTGCGCCTCTGGATTGTTCGCATCTCCCTTGCTGATGGCGAAGCTATCAGCAATCACCTCTGGATGTGCTGGGATGTCTGTCTGGCGTTCGAAATGTAGCTTCTTGTCCGTGTTGATATTGGACGCCGAGAGGTAGAGATAGCTGAAATTTTCACCGATCTCGATCTGTGGGATCGGCGATAAGAGTGTGAAATCCCAACCGCACCACGCCTCGAAGAATTCTTTCGTCTCGGGATTCGTCCACTTTACATGGCTGAGACTACGGTCGTAAACGGTAGCTCCGAAAGAGACTAGGTAACGCGGTTTCCCCTCATGCCCCGGAACGGTCTGCTTACTGATTGGCGGTGGCGGAATATCCGGCGATGTGGAATCCTCACCACGAATCAGTGTGATCTGGTGCGTAGGCGATGGAGTGACCGTGGAGGCCTTGACGACCATCGGCGGCACTTTCTTGGGTGGCGGCGGAGGGATGAACTTGTTGCTAGGGATCGGCAGCATTTCCTCGGCAATAACTCGGCCTCCGGCAAGCGGCAATAACAGGGGCGAGACGCAGAAGATGGCTTGAGCCAAGGTTTTGATGCCTGAACAAGATAGTTTCATAGGAGGTAAGGGAGGTGTTAAAATTGATCGCGGCTTTTCGCTTTCTTGACTAACTGATAGAACCTTGCCAGCCATGCCGGGAGCATTACCCTCGTGCTTCATAGCGCACAAGTAGAAAATCTCTCGGACGAGCTAATGACTTCCGGCATTTTGCAGAAATGTCTGTCGGAGGTGATTCTTCAAATTTCCAAGGGGAAACCCATTGGGAAGAGGACTTAGCTTACGTACGCCGAATTAAGCTTATCCTGAAGCGGGAACGCCTTACCCGGAACATGAGCTTCAGGGAACTTGCTGAGGCGACAGGAATTTCATTTGGATATCTGGCGAATTCCGAGCGATCAGACAACCAACCTACATTACTTACATTCAGACGCTGGAGTCGGGCGCTAGAAGTTAGAATCGAAAACGTTTGCGCTGAGGCAGCCGCAGAAGATTGATGGGAGTATCTTTGGGAAAATCAACCCATCGATCAGGAAAATGAATTCTCGCAGGTTGTCGTAACCGAGTGGAGCTTTTTCAAAGGCAGGCTCGCGCGTCGATAAGCTTGCCTACATCCGCTCCGGCACATCGATTCCTAGCAGGTAGAGCCCTTGCTTCAAGGTGCGGGATGTGAGTTCGCACAGCGCGAGGCGGCTTGAGCGGATCGGCTCGTCCGCTTTGAGCACTGGGCAGGCTTCAAAATACGAGTGGAAGGCGCGGGCGAGTTCCAACACGTAGTTGGCCAACAGGTTTGGCCGGAAGTCTTCGAGGATGGTCGGCAGGACTTCGCCGAAGCGGACGAGGAGGCGGGCGAGGTGGATTTCCGCCGGTTCGTTGAGGTGGATTTCCGCCGTGGTGGAATCGAATGGAGCTTCGAGTTTGCGGAAAATCGAGCGGATGCGGACGTGGGAATATTGCAGGTAGGGCGCGGTGTCGCCTTGCAGCGCGAGCATGCGGTCCCACGAGAAGACGTAGTCGGTCAGGCGGCCTTGCGAGAGTTCGGAGAATTTCACGGCACCGATGCCGACGATTTCCGCGATCTTGATGGCTTCCTCGCCTTGCAGGTCCGGGTTCTTTTCGGCGATGGCCTTGGCCGCACGCTCGACAGCTTCTTCGAGCACTTCGATCAGCCCTACATTTTCGCCGGAGCGCGTTTTCATCAACTTCCGGTCGTCGCCGAGGATCGAGCCAAACTCGACGTGCTTGAAGTCGCCAGTTTTCCCCCAACGCGCGGCGGCGTCGAAAAGCTGGCGGAAATGGAGCTGCTGCGGCACGCCGACGACATACCAAATGTGGTCCGCCTGCCACTCGTCGATCCGGAATTGGATCGTCGCGAGATCGGAGGTGGCGTAGAGGAATCCGCCGTCGGCCTTGCGAATGATCGCGGGGTTGTCGGTCCAGCCGTCTTCCTTGTGGACGAGGAACGGATCACTCTCCTTCGGCTTGGCACCGTCGGAAAAAATGCAGATCGCGCCATTGCTCTCGCGGGCGATGCCCTTTTCCAAGAACTCATCGACAGTGGTGGCGAGGCGATCGTTGTAGAAACTCTCGCCATGCCAGAAGTCGAATTTCACATCAAGGCGGTCGTAGATTTTTTGCAGGCCGATTTTTGAAACGTCGATGCACTTTTGCCAAATCTCGAGGTTCTCGGGATCGCCGGCTTGGAGTTTTACGAGTTCGGATTTGCACGCGTCGAGGATGCCGGGTTCTTCCTTGATGGAATTGACCTTCCGATAGACGCGCACCAACTCGGCGATGGGATCGGCTGTTAGCGCGGCTTGATCGAGGAAATGATTCCAGCCGTAAATGATCATCCCGAACTGGGTGCCCCAGTCGCCGATGTGGTTGTCCGCGATGACCTTAAACCCGAGGAAGCGGGCGATGCGGGCGAGCGAATCGCCAATAATGGTCGAGCGGATGTGGCCAACATGCATTGGCTTGGCGACGTTCGGCGCGGAGAAATCGACGACCACGGTTTTGCCCGCGCCGGTGGCGGGCACGCCGAGCCGTTCGTCGCGGATCAAGGCGGCGACGCGTGCTGCGTAGGCCGTCGGCAGGATTTGAAAATTGATGAAGCCAGGACCCGCGATGTCAGCGGTGGCCAAGCCGGTTAGATCGAGTTTGCCGATGATTTCCTGCGCCAACGCACGGGGATTGGTCTTGTGCTGCTTGGCGAGGACCATCGCCGCGTTCGACTGATAGTCGCCGAAACGGAGATCGGCCGCAGCAGTCACTGCGGCGACTAACGGAGTGCCGAGCGTGGCGCTCAGAGCCGCGGATAGGCGTGATTCAAGTTCCTCAATGAGTGTCATGAAATTAGCGGGGTTGTCCCTCGATCAAGCGCCCACGCGGGAGGGGCGGGAATCAAAAATTGCGAGGATTTCCTCATGATCCTCCGCCGCGCCGAGCTGGCGGAGAACCTCGGAATTAGTGAACATCTTGGCAATGGCGGCAAGCGTCTGCAGGTGCAGATGGTAGTTCTTCCGAGGGACGATGAAGAGCACGATGAAATGCACCGGCGCATTGTCGAGTGCCTCGAAGTCGATGCCCGCTTTTGACCTCCCGAAGACCGCGATCACATTCTCCAGATCATCCGAAAACGCATGAGGAATCGCCACGCCCGAGCCGATGCCGGTGCTCACGGATTCCTCGCGCACCCTGAAGGCCTCCAGCATTTCAGCCTGCTGAGAAGGGGGGAGTTGATCGGTTTCTACCAGATGCTCCACCAGCTCGACGATTGATGGCCAGTGTTCCACGGCCTTCATATCAAGGATGATGTGGTCCGCACGGAGCAACTTGGCCAACTTCATAAAATGAAAATCGAAATCCGCAACTCGCTGCGGTGGGGGCGAGTGGTTACCGCCACAAATCCATGATGGCAAGCGGATTTGATGGGCGGGATCAGGCATCAATCGCTGCACCGCGCCGAATCACGACGCTGGGCTTGGGTTCTAGCGCTTGAACGGGTTCACCACTCTCACTCCGCCGTAATCCTGACGGTCGCTCATGTCTTCCGAAAGAATCTCGCTGCAACCTCCCGCTCGGGCGGCTGCGACGATTGCCGAGTCCCAGTAGGAAAGCTTGTAGCGGGCCTTGATCTCGAGCGCATCATCCAAAATCGCCAAGGTAATGTCGTGTGTAGGAAAGCGCCGCCAGCTATGGATGAATGCCAATGCCTCGTCGTGGGTGAGCGGGTCAGGTCGGCTTTTTCGGGTGGCCTGCACATAGAATTCCTGTAGCACCTGTTCGGATAGCGCCAAGTCGTAGCTGGCAAGCGCCGCTTGCGCCTGGACCGCCTTGGCAGCTTCGTCAGGCTTGGTGCTAACGGAATACAACAGAACGTTTGTATCAACGAAGCGCATGACGGTCGTGGAGTTCCTCCCGCGTTAAGCGGTCGTTCGCTGAGAATGACCGGCCTTGCTTGCACATGGTTTCCCGCAAGTCCTGTTCTTCTTTTACCAGACGATCAAACTCGGATTCTTCCATGGGGTTTTTGCGTCGAGCCATCGACAACATGGCTCTCGCTGCCAACTCAAAATGCCGCGCCGATTCAGCCTCCAACGAAGGAAGTGTTCTTTCGATCTCCGTAGTCAGGTTGTTCATGGCCGACACATAGTGAAATAGCGTTCTGATGCAATTCGATTCACCTTGGGAGGAGGCACCTAGCGTTTGCCCGGCGGGAAGCGTTTCTATTTGCTGGTAGGGCGGCTGATGGAATGGCGGGATCTTTTCAAGGTTCCATCCCCGAGGGAAAGGACTCTACAAGGCGTCTCGCGTTTTGTCTGTCGCGTTTTGTCTTACGTTGGATATCGCGGAGAATGACCGACCGACGGTTCATTTCAGCTCATCGCACCACGCCCCGGTGTTGACGCTTGCGTTTTCGTGACTACAGCTTTGCGCCATGCAAGCCGACAACGATCCGAACGCAACGTCCGAACCACCAGTGGCAGCTCCCGAAGCGGAGCCGGCACCGGAGATTTCCGTAGAGGCGCTCGACCCATGGGAAGAACTCGAAGCTGACGTCTCGAAATGGAAGGAAATTTCCCTGCGCACCGCCGCTGAGATGGAAAACCTCCGCAAACGCACGACTCGTGAGCGCGAAGACGCCATCCGCTACGCCAACCAGCGCCTGCTGGAAGAACTTATTCCGGTCATCGACAATTTTGAAATGGGCATGCACGCCGCCTCGCAGGACACCCAGTCGATGATCTACATCGGCATGGATATGGTCCGCCGCCAGCTTAACGATTTCCTAGCCTCACAAGGCGTTGAGGAAATCCCGACGGGCGGAAAGTTCGACCCAAACCTCCACGACGCCGTGGCCCAAGAAGAATGTGCCGCTGGCGACGAGGGCCGATCTCAAGGTCACCCGCCGCGGCTACAAGCTGCGCGATCGTTTGCTGCGCCCGGCCAGCGTCGTGGTTTCCAAAGTCCCAACTCCGGCTGAATAAAGAAAATGTCTGAAAAACGAGATTACTACGAGATCCTTGAAGTCACCCGCGACGCCAGTGGGGACGTGATCAAGAAATCCTATCGCAAACTGGCGGTGAAATTTCACCCGGACAAGAACCCAGGCGACCACACGGCCGAGGATAAATTTAAAGAACTTGGCGAAGCCTACGAAGCACTCAGCGATCCCGACAAACGCGCCGCCTACGACCGCTTCGGCCACGCGGCATTCAATGGCGGCGGCGGTGGACGCCCGGCCGGTGGCGGATTTCACGACCCGATGGACTTGTTTTCGCAAGTGTTCGGAGGAGCCTTCGGTGGCGGATTCGAGGAATTCTTCGGCGGCGGCGGCTCACGCCGAGGCTCAGGCAAACAAAAGGGCAGCGATCTCCGCTACGATCTGGAAATTTCCCTCGAAGAGTCCGCACGCGGGGTCGAGAAGGAATTGGAAATCGAGCGCTACGTTCCTTGCGAACCGTGCGGAGCGAAAGGTTCCAAAGGCTCGGGCGGCATCAAAGCTTGCTCGACCTGCGGCGGCCGTGGCGTGGTTGCCCGCCAAGCGGGGATTTTCATCCAGCAAACCACCTGCCCAGAATGCCGTGGGGCCGGTGAAACGATTTCCGATCCGTGCACCACCTGCAAGGGCGATGGCCGCGTCCAGCGCGACAGCCGCATCAAACTCCGCATCCCAGCTGGCGTCGATACCGGCACGCGCCTGCGTTCTTCAGGAAACGGTGATTCCGGCGTCCGCGGCGGCGCAGCGGGCGATCTCTACGTCTTCCTCCACGTCCGCGATCACGACATTTTCGAGCGCGACGATGCGGATCTGTTCTGTTCTGTGCCGCTTCCTTTCTCGGTCGCAGCCCTCGGCGGCGAGCTGCAAGTGCCATCGCTCGACGGCCAGTCCTCGATCAAAATTCCAGTCGGCACCCAAGGCGGCACCGTTTTCCGGCTTCGCGAAAAAGGCATGCCCACGCTCTCAAGCGGTCGCCGCGGCGATCTCAACGTCACCGTCCAAGTAGAAGTTCCGACCAAACTCAGCGGCGAACAGCAGGACAAACTCCGCGCGTTTTCCGAATCCATCGGCGAGCACAATTCCCCGATGCAGAAAGGGTTCTTCCAAAAAGCGAAGCGGTTCTTTGACCTTTGATTAAAAAAAGCATCCGACGGATTCGTCCGATCCGTCGGATAAACTTTTTTCTACCATGGCCCGCTTTTACCTACCGCCCGGATCTTGGCAGGAACACCCGGTCCTCACGGGGGACGAAGCCCGCCATGCTTCCCAAGTCCTCCGCCTAAAATCCGGGGACACTGTCACGGTTTTCGACGGAATCGGACGCCGGGCGTCCGCTGAGATCCGCAGGATTTCCCGCGACCAGGTGCCGTTGGAGTTGGGGGAAATCCTTCAATCTCGACCTCCTCGACCAGCCATCACCTTGGCGCAGGCGATCCCCAAAGGGAAAAACATGGACCTCATCGTCCAGAAATCTGTCGAACTCGGAATCGCCGCTATTCAGCCGTTGGTCACTCGCTTCACCGTCGTCCAGCCTGGGGACGGCAAGTCGGAGAAATGGCGGCGCAATGCTCTCGAAGCGTGCAAGCAATGTGGCCAAGACACGCTTCCCGAAATCGCGGAGCCACTTGCCTTCGACCGCTGGATTGAAAAACAAGGCGAGTCTCCCGGGCTGAAAATTATTGCATCACTCACTCCAGGAGCCGTTTCACTGCGGAAAATTTTAAAAAATCACCCTTTGCCCAATCGAGTCACTTTGCTCGTCGGACCAGAAGGAGATTTTTCTCCCACGGAGACGAGCGCAGCACTCGAAGCGGGATTTATTCCCATATCGCTGGGAAACATCATTTTGCGGGTAGAAACAGCCACTTTTTTCGGTCTTTCCGCTCTGCGCTACGAATTCGGCGATGAGTAAGAGACTGACTATGAATCGTTGATCTCAAATCGTTCAAAATTAGAAAAATTAGTTTGTTAAAAATAACGCATTGGCTGACTATTCAGGTGTTATGAAGATCAATCAACCGCGTTTTGCAGCGATGACACTCTGCGGAGTCATCGGGATGGCGGGTCACGCCACGGCTTGGGAGCCTGGAATTTACCCGAATGGCTCGGGACGCATGGCCAGCACCGGATTTTCCGTCAACAATCAGGACCGAAACGACGTGGTTTCCTTCTGGCACGCCGTGTATCAAGCCTCCGAGGGCTATGAAAACCGCGTCGATTGGAAGGGCAATTATTCTGGAAAAAACGGGTCAACTTCCTCTGATTTCGTGGACGACGTCGAGCGGCGGCTCAATTACTTCCGCGCCATGAGCGGGGTGCGATCCGACGTGGAGGTGAGTTCCAGGTCCACGGTGACCATCGATCCCACCGATGAACACAAGCCCTCCGCTGGCACGCTGAGATCAGAAGCCGCACAAGATGCAGCCTTGATGCTGGTGCGGAACTACAACCCACAGACCGGCGCAGATCCGGCCCTCACCCACAATCCACCTTCAGATCTCGTCGGATGGTCGCCAGCCGCTTGGAATGCGAACGCCAAAGGCAATTTCGCCTTCGGCGTGTATGGCCCAGGCGCGATCACCGAATACATGATTGAGCAGCTTTCCTACAGCACCGCCACATCATCATGGAACTCGTTGGTGGGTCACCGCCGCTGGAATCTTTTCCCGAATGCGACCAAGTTCGCGACTGGCGATCAGCCTGGAGCCTCCTCGTCGCTGCCTCCGACGAACGTCTTCTACGTCTTACAAAAACCCAGTGAAATGCTCGAAGAAGCCTCGGGGTTCGTGGCATATCCAGCCGCTGGATTTTTCCCGGCGGAAATCAATTCTCCATACTGGTCGCTCAGCCGCGAGGGGGCAGATTTCGCCTTTGCCTCCGTGAAAATGACGGATGCCAGCGGCAATTCCGTGCCCATCGTCAACACCAAGAAAAGCAACGACTACGGTGATCCTGCCATCATCTGGCAAGTGGGTGCTGCGGCGAACATCAGGTCAGTTGCCAGGGACACCACTTTTAATATCCAAATTACCGGCATCGGTGGCCGCGGAATTCCCACTTCGTTCGCATACTCGGTCACACTTATTAACCCGAATCTCCTCACCACCAATCAGCAGATCGCGGGCGCCTCATCAGTGCGACCCAGTGCGTCGAGTTCTTACACCTTCAGCGCACCCGCCGGTGCAGAGGGTGTCTTGGTGGAGGCTGCTAGGAAATCTTCAACGCGCTGGACTGAAAATGCGGAGAATCCCGGCAAGTCAAATGTCACTGATGGCACAACGGGCAATTACCCACTGGTGGCAAAAATTTCATCCATCTTGGGATTCAGCGGTGTCACCGGAAGTCGCTCATTCAACCTCACTTTCCCCTCCTCTTATGACCTGATCACTCGCGGGGTTCCCGATCAGTCCTTCGAAATCAACCGCGATCTTATCGCGAATTCGAATGCCAAGCTCAAATTTCAATTCCGGCGCGGCTACATGACCCGCAGCAGCACCTTGGCTGTCGAGACGTCCTCCGACGGGGGCGCAACCTGGAAGGTTCTGGGCGATTCGATTAAAGGCGTGAACGATAATCAAATCGACATAGCCCTGACTTCCGTCACCCGCTCCCTGCCAATGTCGGCAGATCCGATCCGCGTCCGGTTCCGCTATTTCACCCGAGGTGGCTCGATCTATACCCACGAGGCCACGCCGAAGGCTCCAACCGGTATCTTCATCGATGAAATCAAGACCACCGGCTGCGATTGGTTAGAGCAAAAGAAGGTGAACGTCCTGCCCGTAGCGACCACTCAGTTTACGCTCCAGTCATCGACAATCGGCACGAGCTTAAAGAAGGGCGACGAATGGCGGCTGAGGATGCGCACCAAGTTCGGCGGTAAATGGTTTCAGCATGGTCCGTCGAAAAAGGTCACGGTTACCGGCTCCTAATCGAATTGAAAATTTCTAACGCACCATCTTTCGCTTGGCCGCTTCCCAGGCCTCGTCCATCTGAGCCGCAGTGGCGGCATCCAAGGTCAGTCCTGCTGCACCGAGTATGCGTTCCATTTCTCCAAAACGACCTTCAAACTTGGTATTAGCGGTCGCCATCAACACTTCGGGATCGATATTCCGGAAACGCGCTAGATTCACCACTGAGAAGAGCAGGTCTCCCATTTCCTCGGAAACCGCCGCTCGGTCTTGGGCGTCCATGGCAGATTCCAATTCGATGAGTTCCTCGCGGATCTTAGCGATCACGCCTGATTCCGTCGGCCAGTCGAAGCCCACTTTCGCGGCCTTTTTCTGCAACTTGGACGCCCGCAGTAACGCAGGCAGCCCCTTGCCAACACCATGCAAGTGGAGTTCGTCCTCGTCACCTTTCTCCGCACGCTTGATCTCATCCCATTGTCGCAAAACCGCGTCAGTCGTGGCGGCATTGCTCTCCCCGAAGACGTGCGGATGGCGGCGCACCAGCTTCTCGCTGATCCCACGTGCCACGTCTTCAAAGGTGAAACGCCCGGTTTCCCCGGCGATCTCACTGTGGAAAACGACCTGCAATAACAGATCACCTAGCTCCTCCTTGAGATGTTCGAAATCGCCGCGCTGGATCGTGTCCACCGTTTCATAGGCTTCTTCGATGAGATTCGGCACCAGCGACTCATGCGTTTGTTCGGCATCCCATGGACAGCCGCCTGCGGCCCGCAGCCGGTGCATGATGGCCCGCAAACGGGCGAGTTGCTGCCCAGCATCCGGGCAGTCGATCATTTCCGAGTCAGTCATTTGGAGGAAGATTTGGCGTTGGAGGCTTTCTGCAAAAAGTCCCGCTCATCCTGCGTGAGACTTTGAAAGCCGTCGCGGGAAATTTTATCCAAAATCACATCCACCGCAGAATCCTGGTCTTTCTCCATCACAGAACGGGGTCTGAGCTTGGCCGACGGCGTCCGGGAAATAGCTCTAGGCCGGGCGACCTCCATCGACGAGCCATGCCCTAACAATTGAGGGAACCGCATCAGGATGAAGCCGAGAATCGCCCCGCCCAAGTGGCCAGCCTCGCCACCTTCGTTGCCACCCAGTTTGAGCAGAATCGATCCTGTCGAAACAATCATCAGCGCGATGACCAACTGCCTCATCGATAGCTCGATCGGTGGAAAAAGCAGCGCCACTCTCATACTGGGACCGATCACCGCGACCCCGATAAGAATCCCATAAAGTCCAGCGGATGCGCCCACCAAATAGCTGTCCGGCACCACTCCCAGCATCGCCAACAGCGTGAAGAACACCGCTCCTGCCGCCCCGCACAGCAAGTAGAAGATCAAAAATTTCAGCGAACCCCACCAGCGTTCCATCCACGGGCCGAAGAAGAATAGACCGAGGCAATTGAACAACACATGCGCCACGTTTCCATGAAGAAACTGAAAGGTGAAAAATTCCCAGATCCGCCCTTCAAACACAGCAGATTGGATCGCGAACACACCAAAGCGCCGCAGAGGACCATCTTCCGCCTCCCCCTTCACGAACAGATCCAGGAAATAGATGCCCAAATTGAGAATCAGCAGCCATTTGACCACCGGCGTGAGTTGCGCAAAAAGTCCCCCGCCCTCGCGGTGATCATTGCGGTGATAATCTCGGTCGTTGATGCCCATCCGCCCACCGCTTACCACGACATCGCGCGACCCGCAAGGGCGGGTGAAAATTCAATCGGCGGCTTAACCCAATTTCTGAGAGAAACCCCATTTTTTGAAACAAGGCGGCCTCATGCTGGCGTTCTATCATTGTTGGTGGTGATGAATTTATGGGCGGCCACCGTTCCGCGTCATTGCGACATTTGCGGCTCGGAACGACGGCGGCCCACCAAGGTTAAACGAAGGCGGCGGGATGATCCCGCCGCCTTTTTCGTTGCTCAGAAGGGTTAGCCTAACGGTCGGAACTGAAGCATTGACGATCCCGAGCAGCCAGCACCATCGTGGCCCGGCGAAAGAGTTTCCATCGCCGCGCTGACTTTCCCCCATGTCCTACGATTTCACGACCCTTACCGGCCTGTCGGGCCTCCGGCAGTGGATCATTTCTGGCAAGTGGAAAAACGCGTTTGATCAACGGACCCTGGCCCGAGGTGGTGCCTATGCCTCCGAGCGAATGATCCGCCAGTTAGAAGTCAACGACGACTCCACCGGGCAGGCGGTAATGGTTTCCGCAGCGATCCACGGCACTGCGCCTAAGCCCTATCAGACGGAGATCATTTTCGGGCAAGTGAACGGACAATGGAAAGCCGATCCCGACTGTTCGTGCCCGGTGGGTTACTTTTGCAAGCACTCCGCAGCCTTGCTGGCCTTCATCTCTTCGCAGTTGGCCAAGGTCAACGTGAGCGCCGCCCCGCAGCTCACCGCAGAGCTGCGAGATTGGTTAATTTCGATAGAATCGGCAGCCCGCACCACCGGCCCCACGGCGGTCGCCACGCTTGCGAAGCCGGAGAATCGCTTCCTCGCTTTTTGCATCGAGCGACCACTCCATCAGGAAGCGGCAAACGTGAACTTCGTCCTGCGCGTCGGCACCTATCAGAAGGATGGTAGCAGCAAGATCTCGGAATCGCGGGCAAATGCCGACCCATCGCGACCGCCCAAATACATGACTCCCCAAGACTTGCTGGTGGCGGTCATTTATCACCAACGCTACCGCAAGCTCCACCCATGGGGCGATATGCCCTTGGAAGGCCCGGGCTGGGAGGAAATTCTAACGGGAGCTTTGGCGACAGGTCACGTTTTCCACGGTCGTGAGTCCTATGATCGGCAAACCACGGGCAACTATCGGCCGGTCACGGCTGGCATGCCGTTACCTGTAAGCGCCACATGGAAAGTCTTGCCCAGCGGCAGTGCCCGCCCGGTGCTGATGTGTGAAAATCCCGATCTCATCGTCATTCCCACCCAGCCACCTCGTTACCTGGATCCGACCACTGGCCACCTCGGTCTGCTAGAGAGTGAACTCCCAGCAGCCATCCTCAGTGCTTGGCAACGCGGCCCGGCCGTTTCTTCCAGGGATGTCTCTATCATCTCCGAGCGATTCTCCAGCATTTCATCCGCCGCCCTGCCGACGCCGGTCCAAATCCAGACGGAAACCCGCCAAGCCTCTGCCCCGCTTCCCCACCTGCGGATCTATTCCCGCACCTTCGGCGCCAAGTGGGATTTGCGCACACTCACCGTCGGCCAGCTTTCGTTTCGCTACGGCGATAGTTCATTGCTCGCACCGCTGGCTCAGGGCCACCCGCAAAGCCAGGCGGAACTTCGCGCGGGCAATCGCGTCGTCTGGCCGCGCGATTTTAAAGCGGAGCAAGTCCACTGGGATCGTCTGCGCAAGGCTGGCTTGCTATCTCTAACTGGCCTGCTTGCGGTTAGGCATCTCGACACCGCCGCGCTTCACTCTTTCATTCCCGAGGATCCGTATCCCACACCTCAGCTGGCGTGGCTCGCGTTGTTAGAAAGCCCGCAGATGGCCAACCTTCGCGCTGCTGGCTGGACCATCGAGATCGACCCCAAGTCTGGCCTAACTGCCCATGACGCCGGTGAGTTTTTCCCTGCCATTGAGGCAGATCCCGATCACGGCATCGACTGGTTCCGCTTCGACATCTCCTTCGAACTCAATGGCAAGCAAGTCAGCCTCATCCCGATCATCGCCAACGCCATCGGTATGGATCTCCCGTCGCCAGATGCGCCGGATCTCCCGGAATTTTTCACCCTTCCCTGCGAAAATCCCGAGGACGGCTTCATCCGCTTTCCGGCTCGCCGTTTGATAGAAATCGTCGATCAAGTCCGCCACCTTTTTCACGGTCCCAGCGGCGATGGCCCCATCCGCATTGACCGGATCGCAGCCGCCGGCGTGGCAGATACGCTCGCCATCGACTCCTCCGAGACCACCCGCGCCCTAGCCAAACTCGGCCATAGCCTGAAAAACATCACCGCCCTACCTCCGGCGGAAATCCCACTCACCGTCAAGGCCGAGCTCCGCCACTATCAGCAGGAAGGCTACCGCTGGCTCCAGTTTCTAGCAGTCCACGGCCTTCACGGCATCCTCGCCGACGACATGGGTCTCGGCAAAACCGTCCAGACCCTCGCCCACCTCGCCGCCGAGTGCGCAAAAAATCCCGGCCTGCCCTCGCTCGTCATCGCCCCCACCTCCGTCGTTCCTAACTGGGCGGAAGAGGCACAGAAATTCACCCCCCACCTCAATGTCCTCACCCTCCAAGGCAAGGACCGCGCCGCCGGGTTCAGCGAAATCGCTGCTGCCGACGTCGTTCTAACATCCTATCCGCTGCTTGCCCGCGACTTCCCGGAACTTTCAAACCAGAACTGGCACGTCATCGTTCTCGATGAGGCCCAATACATCAAGAACCCCAAGTCGATCAGCGCCCAAAACGCCTGCAAGCTCAAGTCCGCCCACCGTGTTTGTCTATCAGGCACGCCCATGGAGAATCACCTTGGCGAGCTCTGGAGCCTCATGCGCTTCCTGATGCCGGGCTTTCTAGCAGACGAGAAAACCTTCAACACCCACCTCCGTCGGCCCATCGAGCGCGATCGCTCGCACGACGCCCAACTTGCGCTCAACCGCCGCGTCGCCCCGCTCATCCTGCGCCGCACCAAGGATCAAGTCGCCACCGAGCTTCCGGCCAAAACCGAACTGATTCACGGCATCGACCTCACGAAAAAGCAGACCGACCTCTACGAGTCCGTCCGCGCCGCCATGGACAAGCGCGTCCGCGACGCCATTGCCGCCAAGGGTCTCGCCAAGTCCCACATCATCGTTCTCGACGCCCTACTCAAGCTCCGCCAAATCTGCTGTCACCCGCAGCTTCTCAAGTCGCCCGCCGCGCAGAAAGTCACCGAGTCCGCCAAGCTCGAATACCTCACCACCGAGCTGCTCCCCACTCTGCTAGAAGAAGGCCGCCGCATCTTGTTATTTTCCACCTTCACCTCCATGCTTGCCCTCATCGAGCAGCATTTGATCGCGGAAAATATCCCCTATTTGAAACTCACCGGCCAAACCCAGGATCGCGCGACCTTGGTGAAACAATTCCAAACCGGCGAGATCCCAATCTTCCTCATCTCCCTCAAAGCCGGCGGCACCGGCCTCAATCTAACCGCCGCCGATACCGTCATCCACTACGACCCGTGGTGGAACCCCGCCGCCGAAAACCAAGCCACCGACCGCGCCCACCGCATCGGCCAGACCAAGCCCGTCTTCGTCCACAAACTCGTCTGCCGTGGCACCATTGAGGACCGCATCCTCGAACTCCAAAAACACAAATCCGCCCTCGTCGAAGCACTCCTATCCGACGAAACCAGCAAGCTCCGAATCGACGCTGAAACGCTCTCCCACTTGCTCGCACCGCTGGATTGAGAGATTGATGGTGGAGTGTTGATAGTTGATGGAGAGAGGAAGACTTCCGCGACTGAATCTACTTCCGATCTTCCTCTTATCCTCTCTATCAACCATCAACTCTCAACCATCAACCAAGAATGACCCGCGAGGAAATCATTGCCAAAATCCGTAAGGTGGAAGCTCTCTTCGCCGGCAGCGGATTCGCCGGAGAAATTGATGCCGCCGCCAGTGCGCTGGAGCGACTCAAAGCCCAGCTCGCCGCAGTCCCCGAGGCTAACGTCGAGTTCCAATTCAGCCTGCCGGACCCATGGAAGCGCCAGCTCTTTCTCGCCCTCGCCCGCCGCCACGGCCTCTCGCCCTTCCGCCAATATCGCCAGCGCCACAGCACCGTCATGCTCCGCGCCACCGCCTCATTCATCAACAAAGTCCTGTGGCCCGAGTTTCTCGAACTCTCGAAACTCCTCCACGACTACCTCGACGAAGCCACCCGCGACATCATCACCCGCGGCGTCCACCGCGATCTATCGGAGGCTGTCGAACAACCACACCTGCCGCATTGATGGTGCGCATCCCATAGATTGCTAAACTTCACGGCGCTTCCACGAATAAATCGTGTCCCGGCTGTCTCAGCCGGGTTCAAAATCGCCGATCCCGACTGCGACAGCAACAAGTCTTCCTTTGGCGATCCTTGCGTCCTCTTGAGGCCAAAATTATCTCAGAATTCCCACTAAGATTAGAATCAACTTCGTTTGCCCTCAGTTAGTTCGCTGCGGCATCACACATACTCCACGGTCGGCTTGACACGGACCGGCGGGAGAGGGCGGTTGCCTTCATCGAGAATCCGCTCCCATTCGTCGATCACCTGCTGAAGCTCCTTGGCCACTTTGAGGGGATCGTCACCGTGAGCGCCACCGTGGAAGAGGTCGGGACACCGGCCAATATAAATTTGGTCCTCCTCAGACCAAGCCACCCACCGATGATAAATGTCTGTTTTACGTTTCATGAGCACTTCACTTTTTCGATGGCTTCTTTGATATCTTTTTCCTGATAGATCCTAGCATCGGCCCCAAGCTGGCCCGACAAGGTTACATTTGAACCACTTGCCTGATGCTCGAAGTTCCTATGGCTGCCTTTCCCTCCGCGATTCACGAATCCAGCTTTTTGGAGGTCGAAGATAAGTTGACGAATCTTCCGAGGCACCGGCACAGACTACTTCATTCAAGCATCGGGACAAGTGCCAAAGCCACGAACACAGCCGCGTTATTGGAATTCACGCCGCCAGTGCACCCTTGGTAATTCTCAACCGGCGGGAGCAACGTCCTTTTTCAAATCCCTCAAACTCCAAAGCACGCCAGACGCGGGCGCGGCCGCTCCCGTCAACTTTCGAGCGCCATTTTTCCGCTTTCCCCCAAACCGCTCCCGAGCATTGCCAAACGCCTCGTTCACAAACTCTCGGCTGCCAATTACCGCTCCATCCGTGAAATACCTGATCCGGCAGCGCAGCATTTTTCCCAGCGGAATCTCCCCAGCCAGCTTCGTCTCCTTCGCCGCCTTCTCCAGGGTCATTCCCTTGCGCTTGCGTGTTGTTTCCACTTCGCCGCTCTTTGATACCCCAGTTTCGAATTTCTCCACCCCACCCATCAACAGCAGTCGGCGGTATTCCTGTGAAACCCCATTTGCCCACAGCTCAGCATCTGCGCCCGCTCCAAGATGTGCTCGCAGTGCCCGCACCAATCCGGCGCGGGCCTTTTTTCCATTTCCCTTCGCTCCGCCACCAATCGCCTCACCGTAGCTGCTCCAGCGATAATCTGCCGGATCGTTGACGATACCCGCTCGCACCGGATTGAGATCGATGTAGGCCGCAATGGTTTTCGACGCAACGCCATCTTCCACGATCACGCTCTTGTAGCGTTCTTCCCACAGTGTCCCGGTCCGCTGATGCGTGCGGTTAAACCACCGGGTGAAACGCTGAAGCAAGCACTTCATGAACTCGCTCAAATTGTGCATCCGGTAAGTGTAACTCTCAAAAATCTCCTTCACCTCCTCTTCCCGTCCTTCCGCTCGTGCTGTGGCTAAGCGTTTCATCACGACCGCCACACCCGCTTCGGTCTGGGTCGCCAGCAATCGCTTCTCGAACTCCCCATCCGACAGTCCGCCCTCCGCCATCGGCGGCACCTCTAGGAGGATATGAAAGTGATTGGACATGATGCAGTAAGACAACACCCGGCAGCCTGAAAAATTCTCTACCATCCGCATCAACATTCGGAAGTGCTCCCGCTCCCCATCTCCAAACACAAACCGCCGATCCACGACGCGTGAGACTAGGTGATATATCACCGGTTTTAGCTGTGAATCTTTCCAAGGGGATAACCACCGTGCCTTGCGCATTTCTGTTTTCTATATCTATCCAGGGGAGCCGTCAAATCATAACTTGATCATTTGTCTGTCACTCAATAATTAAATAATTAATAAATCATAAAAGAGGCGGGCTTACGCCCGCCTCTTTATTGAATCAATTCTGTCTTGAAAACCAATCCGAGAATCAGTTCCGGCGGCGGCGAAGCAGACCGAGAGCACCAATCGCTCCAAGAAGAGCGGCGGATGGTTCTGGGATAGCTGCGCCAGTCACAGTGAATGCACTTGCGGTCTTGACTGGATCTGGAGTTGTCGCGAAAAACGTCGAGATGTTCTGAGTTGCTCCTGCTGCTGGCACAACCCAAGCTGGATCTGTAATCAGACCATACTTGTTTCCACCACCAAGCTGTTGAGTTGCGGAGGTAACCGTCGAATCAAACCAGACGATCGCAAACTGATTTCCAGCCACAATCGCGTTTGTTGCCGGAACAGCCATTTGAACGCTGTTCAAGATGTTGATTTTACCAGGATTTGCAGCATCCGTGGTGGTGCCCTGAGCTGTTAAAACGGCGGACGAGATGAAATAATCGTCAGTCCCTGGGATTAGTGTCCCGTTCAAGGAAGTGCTGAGGGTATATCCAGTGTCAAAAACCGAAAAGGCTGTGTTGGTTGTCGAGAACATAAGCCCCCACACTAGTCCGTTGCTGATCGTTCCGTTGGCACTCGCGAAATTGGTTGCTTGGTTCGCGCCTTGAGAGATCTGGAAGTTAACCGTTGCGGCGGAGGCAAATCCAGCCATGGCGACCATTAAACCGAGGTATTTTTGCAGTTTCATATTAGTTTTTTGTTTGTCTGTGTGTAATTATTGGGGATGAGATGATTAATGATATTAGAGTGATGGAACATAGGTAGGCTGATCACTCAACAGGGTGTCAGCGCGGCCTGGTTCAGCACGATAGATATACCGGACACCGGGTTTCACAGAAACGGTTGCCGATACAGGGGAATCGTCAGCGGCATTGAACCAAGTACCACCGAAATAGTAATAGGTGAATGCAGGAGCGTTATCAAAGCCAGTTGCAGTAACATCAAACGCCAGAAGCTGGTCGAAATTACCAGCACCCAGATTTGCGTTGCCCAGCAGTTCATCGACCGGTGAGAAATAGGAGATCTGATTGTCTTGTTGAGCGGCTTCGCCGTTCACAAAAACACGGCTATTAGCAACCGGAACTTCACCTGAAACGACCAAACCAGCAACGGCGGTCGCCGAAGTGTTCCGAAGGCGGAAACCTTCGTTTGGATAGATCACAATGTTGTTCGCGTCGGAGTCGTCCGCTTGGTCAAACCAATTTCCCGCGAAATTGTAGTAAACCTTGTCTGGAGCCAAATCGACACCGGTCGATCCTTCCCACACACCGAATTCGCAGAAGTTCGGAAGTGTAGTCGCCGTGACGAAGCTCTTTACAGTCCAAGCCGGCCGGATTGACACTTTGTCACCTGCTACTACGCTTGCAAGCGAGTCGGTATTTTGAAATAAGACGGTTACGGTATTGGAAGTGGGTGTGCCTGAAACCAGTGCTGTCAGACCACTTTTTGCACCCGACCCGATTTTCAAGACGTGAGGAATCGCAGTGAATTGGGTGAGAGTAAACCCTGGGGTTCCCGTAATTGTGACCGTGGAACCGGAAATGCTCGCGACAGTACCAGCAAATGCAGCGGCGCGTTCGAGTGGAATTGCGATAGGCATGTCTGTGGTGGCAGGTACTGATCCAGCGTTTCCAAGGCTCACATAGCCCACAGGAGTGGTGTAGGCGGTTTCAGCACCGAAGGCCATCCCGGAGGCGGCGGCGGCGAGGATGAGAGAATAAGGTAGGTATGTTTTCATGACAGTTTTGGTTAGGGTCTTTTGAGTCGAGGTATTAGTTGCAGACGTGCCAGTGACGGCGTGGTTTTTTTGTTGTCGAGGTGATTGAGCGGGGATGCGTGACAGGGCTGCCACTTGGATACATCTTTTGCTCATTCATAGAATTCACGGAGAGAAGACAGCGGGAGGGCGGGGATCGCAAGAAAATTTTGCAAAAGGAATCATGTTTTTTCGGGGGGTGGGGTGTTGGGGGATTATGGGGGGTGGATCGTGGGACTTAGGTGATTCTTTGATCGGAGATTAAGGAATTAGGCTTTAGTGAGTTAGGTGGAAATTTATTTGGGGATCGGTGGGTGATTGGAGGGATTTCCGGGGATGATTTGGGAAGGTTAAATGGTTGGTTTCTGTGGAAACTTGGGGGGTGGATTTGAGGGAATTAACCCGTTTGGGGGTGGAGAGGAGGGAACATCGAAGGGAAGAGATGGAAGAGTTAGGGACCGCGAATCTGGCGAATTTGGCGAATCTTTGAGAAGGGGGAAAAGGGGAACATCGAACATTGAACGCTCAACATTGAACATCGAAGGGAAGAGAAGGGAGAGTTGGGCACCGCGAATCTGGCGAATTTGGCGAATCTTTGAGAGGTGGGGGAACCATCGAATGGCTGAGATTGGATTAGTTTCTCTGAACCTAAAAACCGTGATGATTTTGAATAGGAGGAAGTGGAGGTAGCGGAGGTAGCGGAGGTAGCGGAGGTAGCAGAGGTAGCAGAGGTAGCAGAGGTGGCAGAGGTAGCAGAGGTTCAGAGAGTTTGGATCATGAATCAAAAACTTTCCACCTTCACCTTTTGAGTGAAATGAAGGGTGTTTATAACTCTTTCATTTTCTGATATCTCGGCTTTTTTCTGCCAAGCCATTTTCCATTCTTGGCTAAATTATTAGACGCGTTCTATGGGTTGTTTTGGGGTAGAACATTTCCGCTGGGAAAATACCGGGAGGCGGTGGGTTTCTCGTCGCATGGGCGACTCGAAACGGTGTGGACGGGGGCGTCCGCACTCCTTGGGTGCTGCACTGGGGGGATTGCTTGATTGGAGGGGACTTTTGTGGGGGGAGAGAATGGTGGACTTTGGGCGGGGGATTAGCGCTTCTCATCGGCTTTTCATTCGCGCGACGACAGGAGTGTCGTGGCTCCTTACCAGTGGGTGGTGGCGCGGAAGTCTTCGATGCGGGCTTCTAGTTCGCCGGGGGCGAGGGATTCCATGCGGCGGGTGGAGAATGCCTCGCAGGTGAAGGAGGCGAGCATGGAGCCGTGGATGATGGCTTGGCGGAGCGTGGGCGTGTCATATGGCGGGTGGCCTTGGGAGGCGAGGTAGCCGGCCATGCCGCCGAGGAAGGTATCGCCGGCACCGGTGGGATCGGCGACGGATTCTAGGGGGTAGGCGGAACAGCGGAAGACGTCGAAGTGCGGAGTTGCGAGTGCGGAGTGCGGAGTGGAGGAATCTTGGATTCCGCGCTCCGCACTTCCCGCTCCGCACTTCTTCGAAAAGAGCATGGCTCCGAACTCGCCGAGCTTGATGACAACGTGGCGGGGGCCTTTTTCGAGGAGGGCGCGACCGGCTTTGACGAGATTGGAGGTGCCGGCGAGGTCGCGGGCTTCGCCTTCGTTGAGGACGAAGAGGTCGAGGTGAGGGAGTACTTGGTGGAGGCGGTCGTTGGCGATCTCGATCCAGAGGTCCATGGTGTCGGCGATGATGAAGCGAGGTAAGTGGGGAGTGGGGAGTGCGGAGTGCGGAATGGAAGAAGATGGATTGCCGGTTGAGTCTTTTACTCCGCATTCCGCACTCCGCATTCCGCACTGTTGCAGCATTTCGAGTTGGTTGTCTGGAGACATGTTGGCGAGGACGACGATGGGCGAGGAGGCGGAGTCGGCGGGGACTTTGACCTGCCAGCTTTCTAGGACGTTGAGGCCGACGCGGTGGGTGGTGCGCTCGTTCATGTTTGCATGATACTCGCCGGACCAGGTGAAGGATTCGTTTTCCGATCGCTCGACGCCGGTGAGTGAGACGCCGCGGGCTTCGAGCATTTCCAAGTGCTCTGCGGGGAAATCGTGGCCGATGATGCCGATGAGATCGACGGGGCGGCTGAAGAATGAGGCGGCTAGGGCGGCGTAAGCGGCGGAGCCACCGAGGAGGTTCTGGGCTTCGGCTTCGGGGGTTTTGACGTGGTCAATAGCGATGGTGCCGCCGATGACGATTCTTGGGGAAGTGGAGGATGTGGACATGTTGCTGGGAAGGATTAGGACAGGGGTGGGGTCGGCGGCAACGGGAAAAGTGGATCTTAAATGGCAGGGCGACCTCATATTGGATTTTTCAACCGCGAATGAACGCCAATGAACACGAATGAGACTAGATTCCTTGGCCGATAGAGGCTTGTTTTGCTAGGTCAGTTCAAGAACTCCATCTTGTTTCACAACATTTGCGTTCATTTGCGTTCATTTGCGGTTGGTCTTCTCAATGTGAAGTCTCCCTGTTTCAAAGAATGGTTTCTCGTCGCTAGGACGACTCAAGAAGGGCGGAATGAAGTTCCGCGTTCCACGTCGGAAGCTAAAGTGCCGCGCGGATGGTGCGAGTGGCGGCTTGGATGTCGGGCGCTTGGAGAAGGGCGGAGACGACGACGACGCGACGTGCTCCGGCGGCGAGGACGGAGGGGAGCGTTTCTGGAGTGATGCCGCCGATGCAGAAGGCGGGGATTTTTTCGCCGACTTGGCGCTCCATGGCGGCGATTTCATGAAGGCCGATGGCGGGGCGGCCGGCTTTGGTGGGGGTGGGGAAAAGCGGGCCGAAGCCGATGTAGTCGAAGCCCTCGGCGAGGGCGGCGCGGGCTTGGGCGAGGGAGTGGGTGGAGCGGCCGAAGAGGAAGGGGTGGGGAATTGGAGATTGGGAGATGGAAGAGGATGAATGAATGAATGAATGAAGGCCGGGATGAATCCCGCGGTCCGGGGGGGGACGCGTCCCGTCGTCTTGGCCTAGGTGGACGCCGTCGGCACCGATTTCTACGGCGAGGGCGGTGAAATCGTTGAGGATGAATGGAACTCCGGCGGCGCGGCAGAGGGGGAGGAGGCGGCGGGCGACGCGCTCGATGGTGGCGAGGTCGTGGTTTTTGGCGCGGAGCTGGAGGAGATCGGCACCACCAGCGAGGAGAGAGGCGGTGACTTCCTCAGCGCGTTCCTCGGGGGTGTAGCCGAGGTCGAGGATGCAGTAGAGGCGGGGGGTGGACATGCTTGAAGATGAATGAATGAATGCAGGGGGCGAGACGCCCCCTCAACGGTCTGGAGCGAGACGCTCCAGCCACGTGGATGAATGAATGAATGCAAGGGACAGTAATGTCCCTTCTCCTTAGGGCTTGCGCTGTTCCAAGTAGCGGGCGACCCAGCCGATGTCGTAGGTGCCGGCGGCGAAGTCGGGGTGGGCGATGATTTCCTGCTGGAATGGGATGGTGGTCTTGATGCCGCGGATCATGAACTCGCCGAGGGCGCGTTTCATGCGGGCGATGGCGATCTCGCGGGTGGCTCCGGTGACGATGAGCTTGGCGATCATGGAGTCATAGTGGGGCGGGACGGTGTAGCCGGAATAGACGTGGGTATCGACGCGGACGCCCTTGCCGCCGGGGGCGTACCAGAGGTCGATGGTGCCGGGGCTGGGGGTGAAGTTGTTAAAGGGATCCTCGGCATTGATGCGGCACTCGATGGAGTGGCCGCGGGGCTGGGCTTCGAGGACGTGGCGAGAGAGCGGCTCGCCGGCGGCGACGCGGATTTGCTCTTTGATGAGTTCGCAGCCCATGACTTCCTCGGTGACCGGGTGCTCGACCTGGATCCGCGTGTTCATTTCCATGAAATAGAAGTTCTCGGCGGCTTCATCGACGAGGTATTCGATGGTGCCGGCGTTCTGATAACCGATGTTTTTGATGAGGCTGACGGAGGCCTCGCCCATGCGGGCACGCAGCTCGGGGGTGAGCAGCGGCGATGGGCATTCCTCAATGATCTTCTGATTGCGGCGCTGCATGGAGCAGTCGCGCTCGCCGAGGTGGATGAAATTTCCGTGGGAATCGCCGATGACCTGGAACTCGACGTGGTGGGGATTGAGGACGAGTTTTTCGAGGTAGCAGGCACCGTTGCCGAAGCAGGCGACGGCTTCGTTCGACGCGGCTTGGTAGAGGCTGATGAATTCCTCTTCTTTAAAACAAGGACGCATCCCGCGACCGCCACCGCCGGCGGTGGCTTTGATCATGACGGGGAGGCCGATTTTTTTGGCCTCGGCGAGGGCGGTCTCGGCGTCCGGCATGATGTCGGAGCCGGGGGTGATGGGGACGCCGTTGGCCACGGCGGTGGCGCGGGCGGTGGCCTTGTCGCCCATCATGGAAATGACCTCGGCGGACGGGCCGATGAAGGTGATGCCGGCGCTGGCGCAAATTTCCGCAAAGCGGGCGTTTTCCGAGAGAAATCCGTAACCGGGGTGGATCGCATCTGCGCCAGTGATTTCGGCGGCGGCGATGATGCGGTCGATCTTGAGATAGGATTCCTTGCTGGCGGCGGGACCGATGCAGACCGCTTCGTCGGCGAGTTGGACGTGCATGGAATCGACGTCGGCCTCGGAATAAACGGCGATGGATTCGATATCAAGTTCGCGGCAGGCGCGGATGATGCGGAGGGCAATTTCGCCGCGATTGGCGACCAGAACGCGCTTGAACATTTTTGAAGAGGTTGATGGTTGGGAGTTGATGGTTGATGGAAAGACGAAGAATCGGCGATTTCTGCCGATCAGCTCTCAACGATCGACGATCCACTTATTTGATCCTGAAAAGGACGTCGCCGTATTGGACGGGCGTGCAGTCTTCGGCGATGCAGGCGGTGATGGTGCCAGTGCGCTCGGCTTTGATCTCGTTCATGACTTTCATTGCTTCGATGATGCAAAGGGTCTGGCCGACTGAGACGGTGGAGCCGACATCGACGAAATTCGGGGCATCCGGTGCGGGCTTGGTGTAGAACGTGCCGACCATGGGCGAAGTGATGTCCGCGCCATCGGCGACGGGGGCAGCGGCGATCGCGGGTGCGGCAGCGGGGGCTGGAGTGGAGAGCGCCGGGGCGTGCTGCACGGATGGCAAAGCGGCGAGTAGGCCGCGGAGGTCGTCGAGGTCGGCGCCCTTTTTCAGCTTAAGGTGGAAGTCCTTCTTGGTGAGATCGAAATGAGTGAGGCCGTGCTCATTCATGAGCTCGACGATGCGACGGATTTCCTGGAGTTCCACGATGAAAAAGGGTTGGGAGTTGGATGAATGAGAAGCAGTTAGGCAAGGCGCGTCTCGTGCGGGCTAGCTAGAAGGACGGGGGAAACAGCGTCAAGCGGGAACGGGTGGGGATGAGGAAGTTGATGGTGGAGAGTTGATGGTTGATAGGGAGAGCTGGATTGGTGATTGGGATTGGAGATTCGGGATTTGAAATCCAAGCTGCGGCGGTGATTGCGATTCAGCCATTTAATATCCTCCCGCGTCCGGCGATGGCGGGGGAACTCGTGCCGGTGGATTATTTCCGCACCTTGGAGCGGGCGGAAATTTGCCGGGGCGATAGGCCGTTGGAACTCGATCTCGGATGCGGCGACGGCTCGTTTCTGATGGAAATGGCCAGGGAATTCCCCGAGCGGGATTTCTTGGGGACCGAGCGCTTGTTAGGCCGGGTACGGAAGGTCTGTAAAAAAATCACCCGCAGGGACCTGGCAAATGCGCGGGTGCTGCGGCTGGACAGCCGCTATGTGGTGGAGTGGTTGCTGCCCGAGGCGGCGGTGTCACGGCTGCACCTGCTTTGCCCGGACCCGTGGCCGAAACTGCGCCACAACCGGCGGCGACT
This sequence comes from Akkermansiaceae bacterium, assembly GCA_043729385.1. GTDB lineage: Bacteria > Verrucomicrobiota > Verrucomicrobiia > Verrucomicrobiales > Akkermansiaceae > Luteolibacter. Next base: position 27,819 of record JAYTLO010000190.1, read on the forward strand.
GGTGCAGACGGATTTCCTCGAAGCCGTGCGGCGGGCGCTGGTGCCGGGCGGTGAATTCCTTTTCATGACCGACCACGAGGAGTATTTCCAATGGGCGGCTCAGAAGGTGGCGGAGTTCGGGAAATTTGAGCTGCTGGAATGGGTGGAGGACTCGTTTTTCTATCCGAAGACGGACTTCCAACAACAATGGGAAAGTGAGGGCAAGTCGATGTTCCGGCTGCGCTGCCGCAAGTCGCTCAACGAGGCTTGAGGGTCATCACTGTTTGGTCCGCAAAACCTTCCAGCCGCAGGTTGCCCTCAGCGTCCACCCGCAGCGTGACGCCGCCGGCCTCGCCTTGGTGGATCACTTTGATGCCTCGAGATCGCCAGTATTCCACGGTCACGGGCTTGAGTTTTTCCTCAGGGGGGAAATCGTCATGGGCTGCAACGATCGCCTGGGGGTTCACGGCGTCGAGAAATCGGTCGCACAGAGTCGCGTCGCCCTGATGCCGCCCGGCGATGATCACATCGGCCGAGACTTCTTGCTGCGCGTCGAGCATTTCCAACTCAGTGCCCATCCCGGCATCGCTGGTGAAGAGCAATTTCCACCCCCGCCAGTGGAGGCGGTAGATCGCGACCCGGTCATCGGCCAAGCCATTTTGCGAACGCGGATCGGCGAAATGCAGAACTTCTAAGCGCGCTCCGTCTGGCATGGGTATTTCATGAAAATCATGTGCCTGCAGCGTCTTAATTCCCGCTTTGGGCGCATCCTGGACCCACGCCCGATAGGCCGGACTGCGCGAACTCTCGACGGGCAACAACACCTGCCTGATCGGCAAAATCTCCCATACCCCCGCGCCGCCGCCGAGGTGACCGCCGTCCGGGTGGCTCAGCACCACCGAATCCGGCACCACGCCGAGCCGCCGCAGGGAAGGCGCGACCCGTCGCTTGAAACTGTAGCGGTCCGCGCAGTCGATCATTACCGCGCCACTGTCGCCGGCGGAAAAACACGCTGCACCCGCCCCGTGATCCAAGTCATAGATGAGCAAAAACGGCTGATTTTCCCGGCGTAACTGATAATGCCCGCCGGGGATGGCGGCAAAACTCTTGGCTGTTAGCACACAGGCGTTCGCGACGTAGCCGTTCAGCCGGTTCACCACTCTCGCCACTGGCGGAGCCACTGGATAGAGCGCCGCCGCGAGCATGGCCGCGCTGAGCAGCGCGAAGACCAGCGGCACGAAGACCACTCCAGCGAGCACCGAGACTGGGGTGATCAGCCCGAAATGATAGGCGGTAAGTGGCGTCGAGCCGATCCCTGCCACCAGCGAGACCCCGAGCGATTGCGCCACACTCCGTCGCAGCCAGAGCGACGCTCTTTGGCGCCGATTCATCATCGGCTCCGGCAGATAGAGTTCCGGCTTCGCGAGCCACGCAAACAACCGGGTTCCCCACCCCGCGCCGACTGCGATGGCCGCCACCACGCCATAGGAAAGCTGCACGCCCGGTTGAAATAACAGCCGCCCGTCCCACAGCATCGCAGCTAACAGCACCGCGCCCAGCGCGTTCAAAAGATCCGGTCGCCTGCGGGAAACGAAGGCTCCCAGAAACACCGCCGCCATCCACGCCGAGCGCACTGCCGGCGGGCTATTTCCCGTCAGCCACGAGTAGCCGAAAATCAGCGGCAGCAAGACGAGCACCGCCCACCGCCGCGGCACTCCTAACATCCGCAGCAGCATCCAGCCGATGCTGCCAACCATCGCCACATGCAGCCCACTCACGGAGAATGCGTGCAAGGTCCCGCTATTGCGAAACGCCGCCACCAGCTCATCTGCATCCGGCGGCGTCTCGCCGATGACCACCGCGCGGATCACCACCGCTTCCTGCGAATTTTCCTCCAGCCCAGCCGTCACCGCCGTGCGAAATCCCCGCCGCAGCCTCGCGCCGAACGCAGCCCAGCGTCCCGTCGCCACGTCCCCCTTCACCCATCCGGCGTGAAAAACCGCCGCCACGCCCTGCCCGCGCAACCAAGCGGCTTGGTCAAACTCACCCGGATTTCTCGCCACCGGCAACGGGCCGAAATTTCCCCGCGCCCTCACCCGCGAGCCAGCGACCGGCAGCTCTCCCCTGCCCTCCCACCACACCGCCGCCCCAGCTTCCGGGCCTGTTAGCAAGACCGCCGGCGCGGTCCAAAAATTCTCCTCTCCGCGCGCGTCTTTCAGCAATCGCCCCTGCATCACCCATCCCCCGCTTCCTAACAAGCTCCGTTCGTCCGCCCTTGTCGCCTCGTTCCGCCAGGTGAAAACGCCGACTGCCAGCGTTCCGCAAATCAGCCATGCCACGCCGACTCGCCACCCTCGCAGAAGTCCCCCGGCCACGCCCAGCAAGGCTCCTATTCCCAACCCCGCAACCAAGCTCCGCTCCGTCGTTAGAACGCAAGCGACCGCCACCAATGCAGCCACAAACAACGGATGCCTGCCAATCAACTCCCCCGTCCACCCACCTCTGCCGCGTTTGGAAGTCCGCATGGTGGCAGTTCGGTGGGACCACGCTGCGGGTTACAAATTCATCTGCTCACGCCGGTCGTTGAGGCTCATCCTCATCGGCAGCTGGCTGGTGCATCCGCGCCAGATACTCGGCCTCTTCGTCGGCAGTGGTTTGCGCCGCGCGAGCGAGATTCTCAGATTCTTCATACTCGGCATTTGCCGCAGCCGCCGCCTCGTCCGCGATGGCCCATTCATGCAGTTTGTGAGTCGCATTTGCCGAGTGACGAGTGCCGGGAAATTGCTCCACCACTTGGTTCATGATCGCCATTGCCGAAGCGCGATCGCCGTCCACTTCGTCATAGAGTTCCGCCAAGCGGAAAAGGAAGTAAGCCGCGTCATTGACCTCCCACGCCTGGCTTTCCAACGCATGACGGATCGTCGCAATTGCCGACGCCGGATCACCCAGGTTGTCTTTGTAAATCTTGGCAATTTCCACCCACGGCAATCGGTTCAGCGGCTCGGCAGCAGCTGCCTGTTGGAATGCAGCGATCGCGCCCTCGTAATTTCCCTGCGCCAGCAGCGAGCGAGCATCATGCATGACATCCTTCTCCATCATTTCACCGCTGTCATACACCGCGTGAGTGAGGCGCTGCGCGAAAAACGGCAGCAGATGGACCACCACGAAGATTCCAACCAATCCCGCACTGAGAAACGTGAGCAGGATCCCGTTGAATGTTTTCTCACCCTCGGCTTCGACCAGCTGATTCTCAGCCTTCTTCGCCTCTTCCATGTTGTTGGCGGCTTCGTGCTTCACGACTTCCGCCTTGAGGTCGGCCATCTTGGCACCGCTTTTAGAATAGAGAATCCAACTTCCAGCCACGAGACCCGCCAGCACCAAATACATGAGCCATTTCATCATTCGCGAGACTGGCCCATGCCCGGCGCGGACAGGAAGCAAAATCTATCGCAACTTACAGCCGCCGCGCGTTGCGACCCTCGTCGATGAGCTTCCAGAAATGTTTCGAGTTTGCCAGTGCCTCGTCCTCCCCCAGCGGCATCTTCGAGCGAAACTTGAAATCTGAGAACGTCCCCTTGTGCAGCACCCGATGGATGATCACCGAGCCTTCTTTCACCTCGAAGTAGAACCGATAATCCTTCGCCCGGAACCGATACAACATCGTCCCATCCCGCTCGATCCTGCCAAACCGCTCGCCGTTCAGTTTATCCAAATCCTCCTTACCGACCTTGAATTCCTCCAGCAATTCGAGCTGCTCCAGCGTCTCCAACTGGGAGAGCTCCGCCGCACTGATTTCGTTGAAAACGATCTGAAACACCCGGCGACGCTAACGACGTTTATCCGGCTTTGCCAGTGCCAACTTCTTCCGCTGCGGGTCTGCGCAGGGTGATTGGCAGGAAGACATGTGATCGTCACCGTTCCGAGATTGCAGCTTTTCGGCTAGACATGACGCCCCGATTTTGCATGGTAGGGATGTCAT
>JAYTLO010000191.1:0-4651 GCA_043729385.1 Akkermansiaceae bacterium
GAGCTGGATACACCCGTCGTCATCCGTTACTACGCCTCCCGTAGCACCGACTACATGCCGGAGGAACTCAAGCTCCACATGCGTCGCGTCGATGATTTGTTGAAGGAATATTCCTCGCTCTCCAAAGGCAAACTCCGCATCGAGAACCTCGATCCCGAGCCCGACACCGATGCCGAGGACTCCGCCAATCTCGACGGCATCAACGGCCAACGGATGGACGACCAAAACCTGTTCTTCGGCCTCGCCATTTCCTGCTTGGATAAAACCAGCGTCATCCCATTCCTCAATCCGCGTGAGGAAACGATGTTAGAGTATCAGCTTTCCAAGGCCGTCGCCGAGGTCAGCACGCCCACCAAGCCGAAGATCGGAGTCATGTCCGCCCTCGATCTCAAAGGTGCGCCCGCCATGATGCCCGGCCAACAACCGACGCCCGGCTGGGTGATTTATCAGCAGCTCAAGCAGTCCTTCGACGTGGTGGATATCTCCATGGAAGCGGCCACCATCGACCCCAAGATCATCAAGGTGCTGCTGCTTTTCCACCCAGCGGGAATCACGCCGGAAGCCGAGTTCTCCGTGGACCAATACCTGCTCAACGGCGGCACCGTGGTTGCCTGCTTGGACGCCTATTCGGTGGCCTCGCAAATGACTCAGCCCGCAGGAAATCCGATGATGGGCCAGCAAGCGCCTAACCCGACCACCTCCACCCTTCCCACCCTGCTGTCCGCGTGGGGCGTGACTTACGAGTCCGGGATGGTGCTCGCCGATCCATCGCTCGCCACTAAGCTTGGCGGCGATCGCCTCGGCCTGGCCGTGCTAACACTCGGCAAGGACACGATGCCGCAAAAGGACGACGTCATCACCAAGGATCTCGGCTCCGTCACCTTTTTCCTACCAGGTGCTTTCACCAAAACTGGCACCAGCGGCATCACTGCTAACACCTTGATCAAATCCACCACCCAGGCCGGCTTCGTGGACTCCATGAAAGCCTCGCAACTCGATCCGACGCTTGCCCGCACGCTCAAGTCCAACGGCACCGCCTACGACCTCGTCACCCATCTATCAGGCACCTTCAAGACCGCCTTCCCTGATGGCAAACCCAAGCCGACCACCGAGGGCACCGAGAACAAAGACGCGCCCAAGTCCGAGGCTCTCAAGGAAGCCACCAGCCCCGGCAATGTCTTCCTCATCGCAGATGTGGATGCGTTCTACGACCGCTTCGCCTACAACGTCCAGAACTTCGGCGGCAGCCAAATGGCCACGCCTTCTAACGGCAACGCCTCGCTGCTCTTCAACCTACTCGATCAAGCCACCGGCTCGAAGTATCTGATCGGCTCCCGCTCCCGCTCGGCCATCGCCCGCCCGTTCACCGTGGTCCAGAAAATGGAGGCGGATTTCAACAAAACCGTGGGCGTAAAAATCGAGGAATTCCAAACCAAGCAAAAGGAAGCTCAGAAAAAGCTCAGCGATCTCCAAGCCCAGAAATCCCGCGGCTCCGAGCTCTATCTCTCGCCCGCCCAAGAGGCGGAAATCAAAAAATTGCGCGAGGAACAAGTCGAGTATTCCAAGCTCGTCCGCGAACAGGAAAAAGATCTGCGCCGCCAGAAGGACAAGCTCGGTGGGAGAATCACCCTGCTCAACGTCGCCGCCATGCCGACCTTGGTCGTGCTCATCGGCCTCGCCCTTTTCATCCAACGCCGTCGCGCGACACGCGCCAGATAGGAAGTTGATGGTGGATGGTTGATAGTTGATAGCGAAGAGCCAGAAAATCGCGATTCAACCACCCTCCACCTCTTTCTCTATCCATCAACTTTCAACTCTCAACCATCAACTTCTTCAAAAAATGAACAAACGCCAGGTCACCATCCTCTGGGTCATCGCCATCGCCCTCGGCGCGGCGGTGGCTGCCGTGAAGCTTAGCCAGAACACCACCAGCCGCAGCGCCACCAAGCGAGTGCCTCCGCAGACGCTGTTCGAATCATTTCCCGCCAACGAGGCATCTACCATCGAGATCCAAGGTGCTGCTAGCAGCGTGACTCTCGCGAAGAAAGACGGCAAGTGGGTGGTCACCCAGCGCGACAATTATCCGGCGAACAACACCTTCGTCAATGACCTCATCCGCTCGCTCGGTGAGCTTAAAGTCGTGCAAGGGATGGAAGCTGGACCCTCGTTCGCACCGCGCTTCGGCATGGACGAGACTGCGACTCAGCCCGAAGACCGCGGTCTAACTGCCACCTTCAAGGACGGCGGCGGCAAGGAACTTGCCAAGGTTTCGCTCGGTAAGAACATCGAGAGCAGCTCCGCACCTTCTCCGATGGGCGGCAGCAACGCGGTCGGCCGCTACGTCCGCAACCATGCCGACGACTCCGGCTTCTACGCCGTGAGCGAAATGTTCCCGTCGGTGAGTGCCGACGCCAAGCGCTGGCTGGCCGATGGCTTCGTCAGCCCGGAGAAAATCAAATCCATCACCGTGAGTCAGCCCGGCAAAGCCGATCCGGCGTGGAAACTCAGCCGCGATGGCGAGGAAGCGGAATTCAAACTCGGTGGTGCCACCGCCACCGAAGTGCTCGATGCCACCGCCACTGGCCCGCTCAAGAGCTTGTTCTCTTATGCTCGCTTCGACGACGTGGTCCCCACCGCCAAGGTCGCCGAGCGGATCATGGCCGATACCAAGCGCACCGCCGTCATCGAGACCTTCGAGGGCTTCACCTACACCGTGAATTTTTCGCCCACCAGGCCAAGCCCCGCAGCGGCTGCGCCTGCTAGACCCGGCGCCGAGCCTGCGGCCACCGACAATTTCCTCGTCACCGTGGACGTCGCCGCCGAACTGCCGAAGGAGCGCAAGAAGGAAGACGGCGAAAAACCTGAGGACGCAAAAACCAAGGACACCGCCTTCACCGATCGTCTCAAGACGCTCAGCGAAAAGCTCGCCAAGGAAAAAGCCTTCGCCGGCGTGACCTTCGAAGTCGCGAAAAGCACCATCGAGCCACTGCTCAAGGACCGTGCCACACTCACCGCCAAGGCCGCCCCAGCCGCACCGCAAGGCGCGTCTAACGGCGGCATCCAAAACCTTCCCGGCGGCATGATTGCCCGCCCACCCGTCTCCGCCACCACCCCGCCGATCGAGGCCGTCTCACCGCCCATTTCCATCCCGATCGTCGAGGGTGAGCAAGATGACGAAGAGCCAGTCAACGGTGTCGAAGAGGAAGACAAGTGATTTTAACCGGAGGGTGAGAAACGCTGCTCCATCGCGCAGAGTCATTCTCCGTCCTCATCTCACAGGTCGCTTGCTGCCAAATTAACGAGGCGTAATTGGCAGCCATATTTCCACCATCCGGCAAACAAGGCCTGAACCTGATGGACTCCATCAAAAACGCCTTGATCGGAAATCCGGTCAGGTTCACCACTTTTTTTCGCATTGTCTCTATCGCTGAAAAACTTCAGCTCCGAGCCAGAGATGATGGCTCCACCTTGCAAAGGACCATTTGAATTTCAACGCCGTGCGTTCGAAACAGAGATAGCTCAATTTGCCCACACTGAAGGGCCAATTCCCCCCAAGCATCTTCCCTGAAATTTTAAAAAACTTTACTTTCAAGGTTTGGTATGGGATTAAGTTTTTCGTGCTGTCCCTGCATGAAAACATATCCCTATCTGAAAGTTATCGCGGTCGCCTGCGTTGGTGCTTTGGCATCTTGCGCGACCCCTCCTAAAACAACCCGGATGCCGGTATCGGCATCCCTTCGTCCTGATTCCTCCCTAACCGGGCAGGTTCTCCAGGAAGTCAATTCGTATCGCCGCAACCACGGCGCGACGGACCTCCAGCGCCACGCAGGATTGGATCGGCTTGCCCAAGAGCACAGCCAATACTTGATGCAACATCGTGGCACATTCAGCCTTAGCGGCAAAAACGTCAGCCATATCGGATTCGAAGGCCGAACGTTAGTAGCCCGTGAGCGCTACCATATGGACAGCATTAGCGAAAATGTTGTCGCTGCAAGTCAACCTGGAAAAAATCCGGGACCGAAGCTTGTCGCGTTATGGTCTGAGTCTAAAGATCACGAATACAACATGCGAAGCTCATGGACTCATACCGGCATCGGCTTGGTGGTGGATAGCGACGGAATGGTCTTCTGCACCCAACTGTTTTCCACCGTCACCTATTCGCAAGTAGCGTCGCGTCAGCGCTTCAGCGGATTCTGAGCTTCTCCAACTATGCCCAATTTAGCCCTCGAAATCGCCCTTCATGCCCGCGGCCTCCATCGCATTGCGGGCATCGATGAGGCGGGTCGAGGGCCACTAGCGGGTCCAGTGGCGGCGGCGGCGGTGATTCTTCCAAGAAATTTCACCTGCCCCGGACTCGATGATTCTAAAAAAATCAACCCGCGCAATCGGGAGATCTTTTACGAACGGCTCACCACGGATCCCGCGATTTTGTGGACGGTCGCTATCGCCGACCGGGAGGAAATCGACCGGATCAACATTCTCAAGGCCACCCATCTGGCGATGCGCCGGGCCGTCGAAGCACTCGATCCGTTACCGGATTATTGTCTAATCGACGGATTACGCGTCAAAGCGTTCCCCTATAGTCACGATGGGATTGTCAAAGGCGACGGCCTATCGCTCTCGATTGCGGCGGCGAGCATCATCGCCAAGG
>JAYTLO010000192.1:0-3854 GCA_043729385.1 Akkermansiaceae bacterium
GCGGGTTTATAAAATCGCCGATCCCAAGGGCCAGCGCGATCTGTTATTCCTCGAACGCGCCTTCCAGAAACTGCTGCTCAATTTCACCTGGTGGGTCAATCGCAAGGACGTGGAAGGTCGCCACGTCTTCGGCGGCGGCTTCCTCGGCCTCGACAACATCGGGGTCTTCGACCGCTCCCACTCGCTTCCCGGCGGCGGCCGTCTCAATCAAGCGGACGGCACCGCGTGGATGGCATCGTTTTGTCTAACTATGCTCGCGATGGCGCTCGAACTCGCGCTGGAAAAACCGGCCTACGAGGACATCGCCTCGAAATTCTTTGAGCACTTCGTCAACATCTGCGATGCCATCAACTCACTCGGCGGCACCGGCCTCTGGGACGATACCGACGGCTTCTACTACGATCAGCTCATCATCAATCACAAGGAACCCATCCCCCTGCGCATCCGCTCGCTCGTCGGCCTGCTGCCGATGTGTGCGGTGACCGTACTCAAGCAGAAGACCATCGACGCGCTGCCGCATTTCAGGAAACGCATGGAGTGGTTCATGGTGAATCGCCCTGACATTTTGAAATACATCGTCGCCCGCCGAGTGACGGGTGACAAGAACCCCGGCCGCTGTCTGTTAGCCATTCCGTCCGAGGCGCGGCTGCGCAGGAGCCTCGCCTACATGCTCGATCCCAAGGAGTTTTTATCCAACTTCGGCATCCGCTCTCTCAGCAAAGCCCACGCCGCGAAACCCTTCGTCTTCGTGCACGCGGGCCAGCGCCATGAAGTCCCCTACACGCCCGGCGAGGCCACCACCGACATGTTCGGCGGCAATTCTAACTGGCGCGGCCCGATCTGGTTTCCCGTTAATTTCCTCATCATCGAGGCACTCGAGCGCTACGACTATTTCTACGGGGACACCTTCAAGATCGAGTATCCCACCGGCTCAGGAAATCTAGTAACTCTGCGCGAAGTCGCCATCGACCTCTGCGACCGGCTCATCTCACTCTTCCTCCCTAACGAAAAAGGCTACCGCCCCTGCTTCGGCGATGCGCCGCGCTACAGCGATGTGAGCCACTGGCAGGACCTCCTGTTATTCCACGAATACTTCCACGCGGAAACCGGCGAAGGACTCGGCGCCTCGCACCAAACGGGCTGGACCTCACTCGTCGTCCGCCTCGTCCGCGAGCGCCGCGAGAAACTCGTGCACACCTTCGCCCCCCGGCCTGTCTCGTGAATGTGTCCCGGCTGTCTCAACCGGATTACATTCCCTCACGCCCGCCACAAATAATCCGGCACCTGATCCCGCTGTCTCGCCGGCGGAATGGCGGCGCTGGCAAAGGAAATCACCGCTCCCACCCCGGCGGCGTGAGCAGCGCCTAACCGCGGCTCCACCTCGAACTCGGGGAAGCGATAGCGCCCCCGCAGCCGCAGCCAGTGCTTGAAACCGATGGCAATGAGCAGAGCAACTAACAGCAACGCAGCCGGAAACGCGAACCGAATCGCGATTTCCCGCAGCCAAAGAAACTTCCCGGATTTCGCCGCGGCTTTGACGCTGGGACGGCTGATAGATTCTGCGAGTGGCAGCGGCTCGCCGGCTAACACCCGTTCCATCCAGTAAATACGGATGGACATTTGCACGAGAAATTTCTCGAACTGCTCAGCGGGCTTGGACCGCTCAAACGCCTGCATCACGGAACTTTCCAAAGCCCGCCGCTGCTCCGCAGCCGGCACCGAACCCACGATGGAAGGACTGAGAAAAACCACCGAGCGTTGCGGCGCTCCGAGGTAGTAATAAACCACCGCAGCTGGCCGCCCACCCGAGAAAAACCGCTCGATCAGCTCTTCCTTCCGGACGTTGCTAGGGATTTCCTGATCCCCGCCGAAGATGTAAACGAACAGATCGATGGTGGAGTCGCTCGCATGATAGTTGAGGAAACCGAGGCGTTCGCGGTAGTCGGCGGGATCGAGCAAATTCTGCGGATCGACTAGAAAATTCTTCGGATGCTCGGCGAAATAAGCGGGCAGAAATTTCTCGGCCACCTCGGCAAGTGGCTCGGGCTCCCCAGCAATTTCCCCAGGCAAGGGCGGCTCAAGCGCCAGCGGCTCGGCGGCGGGTTCCTCGGCATCTTCAGCGAGAAGGCCGTCTCCCGGGAGCCAGCCCTTGGCCTCGTGCTCCTTTCGCTCATTGGCAGTCCACGCCGGAAGCGCAGGCGCGGCAGCAGCCAACACGTTGGCAGTTAGAACCACGGCGGCTATCGTTAGAATTTTCAATGGACGCCCTCCGTGGTTTCCACCTCGCTCGTCGCAGGCCGGTGATCCGCACGCAGGCGGCGGAACGTATCGCCTAACGCCACGGGCGGGACCACCCTCCGCTCGAAGTGCTCGGGATCCCGACGGGCCTGGCGACTGCGCTTGCGGAGTATCCCGTCCAGGTGGGCGAGCACTCTAACGATTCCATCAGCATAGCGACCTTCCAGCCAGTAGGCATGCGCTCGCGACAGGCATTCGAAGGTATCAGACTCGTCGAGAAACGAATCTAGCAGGTAACCGAAAACCATCCCGGCAGCCTTGGACTCGGGATCGATGGTGATCAGGATGCCCGCCTCGTTAGGCTTTTGCAGCGGCACATCTTCGAAGGCCGAGCGGTTCAGCAGCCAAAATCCAAACTGCCGCATGTTGGCGACTTCCCCTAACGACCCAGTGTAAATGGCCACGAAAATTTGTGGAAAGCGGCGGGTGATTTTTTCCATCTCCGCTTCCACCCGCTGGCGATCACCGCGACGGAAGATGCCCGCGCTATCAGTGAGGCAGCGGATGCTAACATCCTCCGCGCCGAAGCGGGCGTCCGCATCCGCAAGCGTGAACCCGCAATGCGGGCAAGACGCCGCAGCTCGGTGGATTCGCTGGACACAACGCGGGCACTTCATGATTGCAAAGACGCATTCTTCTACGGGGTGGCCCGTAGATCGTCAAAGCGAATCATTAAGAAACCCGGAATAATTCCACTCCACTTTTTCCGCGTTTCCCAGCAAGTAGCGGGGCGCTTTTCGTTAGCGAAAATTCCTTTTGTGAGATCCTTCTTGCCACTGCCGGGCCTGATCGGTTGACTGCGCCGTCCACCTCAGTGGACGAGGATTTTAGTAGATCCATTCCACACAGCGGTCGGCATCGACCGCAACGATGCCGCCAAACCGACCTAACGGCCGGGGAGGCGGCGGTGTATGTCCAGGCCGCCACCTTCGGGAGACGACTAAAGACCGCTGCGGTCGTCTGTGTGCGGCTCTACTAACTCCCCGTCCACCAGGAAGGACTTCCTCGATCCCTCCTTTCATATGAAGCCACTCCTCTCTCTCTTTCTCACGCTCTCCTTCCCGGCGCTGCTCTACGCCGAAGAACCAGCGCCACCCGCCGAGGTTGTCACCTACATCCCGACTGCACTTGTAGCCCCGATCTTCACTCCGCCGCCTCCGGTCGTCCCCAAAGTCCCACTCACCGATGCCGAGGCCACCATCGTCCTTAGCGATGATGGCGGGCTAACCACTACTATCCAGCGTGGCCAAGCTTCCATGGCGCCCGATCTCCCCGCGCCGGAACCCGTTTCCGAATCTCCCTCACCTCCGTTAGAGCATCCTATCTCACATATTGTTAGTATCAATATGGGCGGCACGATTTATGACCACCGCGTCAGTGTGGTTAGCTGGCAACATCCTGTCACCCGCCAACCCTACCAAGCCGTCCTTGGTTTCGACATCGGCCTCCTCACTCCAATCGGCGAATTCATCCGCGAGGGCGTCACCCATCACAGCCACCTTTTATTCTCTAACCACGACACGCGTGGGCCACTTGCCCGGCGCGCTATCGCCCGC
>JAYTLO010000193.1:0-7503 GCA_043729385.1 Akkermansiaceae bacterium
TGCTGCTTGGATAACTGGCCATGCCGAGTTTCTCCAATACATGAGTAAATTAGTACAGATTAAAATTCAGAAAAATTGTATTTTTAAGACGGCCTCTAAAGAAATAGCGCCCGTGCTAGGTTGACTGCCTCCATACCGAGGGTCGGTTCCAGCTTTCCACTCTTGCAGGTTCGTGAACCCATCGTGATCTGGATCTCCGTTCGCTCCATTGTCTCCACTCGCGGCTCCTGCACCCGAATAGCTAAGACTGTTAGTGAACTCCCATGCGTCGGGAAGGCTATCTCCATCTGTATCCAGCGTGGTGAGAACGACATCTTTCTTCTTATTACTATTCCCGTCATAGCTGTAGAGCTGGGCAAATCCGTTGTCTTTCTCGGTGCTGACGAGGCGGTCGAGCTTGTCATAGCCACGACGGATCCAGCCTTCGCCTTTGAGAATGCGGTAGTCGCCGGACGTGCCTTTGGAATTCCAAGCGTTAGGTCGATATCCCGTAGCCCGTAGGTCGTATTCCTCTTTGTTGGTCAAACCGTCCAAATCCAGATCGCCCAATGCGTCGTTGATGAGCGGATTCAGGCCTAAGGTGATTTCCCATGTGTCATCCATACCATCGCCGTCGGTGTCGGCTAAGAGCGGGTTGGTCCCATAAATATTGATTTCGTAGGTGTCAGATATGCCGTCGCTGTCGCCATCCGTGGAGGTAGGACTACTGCCCGCACGATACTCCCTGATGTTGGTGAGTCCGTCTTGGTCTGGATCTGCATTACCATCCGCTGAGAGGGGTAAGGTTCCGAATCTCACCTCCCAGCTATCCGAAACGCCGTCCCCATCGGTATCCTGCAAGATGGGCGATGTCCCGGCAAGATACTCGGCATAGTCGTCCAAGCCGTCTTCATCGGTATCGTTATATTTTGCAAGTGGCGCAAAGCTCTGGTTGTCGAAATAGCCATCGCCGGCAGAAGTCGCTGCCGGAGTGCTGGAGAAAACACCTCGATCCATACGGATTTTTCCGGGTGATCCTCCGTCGGCTGTAATAGACCCACTTCCATTGACTCGACTCAGAAGAAACATGGAACCGCCCGCGCCACCGCCGCTCGTATAAAAATAGCGAGCATAACCAAAATCTGAATAAGAATAACCTCCTTGGCCACCGTTACCATTGGCAGCCACAGCACCTACTACGGTGAGGCTACGACTGACAATTATACAAAAACCTCCACCTGTTCCTCCTTCGAAGCCAGTTTGAAATAACGTGAATCCCTGAGAACCATAAGATGGATAATATGCATTGCATCCGCCGCCGCCTCCACCACCGCCATAAGTTTGCAGTGGCCCCAGCGATTGGCTTCCTCCAGCACCGGCTGGGACTCCACCAGCACCACCCATTCCGTTAGGCGACGAACTGTTTGCAAGGGGCCAGAGGTTAGCAACAGCTCCTTCTCCAGGTCTTCCTGCTATACCGGCAGTAGTATTAGTGATGGAAGTTTCAGCCCCTCCTCGAAAGCCCTTTCCAGACGCATCAATTCGACCACCTGCTGAAATCACGACATCGTTTGCAATGATCGCGATGATTCCACCGTTTGTGCCGTTCCAAGTTCTCGCTGCGATGGAGCCGTTGACTTGCACACTGTCGTATTGAGGAACGTTGAGGCACTGGATCTTTCCTCCTGTCGTCGGATTGTAGGTGTATTTCAACGGTGATTTCAAACCCACTTTCCCATCCTGAATCGACGCGACTTGGACCAACTCAAACGTTCCCGCAGGTGCGCCGTTAGCCGGATTGCCGTCCTGGGTAACGTGCAACAAAAACACGTCACCGATTCTGGTGGTGATTGGGATTGATCCTGTCAGTTCCGGGCTTCCTGCATTTTGCATGGAGGAAATTACAATCGCCGTGTCATTCAAGTAGGCGCTTTGGCCTGCATTCACGGTGAGATTACCATCCACGCTGCTGCCGACCTTGAAATTCTCGATGCTGGCATTGAGGCCGTATTGGTTCTCCCAGGCGTCTGGAATTCTATCGAGATCCATGTCCTGTGCTTCGGACTTGGTGGCGAATAGAAGAGTTACAAAAATGGTGGCGGCAATGCTTGTTCCGAGTTCGAGGAATTCACGAAAGCGGCTAAATTTGGGGTAACCCGGCTGGGACAGCCGGGACACTTTCTCCGGGGATTTCGGGACTTGATGGGAGAAGAGCTGCGAGGTAGTTTCCGCCATGCATACGGTATCCGTAGAACATGCCAAGGCGCACTTGGACGAGCTTCTGGAGGAGGCGGTCCATGGCGAGGCGGTGGCCATCCTCGTGAGGGATGACGTGGTGGTGCGTTGGATGGTGGAGCGGAAAACGCCAGCTCTGGAATCTGCGGCGGGTGGCTGGCCGTTGATGGGCCTGTATGCCGGGAAAATGGTGCTGCCGGAAGGGTGGGATGCGGATCTGCCTTTGGATACGTGGGATGCGCTCAAGTCATGACCGTCTTGCTGGACACCAACGCGCTGATTTACTCGTTGAGCGGATCTGAATCGCTGACCCCAGCCGCAGCACGGGTGCTGGCGGATCCCGATACGGTCAAGGTTTGCAGCCAAGCCGCTCTCTGGGAGATGACGATCAAATACGCTCTGGGGAAACTGCCCCTGCCCGAGCCTCCGGGCGATTTGTGGCGACGGCTGATACGGGCGAATCCCAGCGGAGTCCTGATAATCACGCCGGAGCATTTGGATCGTCTCGCAGGATTGCCTCATCACCATCGCGATCCATTCGACCGGCTGATGATCGCCCAAGCGTTGGAGGAAGACTGGGAAGTGATCAGCAGTGATGATCAGTGGGATGCCTACGGCGTGACACGGATCTGGTGAGAGCTGAACGACCGCTTGATCGATCGCTTTGGAAAGTGGCTGAGACAGCGGGGAATTGTTCTCGGGACGCTCCCGGCGGATGGCTCGGATGGAGAGGCTCATGGGTAGAAGGTGGTTTGGGGATTTTGCGGAGCTTGAGGTTATCTTTTGCCACTGCCTTTAGATCCAGAGCTGGCACCGGGTTTCGAGCTTGAACCGCTGCTTCCGCCGCCTTTAGAAGGTATTGAAATCGTGGCACCGGCTTTGATGTTGTTCGGATTGCTGATGCCGTTGGAGGAGGCCAACTGAGCGACGGAAACTCCTGTTCTGGCCGAGATGGAAGAGAGGGTGTCGCCTGAGCGGATGGTGTAGCTGGAGCCGCCACCAGAGGATGATGAATACGATGCGGTTCCTTTTGTTGGTGCGGAAATTGATGTCGCTGTCCTATTATTAGATATTTGTGCTACAGCCGCAGCCTTCGGAATTTTACTTGAGTTAGAATGTGAAGACCCCCCTCCCGAAGATGCAAACCTTGCAGCAGTTGTGATGGAACTACTAAAAGCGGTGCTCATGATTTGCTCAAAACCATGAGCACCAGTAAGCGCTTTCCTAAAGTTTTTAGTTGCAAGTCTTCCTCCCATTTCTCCGAAAAGATCGTCATAAAATTCGCCTCCTACCAAATCCAACCCAGCGTATGCTGTCTCTTGTCCAACATCTGAAAATGTAAGATCGCTTCCTTTATCAATCGAAGCACCTAGTAAGTTACCTCCGACCGATCCGAGGACCGCGACGGCTCCGACACCAGTTGCTGTGAGCGCTCCCGATAATGCCCCTCCAGTCGCGGCACCCAATATTCCACGGCCAGTAATTTCATCTCCGCTTAATTTTTGGCTAATTACATAGGATGCAGTATTAATGGCAGAACCTATCAGTGCTCCCGCCGCAATATGCGCAAACTCTCCGTTAGGATCATTGAATCGTTGAGGATTAGCATTGCCATATCCATAAACCTCCGGCTTCCAGCCTGGCCCGATATTCTTCACCGGATCTGCACTCAAGAACACTCCGGCATCTGCCAGATAATACCTAGCCCGCATGAAATAGAGGCCGGGGAGGATGGGTTCTTCCATGACGCCTTGGGAGCCGACGAAGCGGTAGGGATTGGTGTCGGTGCCGGTGGCTCCGGTGACGGCGAAGGGGCGTCCGTAGTCGGAGTAGGCGTATTGGGCGGTGGCGGCGCGGGTCCTGTCGGTGAGGCGGACGATGTTGCCGGAGGCATCGGCATGGAAGCAGGTGATTTGGGTGGGATCGGTGGCACTGATCTTCATGGCGAGGTCGGGGCCGTGAATATAGTAGGAGCTGATGTTTCCTGAGGCGTTAGTATCTGCCAGAATGCGCTCCATGCCGCCGATGAGGTTGAGGACGTAGCGGGTTTCCGTGGCGGCGTTGGTGGGTGTGGTGAGGGTGCGGGAAATTCTGCGGCCCATGGCGTCGTAGCGGTTGGCGATGGAGGAGGACGAGCCGGTGGGAGGGGTAACGACGAGGCGGGTGGTGCGGTTGTCCTCGTCGTAAGTGAGTGCGAGGCTGCCGATGGTGAGATTGGTGGCTCTGGAGAGATTGAATGAAGGGGTGTTGTCCGCGTTTTTAAATTCGTAGTTCCAGTTCTTAATTCCGCTGGGATCGGCAGAATCGGTGCGGGTCTGGATGCGGCCTGCGGCGGTGTAGAGCGAGGTTTCGTCGTGGGCGACGGGCGAGATGTAGGTGGGCAGGCCTTTCTCCTTGGCGGAGGTTTGATTGCCATTGGAATCGTAACCGTAGGTGAGTGCGATCTGGGCCGCAGTGTTCGTAGGATCGGTGTAGCTGAGGGTCTTCTGGCGACCGGAATCGTCATAGCTGGCGGCGCGGGTGATTCCGTTCGGGTAGGTCTGGCCGGTGAGGCGACCTTGCTGATCCCAACTGTAGGTGAGCGTGTGTGAACCCCAGTTCGCCGGGGTGGTTTGGCGGACGAGACGGCTGCGGCTGTCGAACTCCTGAGACAAGACCTTGCCGCCGGGATAGGTCAGGCTGGTGACGCGACTGAGGGCGTCGTAGCCATATTCGACCTTTTTCGAGAAAACATCATTGGAGTAAATCGGGCGGTCCAAGGAGTCATAGTCGAAGGTGGTGAATGTCGGTGGTAGGCTGCCGCCATCGAAGCGATAGGCGACATTCACGTTCCCGTTGTGATCATAAGAAAGGAGGTTTTGTCGTCCGGTGGAGAAGTTGACTAACAACACACGCCCGGCGGCATCGTAGGTGAGGGTGCGGGTGATCCCGGTGGGTTCGCGCTGGGTCTTGAGACGGCCAAGTTCGTCGTAGGTGTAGGTCCACTCGAGGTCATCTTGATTTTTCTCGGTGAGCCGGGCGTTCCGGAAATCGTAGGTCATGATATAGTTGCCATTGAGAGCGTCCTTGATGTTGGTGATATTGCCGACGCCGTCGTAGGTGTAGGTCCATAGATTGCCTTCTGGATCGGTCCATTTTTTCAAACGTCCGCGGCCATCGTATTCGTGGCGGGTGACGGAGCCGTTAGGATTAGTGATGGTGAGGACGCGGCCCGCTTCATCGAAGGTGGTGCTGCGGGTATTGCCGAGCGGATCGACTTCCACGGCTATGCGATTGAGTGCGTCGTATTGCTTCTTGTAGAGTTTCCCGGTCTTATCGCGAGTGACGGCTTCGTTGCCGTTGGCGTCGTAAGTGTGCTCGACGTAGTCGCCAGCGGGATCGGTTTCGCGTAACGGTCGGCCAGCGTTGTCGTAGGAGCGCTCGCTGATGAGGTTTAGGCCGGCAGGCAGGCCGGTGGCTTGGGAGATGGGGACGCTTGGCGATGTGGTGCGGATGGGTAGCGAGCGTTGGTTGTAAAAGAAGTCAGTTCGGTTTCCCATGCGGTCCTTGCTCCATTCGCGTAAGTTTGAGCCGTTGTATTGGCTTTCGCCTTTTTGGTTTTTTGCATCGGTGACGGAAAGCTGCCGTCCGATGGAGTCCAACACGGTGCTGACGCTGTGGCCCATGTGATTGGTGGTGCGGACGACGCGTCCGTTGATATCAAAATCGCTGGTGACACTTTCGCCCAGGGGATTGGTTGTGGATTTCACCCAGCCGAGTTCGGTGGTCTGGTAGGTGGTGGTCTTGAGGTAGGGATCGGTGGAGGTAATGCGGTAGCCAGTGAGGGGATCGTAGGCGGTAGAGGAAAAGTTGAGATTGCCGTCCCTCGCGGTTTCCACCTGGCCCTTGGGATTGTAGGTGTAAATGGCGAGTGCTCCGATGTCGTCCTCATGGCGGAGGAGATTTCCCTTGGTGTCGTAGAGGTATCGGTTTTGCCAATCCGCAGTTTCTCCGGCGACGCGTGGCCGCGTGTCGGTGAGGGAACGGTTCAGCAAAGAGGTGACTGGAGTCGTGCTGCCGTCATTGAGCTTGCCGTTCGCGCCTGCGGGGTCGGAGGATTTGGCGAAGGTCCATTTCCAGACATAGCCGAGGGCATCGGTTTTCTGGAGGAGGTTGGCCCTTTCATCGTAAGTATCGAAAGTGGTGACCCAGCCGAGCGGCTCGGTCTGGCGCTTCAGAGTTCCCGGAGAGGATGGGGTGCCGCCCGCCAGATTCGTTTCCGCCACACAATTCGTCAGTCCGTAATATTCGAAGCGGGTGGTATTGCCCAAAGGATCGGCCTTGGCGATGACGTGGCCTTTGCGGTCGAAGGTATCGATCCATTTGAAGTTGTCGCCGTCAATACGGGTGATCTGGCGCGGGCCCGGGGTGAGGTATTGGTAATTGGTGGAGCGGTTTCCGCCGTCGGTTTCGGTGATTTTACGTCCGTATTTGTCGTAGGCGGCGATGATTGAGGTGCAACTGATTTTTGGACCAAATTCTTGTTAATTGTTAGGTTGGTTTTTGACCTCGAATTGGGCCGGGGTTTGGTAGCCGAGGGCTGAGTGTTTGCGGTGGTGGTTGTAGTAGGATTCAATGAAGTCGAAGATCTCGATGCGGGCGTCGGCTTCGGTGCTGAAGGTGCCGCCTTGAAGCATCTCGTTCTTGAGGGTGCCCATGAACGGTTCGGTCCAGGCGTTGTGGTAGGGGTTGGCGCGGGCGGACATGCTTTGGAGGATCTCTCCGGCTTCCAGCATCTGGCGGTGGGCACGGCTGCCATATTGGCTGCCGCGGTCGCTGTGGAAGATCAGCCCCGGGGCGATGGTGCGCGAGCCGAGAGCTTGCTTGAGGGCGTCTGTGACGAGCTCGGTGCGCATGTGGTCGGCGAAGGCCCAGCCGACGATACGGCGCGAGCACAGGTCAATGATGACGGCCAGATAGCGCCAGCCGTCTGCCGTGGGGATGTAGGTGATGTCCCCGGCCCAGACCTTGTTGGGTTGCCCGGGAAGGGGCTTTTCGAGCAGGAGATTGGGCGAGGGTTTGTCGGCTCTTCCGTCACTGGTTTTCGGCACGTAGGTCTTGGGCTGGATGGCGCGCAGCCCTCGTTCTTCCATGATCCGGCGGACTCGGGCAGCGGCGCAGATGATGCCTTTATCGGATAGATCCGAGTGAATTCGGCGGTAGCCGTAGCGGCGGCGGTGACGTTTGAAAATCACCTCAATGACCTCGCCGAGTGCGATGTCCGCGCTTTGGCAGGGAGTCGGCTGGGAG
>JAYTLO010000194.1:0-23488 GCA_043729385.1 Akkermansiaceae bacterium
CGACGACCTCCGTGAATTCATGAAGGAGCTCAAAGGCGTCGCCAAAGGTGCCCTCCGCGGCAAACCCGGCCTCCTCGCGAAGCTCGGGCTGAACTGAAAAAAATCCGATCAAACCTCCGCGCTTGCTCCTCTCCAAGCGGGCGCGGAGTTCACCGTTCGAGGTGCGGCTTCCGACTCGGCGGGGTCTTCGATCTCGGGCTCTTTCGGCCCCGATCGAAAGAGATGGGCTACTTTTTCGGGTTCGAACATGTCGGACAGTTCTTGCTGCAATTCTAGGAAGCCAGTGCCGAATTGGTATTGGAGCCGGCGGATACGGGATGAGTTGAGCGTTGGCATGCCCTTGTCTGTAGAGGTTTCCCGATCAAAAATCACGGGAAGCAAATCGCTCACGATTATTCACCCGTTGGAGGCGTTCCGTCATTTTCCGGCTTTGCCTGTTCCTGTTTAATCTCAGGCTCCCATTGCTCTATCGGCTTCGCAGATCTTGGGAGTTCATCCTCGGGGAGAAAGGGAAAGAGCGTTCGGAAGAAATCGCACGCGAGTTTGCAGTCCCGGCGGAAGTGGGTGCCATCGCTGCACAACCGTTTCCAGATGGCGGGATACTTGTCCCGCAACTCGTCTGGATAATATTCATTCAACAGGCGCATCAGGCCCAACCTTTCCAGAGCAACCTTATAATCGACGAGCCTCCGTCCGCGTTGAGGCGCGTTTGGGAATACACGTCGGGGACGCTTCCATTCCGGCGGACGGTTGTCTTTCAACCAGCCACGAAAGGCTTCGACGATTTCTCGATCCGTGAAGCGGGAGAAGTCCACGGTGAAGGCGGCTGCTATTCGTTCTGCGGGTTTGTCGTCATCCTCCCAGCGGATTTCGACTGGTTTGGTATCCGAAAACATTTCGCAGTCTGCGCAATCGTCGTCAGGTGGCCGGTTTTCCGCTCGGATTTCGAGGAGCCTTTCATTGTTGGCGTTCCACAATTCCTCCAATTCTCCTACCATTATTGGCGTCAGCGGACGGAGCCTGATGCTTTCGCCAACTTTCCCAAGCAAACTCTTGCGTGCGTCGTCAGGTAGTTCCTGCCATGCTGAGGCGGACGTTCCTCCATATTTCCTGAGAGATTCAAAAATTCCGATCATGGAATGTTCAGATCGCCAAAAACGATCAAGGAATTCATCGAAATCGTATCCAACCTCATTCAGCCATCCCTCGATCCTGGCCTGTTCTTTGTCGTGCCATTTCTTCAATTTCGGATCGTCCGCGTAGGCATCTTTCATCCATCGTCTCGTCCGAACCCAGTGATCCGCAGCGGCCAGGCTCAGGGTGTGCGACTCCCTCCCATACTCCCACAAACAGCAAGCGATCAGCTCTTCGTCCTGAATATTGTCAAACATCCAATCCGGACGTTGTGGTGCGGTCGGCAAGCTGTGTTCAATCGCCCATCCGATCTCGCCATCATCGGAATCGTATAAAGTCTCGGAATCATAGCACTGATAGACAAGCGTGGTCCACGGGCTTGGATCGTCTTTTCCCAGCAAGCGAGTATCCAGTCCGGACTTGATCATTCTCCTCAGCTTCTTTTCTTCTGCCGATGATTTGCCGATCAGCCATTGGATATTGATCCTGCCGTTATCGGCAAACACCGGAACTTCCGGCGCAAGCAGAGCGAGCGAAATATCTCGCTCGCCCATTGTGGCGAACATCTCGATATGTTCGCGGTCGCGGGAAACCTCGGATGGGATGAGAACCGGTTTTTTCCAAATGCGCTTCATGAGTCAGATTTTGAATCCGGTTTTTTCAAATGGGCCACGCCGCAGCCGTCTCCAGCGGCAAAGATGGCCGGTAAGTCCTCACGCTTGGCGGGTAAAGGAGGAGAATATTACTTGGCTCACGTGCGTTGTGCTAAATCCTGATGCCATATCGTTTGAAAAATGTTTCATTCATTGCGTGAATCTGCTTTTCGCTGATTTTTTTTCTTGCTCCACGCATTTCGTCGATTCCAGTTTGCAGAAATTTGAATGTGCATGGTGACACCACGAAGTCACCAATGCGGTAACTTCCTCCATCACGAGCAACCTCTGACCCGGCCCAACCACCGTTAGGCAACGAGACATCATTCATAATTACACCACAAATGAGAATCAATCCGAGTTTGGCGAAAATGTAGGACTCGGAGGGAGAATGAATCGTATTAAAATCGATGCCACGGTGAATATATAGGTTCAGATCAAAATCATTCTCGACCCCGCCGGAGGAAGTAACCGAATCTATTACGATCAAATGCTGAACATGCCGACCAAGATCGTCCCGTTCTCCGTTCAGATACGATCTCCATGTTTCGAGAGCGGCCAAGAAGTCCTCTTTCTGCCCAAACGGAATATCTTCGATTCCATCCTTCTGGCACAGGAAGTAAAGCGTGCGCCAACTGATCGAAACAGCAAACCGATGGAACCATTCTTCGTAGTCAAACTCGTGATCGGTCCTACCCTCCGTATGAATCGGATGAAAAATCCGGTTGGCAAATTTGGTTTCAAGTTTGCTGAATGCATCTTCACACGTTGGACAAAGTAATTTGACCTTCTCTCCGTCCTGGAGGCGAACGTTCGGGTTAGCAGAGCCTCGAAAATAGCCGGTAGGAGAAGTTTTCAGAAGCCATCTGTACACAAACTTGGGGATGATATGACTGTTTTCTCGTGTATGACCGACCTTACATAGCGCGCACTTCATAGCCGTGCTGATTGGATGTGATTGGTTCCAGAAGCCCTGATGCAATCCTCCGTGATAAACGCCGTATGCTCTTCCCCCGGCAGCGGCAGGCCGGGCGGGGTGATAGGTTCAGCGGCGGCTTCTTTGGCGGCGCAGGTTTGGTTGAGGGCTAGCAGGAATGCGAGAATGTCGGTGTCCTTGGGCATGGCGTAGGCGGCGCGGACGGCGGCATTAAGCTTAGCTTGGGCGTCGCGCAACGGGTTGCTGCCGGGTTCTTCGAGGGTGCGGTAGAGATCGCGCAGCGACCAATCCATCTTCGCCATCACCTCGCGGCGGAGTTGGCGCAGGGCCACGGCTTCTTTCGCCACCGCTTCGATCTGCTTGCGCGCCGGGGATTGCGGCCAGGGGAAACTGTCGAAGACAGTGTCGCTGGTGTAGCGGAAAGTGCCGCCGAGTGTTGAGCAACGGGCTTTGAACCACTCGAAGTGAATGCCGCTTTGGATGATGCCGAAGGAGTAGTCGTCGGCCATTGGAAAAACCATCAGCGTGTTGTCCGGGTTGATTCCGGTGTGAACGAACTCGAAGATCGGGCGCTTAGTCACGCGCGAGCAGGCGACGTATCGCGGCACAGAACGGGCGGCCCGCATCGTTCCCGGCTGATAGTCGCGGAACTGCCACCAGCGTTCGGCCACGCGGGTCCAGCGGGTGGTGGTCTTGCCGGTTTTCCGCTTCTCCTCTTCCGCATGGGCGAGCACATCGGGCATGACGATTGCCTTCACCCGTTCGAACGCGCGGGGAAACTCCATCGCGTGGAATATGTCGTTCTGACCGAAGTCGATGATCCAGCGGGAAGGCTTGCCGAGTTCCACCAAATCACGACCGATCATGTAAGGACGCAGACAGCCTGAGAGGGACGGGTCGGCAGCAAGCCATTCCAGCGCAGTTTTCGCAGGAAGGAGGAAACCTTCGTGGAAAGGATATTGGCCGACAAAGACCATTTTTGAATTTTTGTTGGCTTCCAGTTTGGCGGCGGTACTGAGGTCCGTGGAGGTTGCGAGGCTCGGACGGATTTCTCCCACCTGCTCGATCTTCCATGGATCGGTCACGCGGTCGCCTTGCTGGGTGGTGAGGCTCTTCATTCCCGCCTCGTCGCCTTTGATCCAGTTGACGATGGACACATGGACCGCAGCATCGCCCGACCAGACTTGGGTGGAGATGGCGTCGGTGATGGTGCCACCGTGACTGACGACGTGATCGAGACTGGCTTCGCGGCCTTCGTTCTGGCGGATGGTATTGGTTCCAACGAGTCCCGCCCGTCCGTTGTGTGGCAGGGCATCGTGGGCCAAGCGGAACCAGTGGGTGCAGAAGTCCGCCATCTTGGGCACGGCCGGGAATCGCTCCTGCACCTTTCGCGCATAGTCATAGCCGAGTTCCTGCGCGATGTAGCGGGAGCCGAGATACGGCGGATTTCCGATGATGGCATCGGCCTTGGGCCATTCGGTGAAGAGGGCGTCGGCGCAGAGGATGTTTTGGTCGAGGTTGTCGAGCGGCAGCGGCGTCTCGCGGGCAAAGAGGCTTTCCGAGTCGTCGGCATGGCTGTTTTCCATGACCCACATTTCCTTGGCGACCATCAGGGTGACCTTGGCGAGTTCGGCGGCGAAGGGTAGCAGGTCCATGCCGTAGAACTGCTGGATGGAGACGGCATTCATGAGCGCTTCCGGGGGAACGGATTTACCGGCCTTGCTGCCCTTGACCTTGATGAATTTGCTGAGTTCGCGCAGCCGGTTGAGGATGTCCTGCTCCAGCCGTTTCATTTCCCGATAGGCGACGGCGAGGAAGTTTCCTGAGCCGCAGGCGGGATCGAGAACGCGGAAGGCCCGCAGCGCGTTGAGCACCTTCATGAGAGCGTCCATGTCATTCCAAGCCTCCGCCATGCGGACGCGCCACGGACGGACGATGGTGGGACCGACGACTTTCTGGATGTCGAACTCACTGGTGAAGTGCGCGCCGAAGGCGTGGCGCTCGCCGGCATCCATGCTGGATTGGAACAGGGTGCCGAAGATTTCTGGCTTCACGAGGTCCCACTTCTGGTCGGCGACGGTGGCGAGGATTTCGAGTTCGGCTGGCAGGAGGTCGATGGGATCGATGACGGAAAAAAGTCCGCCATTGAAATAAGGCACGTCGGCAAAGCGTCCGGCCCGCGCGGGCGTTTTGCTGTCCATCTGGCGGAACAGTCCGCCGATGAGATCATAAGCGCTCTCGCCCTTTTCCTGACACTCCTTGATGAGGCGAGTGAGGATCTGGCGCGGCAACAGCGACATGTCCTCGGAAACGAGGGTGACGAGGAGCTGGAGGATGAAGCGCTGGGCGCAGGTGCGGTCCTCGCCGCGGGCGACGAGAGAGCGGAAGAGTTTCGCAAGATCGTTGGCAGCCACCCGGCTGACTTCCACGCGGTTGTTATTAAAGAGCGGCTTACGCGGCTTGGGCAGGAGGAAGGCGAGGGCTTCGGCGCGGTGCGGGAGATCGGCGAGGGCGATTTTTTCGACGGGATCGAAAAGCTGGATGTTGAAGTCGTAGATCCAGAATTCGTCGAAATTGCAGAGGATGACGTAAGGCGGACGGTGCGGGACGATGTGGGTCCAGTAGTCGAAGATCTGGTCGTAGTGGCGCTCCAACTTTTTGCCACGGGATTTCATCTCGATGAGGACACGTTGCGGCCAAAGCAGGTCTGCGAAGTTTTTGCCCTTTCCCCCGCCTTTCTTGGCGAGGCGAGTTTCGCGAGTGGCTCCGGCCTCCTTGATGCCGTCGTGGCCGAGGGCGCGGAAGAAGTGATCGAGGAAATCGGCAGCTTCGCCCTTTTCATCGCCGGTGAGGTGCTTGCCGACGTAGGTGACGAATGCGGCGAGGGAGGCGGATAGATCGGGCACGGGCGGAACTTGGGTGATAGAAACGGCCGAAGCAAGAACAGCAGCTTTGCGAATGCGTTGCAGCCGTCGGGCGCGACGTTGCGAAAAAAAGGCGGATGACCGTTTGGGCGGGACATCCGCACTTTTCGAGAGATTAGCCGCTTTCATCCCACCTATGAAAACACGCCCGCAGCGGTGGTGGATTGAGGGTGGGTTCTCGTACGCGGCGTGCTAACTTGCGCGAGAAGACAGCCATTTTCTCCATTTATGATTTGAACCACAGATGCACAGGATGAACACAGATGAAAGAAGGGATAAGACATGGAATCCGCTACCTTCATCCTCTTTATCTGCGTCCATCCCGTTCATCTGCGGTTGAAAAAATCCAAAATTAGACACCCAGCCATTTCCCGATGCTCACCCGATTTCTCAAACAACACACCGGTCCCCTCACCCGCGATCTGGTGCAGGAGCCGGGAAATTTCGGGCTGGGTAAAATCCCCTCGCGGCTGAAGCCGAGCGCGACCGCGACCTCGATCTGCGGCTACTGCGCGACGGGGTGTCAGTTGAAAATCCACCTCGATGAAAACGGCGAGGCGATCAATCTGAGTCCCCAAGCGGGCTACCCGGTGAACCTCGGGATGGCTTGCCCGAAAGGCTGGCAGGCGCTCGATCCGCTAGATTCGCCGGACCGCGCGACGATGCCGTTGCTGCGGGATGAGACCGGCAAACTAACCGAAACCGACTGGCCTACCGCACTGGATGTTTTCACGACGCGGTTGAAGGCGATTCAGGAAAAACACGGGCGGGAATCGGTGGCATTTCTATCAACTGGGCAAATCCCGTTTGAGGAAATGGCGTTTCTCGGGTGCCTGTTTAAGTTCGGGATGGGTTTCCTGCATTGCGATGCGAACACCCGCCAGTGCATGGCCACGGCGGTCACGGCTTACAAGCAATCGTTCGGATTCGACGCGCCGCCCGCGACGTATGCGGACTTCGAGGAATCCGACGTGATCGTGCTGATCGGCGCAAATCTTTGCATCGCCCATCCCATCCTCTGGCAGCGGGTGATGCGCAACCGACGCAACCCGCAGATCATCGTGATCGATCCGCGTGCCACCGAGACGGCGCAAGCGGCGACGCAGCATGTCGCGCTGAAACCCAAGGGCGATCTCGCGCTGTTATATGCGCTCGCGCACTGCATTCTCCGCGATGGCCGAGTGGATGCGCCATCGCTGGCTAACACCGAGGGCATTGAGGAGTTCACCGAGTTTCTCAAAGACCACTCGCCCGCCGCCGTGGCTGATAGAACCGGGCAAACGGTGGAAGTGATCGAAGAACTCGCCCGCACGGTTTCCGATCCTAACAAGCGCGTCTCTTGGTGGTGGACGATGGGTGTGAACCAATCCCACGAAGGCGTGCGGACGGCGCAGGCGATCATTAATCTGTGCCTGATCACCGGCAACATCGGCAAGCCCGGCACCGGGCCGAACTCGATCACCGGCCAATGCAATGCGATGGGTTCGCGCTTGTTTTCTAACACCACCTCGCTCGTTGGCGGGCACGATTTCTCGGACACGGCGCATCGGCGAAAAGTCGCCGCCGGACTTGGGATTCCGTTGGCGAACATCCCGTCTGATTCTTCGCTCGCCTACGATCAAATCCTCGCCGCTGCGGAGTCCGGGGAAATCAAAGCGCTGTGGATCGTGGCGACCAATCCATTTCACTCATGGATCGACTCGGGCCGACTCGCCGCGCTGCGCGAGAAACTTGAATTTCTGGTGGTGCAGGACATGTATGCCACCACCGAGAGCGCGCAGGTGGCCGACCTCCTCCTGCCCGCCGCTGGCTGGGGCGAGAAGGACGGCTGCTTCATCAACTCGGAACGCCGCATCGGCACCCTCAAGACAGTTAGAAAGGCACCGGGCCAGGCGCTGTCGGACTTCCGGATCTTCCGGCTCATCGCCGATGCTTGGGGCTGCGGGGATTTGTTCGCCAAATGGACCAGCCCGGAAGCGGCCTTCAAAATATTGCGCGATCTAACGAAGGACCGCCCTTGCGACATCACTGGCATCAATGGCTATGAAATGATCGACCAGCACGGCGGCATCCAGTGGCCATTTCCCTCAGGGGATGTGGGTACATCATCCGAACGCCGCTTGTTCGAAGACGGTAAATACTATACGCCTAACGGCAAAGCGAAGTTCCTCTACTCGCCGCCCGCCGAGATGCCCGAGCCGGTGGATTTCGATTTCCCATTCCTCCTGCTAACCGGCCGCGGCACCAGCAGCCAGTGGCACACCCAGACCCGCACCGGCAAGTCCGACATCCTCAAAAAACTCTACCCGGAACACATCTATCTAGAGATCCACCCCGCCGACGCCCGCCAGCTCCGCCTCAAGGAAGGCGACCCGGTGACCGTCCGCTCCCGGCGTGGGGAAATCACCGTCGCCGTCTATCTCGCGCCCACCGTCCAACGCGGCCAAATTTTCATCCCCATGCATTACCCGGAGGTGAACAACCTAACGCATTCCGCCTTCGACCCTCACTCGCGCCAGCCGAACTACAAGGCTTGTGCGGTGGCGGTGGGGAAGGTGAGATGAATAAGGGGAAGAGAGGTCACCTCCATTCGCACCTCACTTGAGTCTCTGCTTCCAGTAATCTGGATGCCTTCTAGCGTGCGCCACCGCAGCTATCAGAATCATTTCGCCCCGGATGAAGTAGGCGATGTAATAAGGATATACCGGGCAGTTCACGCGGCGGAAACCTCCCGCACGTTCTCGCCACATTACCGGGTGATCCAAAATCATGGAACAAACATTCCACACTTCGTCGCGGAATCGCTTCCCCAAACCTGACTCTCTATCTTCGTAATAGTTGCCCGCCTCAAAGAACTCGGTCTGGGCCTCCTCTAAAAATTCAAGGTTCATCGGGACAGTTGGCGGTCAATCTCGGCAAAAACCCTGGCCCCAGAGATACCAAGGGTCTCGCCAGCATCGTATCTGCGGATCCTCTCCCGAATCTCGTCAGTCCACGCCACTTCAATCGCCGGTTCCGCTGCGGGTTCGACGCTGACCAATATCCGCTGAGCGAGCGTGAACCGTTGATCCGGCGGCAGTTCGATCGCACCTTGGGTTAGAGCATCAATCGTCTTTATCATGCCTCCATCCTAATGCCTGACGCCCTTGCGTCGAGTGCTCTTTATAAATCCCGATCCCGCCATCTAACGCCACCAAGAATGGCAGAGCTTCATTCCGGGGAAATACCTAAGAGTGAACCCGCATGGACGAAACGTCCATGCCCCTTAGGAAATCGCGGCGTGAAGAAATCTTGAATCCCCGGCTCAGGCCCGTTCATGATGTTGGCATGACTGCCCGTGATGTTGCTCTTGAACTTGCCCGACGGCTGGTGGCTGCCGGGCATGTGGCGCTGTTAGCTGGTGGCTGTGTGCGGGATCGTTTGCTGGAGCGGGAGCCGAAGGATTTCGACATCGCGACTTCGGCACGGCCGGAGCAAGTGTTGCAACTTTTCCCCGGGGCGAACGAAGTCGGAGCGCACTTCGGGGTGGTGATTGCTAAGCTCGGCGGCCATCATGTGGAGATCGCGACGTTCCGGACGGATGGCAGCTACAAGGATGGCCGGCGACCGGAAATGGTGACGTTCTCGACGCCGGAGGAAGACGCGCAACGGCGGGATTTCACGGTGAATGGGTTGTTCGAGAGGCCGGAAAGCGGTGAGGTCATCGACCACGTGGGAGGGCTGGCGGACTTGCGGGCCGGCTTGCTGCGGGCGATTGGCGAGCCAGCGGCGCGCTTCAAGGAAGATGGCTTGCGGCTGCTGCGGGCAGTGCGGTTTTCCACGGTGTTAGGTTTTGAAATCGAGCCGCTGACGCTGGAGGCGATCCGGCGGTGTGCGCCGTTGTTAGGGCGAATCTCGCTGGAGCGAGTGCGGGATGAGTTTTCAAAAATCCTGACGTCCCCGCGCCGCCGGACTGGGGTGGAGCTGCTGGTGGAAACGGGACTGATGGCGCACATCATGCCGGAGTTTTTAGCGACCCTCGGCTGCGAGCAACCGCCGGAGTGGCATCCAGAGGGCGACGTTTACACTCACACTTGCATCATGTTAGAGATGCTCGATGCGGACGCGTCGCTGGAGCTTTGCTTAGCGGTGCTGCTGCACGATATCGCGAAGCCGCCGTGCCAGACCTTTGACGACCGGATCCGCTTCAATGGCCACGACGCGATGGGCGCGGAAATGGCGGACACGATCCTGCGGCGGCTGCGTTACCCGAACGACGTAATCGCAGCGGTAGTGCCGATGGTGGCGCGGCACATGCAGTTCATGAACGTGAAGCAAATGCGGACTGCCAAGCTGAAACGCTTCATGGCGGAGCCGACGTTTCCCGAGGAAATGGAGCTGCATCGCGTGGACTGCGGTTCATCGAATGGCTTCACGGACAACCACGAGTTTCTGCAAATGAAGGCTGAGGAATTCGCGGCCAAACCATTGATCCCACCGCCGCTGGTGACGGGCCGGGATTTGATCGAGCACGACCTCAAGCCGGGGCCACGTTTTAAGCAAATCTTGGAAGCGATCCAAACCGAGCAACTTGAAGGACGAATCCTTGATCGCGAGCGCGCGCTGATCTACCTCAAGGAACTCGCCGCCGAAACTTCCGCATGATTCGCGGGGTATCCGGCAAGATCCGCTGCGCAAAATTCCCGCTACCTCATCATTTTTCCACTCATGAACTCCACCATCCCCGTCGAGCATAACGATCCCATCAACGCGTCGATCCTGGCGATTTCCGAAGACCTTATTGCTGGCTTCCAGCGGCAGCCGTTTCAGGAAATCGCTGCGAAATCTGGGGTGCCGTTAGAGACGGTGATCGAGCGGATCCACGCAATGGTCGAGGCCGGGGTGGTCCGTCGAGTGCGGCAGACGCTGCTTTCCACCAAGCTCGCGCACGGTGCCTTGGTCGCGTGGAAGGTGCCGGAGGAAAAGCTCAATGCGGCGTTTGATTTCATGGCGCAAAACGATCCATTTTCCGGCCATGTGGTGATCCGCTCGACGGACACGGAGGTCTCTGGCTCGGGCTACCGACTGTGGACGACGCTTAAAGTGCCCGTCGGCGAATCGCTCGATTTCCATGCCACGGCGCTGCTGCGACTGACCGGCGCGACGGAGTATTTGCTGATGCCAGCGAATGGCGTTTTCGCGCTCGGCGTGGGCCACACCCGCCGGAAGGTTCTCGAGCCGGGCGACAAGGCGGACGAACCGGCGGTGATGATGACCACCACCGCCGTGGATCTAACGCCTGAGGAGTGGACCGTGCTGTTAGCCCTGAAAGAAGAGCTGGCGCTGGATGAAATTTGCGAAGACCCGTGGGTGAAACGGGCGGAAATCGCAGGCGTCTCGCTGGATCGTTTTTGTGAAGTCGCGGAGACCCTGAATGCGAAAAAGGTGATCGGCCGGTTTTCCACGTTTCTCGAACACGTCAAGCCATCGGCCACCGGCGAGCGGGTCACGCGCTTCAACGGCCTGTTCCACTGGGCAGTGCCGAAAGGCCGCGAAATGGAAGCCGGCGGCGAGGTGGGCCGCCATTTCTGCATGACCCACGCGTATTGGCGCGAGGGCGGACCACAGTTCGGCAATGTCAACATCATGGGCGTGATGCACGGCACGGAAAAACCGCGCGTGCTGGAACACAAGGCGGCGATCGATAAGCACCTCGCCGCAGTCGGCATTCCCGTGTCCTACACCAACGTCTTCTGGGGTGGCCGCTCGGAAATCAAGCCATCGGAAATCTCGCCTAAGATCTATGCGGAGTGGCACGCGAAACACGCGGGTTAGTTATTTATCCACTGCCGAGCGGTGGGTTCCGTGCAATACTTGGTAGTCACAACGCGGGTGAGCAATTTTTGAGAATTCACAGAATTTTCGTGTGTCACCGGCGGGATCGTGATCGACTTTTACAAAACCATGCAGGCCACACTCTTACCCCCGCGCAATCCCGCTTTATGTGCCCCGATCACTTCAAACCGCGACCTCGGGGCATGTCTGATCGCCAATTTACCGATGAGAGAATTGCTCTCTGCCGACCTCCGCCGGGCGGGTTTGCAGCTGGTAGAACCCAAGGACGCCACTGAGCGGACACTGCGGATTCCGTTAGACAATTGGATCGAGTTGGGCGCGTTGTTGCTGCTTGGCAGAAACCCTAACACCGCGTGCTTGCTCGATAGCGATGGCAACACGCTCGCCTGGAAAGGCTCCGATGTGCCGACCGACTGTGTTGACAAAATCGTCACCGACGCCAACTGCTTCCCAGTCATTTACCCATGGGATCTGCTACGGATGAACGAGGAGGTGCTCGCCTTGATGGATGAGACTTCGCTGCTTGGAGTGGTCAGTCCGCTGGCCAGCCTGACCGGCTGTATCCGCCTCGCAAATGGCTCGCGCATCCTTCCCGGGACAGTGATTGAAGGGCCAGTCATCATCGGCCCTAACAGCCAGATCGGACCCAACGCCTACATCCGCGGGGCGACCAGCATCGGCGCGAATTGCTACGTCGGGACCGGCGCCGAGGTGAAAAACTCGATCATTTACAACAACACCTACATCTCCCGCCAATGCTACGTCGGGGACTCGATCATCGGCACTCATGTCACTCTGGGTGCCGGGACTTGCACGGAAAATCACCGGCATGACGGGCGCCACCACGTTTCCATGATCCAGGGGAAACCGGTCAACACGGGCCGCCTCAAGCTAGGCGCGGTGCTCGGCGACGGCGTCCGCACTGGCGTCAATACCTCGATCGAAGCCGGTGTGAAAATCGGCATTGCCCGCACGACTTTGCCGGGTAGCTACATCGGCAAAGATCTATTGTGACCAAAACGTCACACGCGAGGGATTCGTGACCTTGCTTGCAGCCCGCTACTTTCATTCGCAATGCATCGAATTCTGATTGTTGAGGACGAACGCGACATCGCCGACTTGATCGGCTTTAACCTCCAACGCGCTGGCTATGAAGTCATCAAGGCCCATGACGGGATCGAAGGCACCGAGCTGGCACTGCGCGAGCGGCCGGACCTGATTCTTCTCGATCTGATGCTGCCTGGCCGCGATGGCTACTCGGTTTTCCGCGAACTCCGCCGGGACGCTCGCACCGTCAACACGCCGGTCATCATGCTGACGGCCCGCGCCCAAACTGAGGACCGCATTCAAGGTCTCGAAGCCGGAGCCGACGACTACCTAACCAAGCCCTTCAGCCCGAAAGAGCTGATGCTCCGAGTGCAGGCCATCCTCAAGCGCGCCGATGCTCCACCCGGCGCAGTGGATTTCACCTACGGGCCGTTTCGCTTTGATAAAAATTCGCTCAAATTCTACTTAGACAACGATCCCACGGAACTCACAGCGACTGAGTTCAAACTGCTGTTATTTCTCTGCGAACGCTCGGGCAAACCCCAGGACCGCAACGACCTGCTCCGCACCGTCTGGGGCTACAGCGACGCCACCCACAGCCGCACGCTCGATACTCACATGAAGCGGCTGCGGCAAAAACTCGGTCCCCACGGGGGATGGGTTGAAACTGTGCGCGGTGTCGGCTATTGCGTGGCGAAGGCTTACGCATGACCACCGAAATTTCCATTAGCGCCGCACTCGCAGCACTCACTGCACTGGGCATTGTCGCCTATCGCCACCGCAGCTCACGCAAACAATCTGAAGCAGAAGTTAATGCCTGGAAACTCCGTCTCGATCTTGATCTCCAGCAGGCACGCGATGAACGCAACCGCCTGTTGGACGCCCTCGGCGACGCGTTTCTACTCGTTGATGCCGAGGCGAACATCCGCTTCGCCAATGAAGCGGCCCGCGCGCTCTTCGGCCACCGCGAGTTGCTCAACCGGCCTGTTAGCGAGGCCTTCCTCGATCCCCGTTTGGCGGACGCCTTGCTCCGCTGCTTGGCCACTGGCGAGCCGGTGCAATCGCGCGTCGTCCTTCCCCAGCAAACCTCTCCGCGCGGCGATCTCGAGACCCGCGGCGTCAATGCTTGGGTCATCGATGCCGCCCAACTTTCTAACCCGGCCGGCAGCGCTCCGACCACCCGTGTCATCATTCGCGACGTGACTGCCGAACATCAAATCGAACAAGTCCGCAAGGATTTCGTAGCAAACGCTTCCCACGAGCTGCGCACGCCTCTGGCTATCATCAACGGCTATCTAGAAAACTTGATAGACGACAACATGATCGAGGAGCCGGAAATGGCGCGTCGGTTTCTAACGATCATGCGCAAGCACGCCGACCGCATCTCGCGGATCGTGGAGGACATGCTAGTCATTTCCCGCCTAGAATCCGGCGAGGCAAACGCGCTCAAGGTCGAGCCATTCAAATTCCGCTCATGCATCAAGGACGTCCTCGAACGTCTCGAATCGGTCATCCGCAATCAGCACGCGGAAATGACCGTCACCATGCCAGACCCGGATCTAGTCCTGCAAGGCGACCGCTTCTACTGGACGCAGGTGCTTTTCAATCTGGTCGAGAATGCCCTCAAGCAAAATCCCTACAGCGGCCTCCGCGTCGAGATCGGCTGCGAGCGGGCCGGTGACAGCATCCGCATCTGGGTGTCCGACAACGGCGTCGGCATTCCCAGTGCGGACCTCGCCCACATTTTCCGCCGCTTCTTCCGCGTGGAGAAACATCATTCACAGCAGGAAATCAAGGGCACCGGCCTGGGACTCTCTATCGTTAAGCGTGCCATCGAGGCCCACGGCGGCACCATCAGCGTCACTTCGGTGCCGGGCAGCGAGACCAAGTTCCTCATCACCGTGCCTCGGGAATTGCGCTGAACCGCAGCGTTTTCCAGAAAATTGCCGTGCGATACCGGGAAAAATTCGCGTAGATCCTCGCGGACCGAGGCTTGGAGCCTGTCCGCATCCCCGATTTACCCAATGTCTTCCTCTGCCACTCAAATCCTTCACAAAGACCGCCTTCCCGCGACCGGCTGCCTAGTGATTCCCGGACGACTCGACTACGAACTCGCCCTTCATTTCGAGAAACTCTTCCCCGGGCGTAAAATCACCTGGCTCGTCGAGGAACACGCGCTCTACGATCCTAACCTCCGCGCCTACTTGGAGAAATCCGAGTCAGGCGCGATGTTTTCCGCCGACGATGCCGCGCCCGCCGAGGCCGGCAGCCAGCTCAAGCCCTACCTCGCGGACGGCGGCATCTTGGTTTTCGTCCCAGGCCGGGCCACCGCCCGCAATGCCACCGCCTGTCATATTCCGGCCGCCCATCTGAAAATTTTGTGTGCCTTCGGGCTGCCCATCCTGCCCATCGCCATCGACCGCCCGCGCGGCTCCAGTCTGTGCGTCGAGTCCAAGTCCTCGCTGCCCTCGGCGGTCTTCGCCTTCGGCAAACCGATCCCGGCAGGCACCGCTAGCATCCCCGTTTTTCAACAAGCCCTGTGGGAAGCCAACGAGGAAGCCTACACCTCCCGCGCGCTGTTTAAAGGCTCGCTCGCCATGACCCTCCTCCAAGGTCTTAAAAAGCACGGCTCGAAAAAGCGCATCCTCGACGGTGCCGACGACTCAGAACTCACCTACGATAAAGTTCTAGCAGCCGCCATTGTCTTCTCGAAGTTCATCAAGGAAGAAACCGACAAGGCGCGCGTCGCCATCGTGCTGCCTCCCGGCAAGGCTGGCCTTATCGC
Source organism: Akkermansiaceae bacterium (assembly GCA_043729385.1). Classification (GTDB taxonomy): domain Bacteria; phylum Verrucomicrobiota; class Verrucomicrobiia; order Verrucomicrobiales; family Akkermansiaceae; genus Luteolibacter. The sequence continues at coordinate 15,316 of JAYTLO010000194.1, forward strand.
CAACCTCGCCGTGCTCTTCGCCGGAAAAGTCCCAGTCAACCTCAATTTCACCGCTGGCCACGAAGCGATCAAATCCTGCATCCGCCAGGCCGATGTTGATCGCTTCATCACCGCCGATCCTTTCGTTCGAAAAATTTCCTCGTTCCCATGGCCGCCTAACCGCGACCTCATTTTCATCGAGCGCGTACTCCCCACGCTCAAGCCGAAGATCGTGAAATGGGCGATCATCGCCAAGCTCCTGCCAGCCTCCGCGCTCGGCCTGCTGCTAGGCCTCAACAAGCGCCGCGGCGAGGACGAAGCCACCCTACTTTTCACCTCCGGATCCTCCGGCGAACCCAAAGGCGTGGTCCTCAGCCATCGCAACGTCCTCGCCAATGTTTGCCAATTTGGCACCCGGCTGGATTTCCCTAACGGCTCCTCCATTCTCGGCTGCTTACCGCTGTTCCATTCCTTCGGCTGCACCGTCACCCTCTGGTTTCCGGTCATTGAGGGAGTGAACCTCGTCACCTATCCGAGCCCGTTAGAAACCAAACGCCTCGCCGAGCTCATCGCCCTGCACCAGATCAACATCTTTCTATCAACCCCCACTTTCCTGCGGGGCTACATGAAACGCATTGATCCCGCGCAGTTCGCCTCGCTCAAGTTAGTGGTCACCGGCGCGGAGAAACTTCCCCAATCCTTGGCCAATGCCTTCGACGAAAAATTCGGCGTCCGTCCCCAGGAAGGCTACGGCCTAACAGAGACCTCACCCGCCACCAACGTCAACCTGCCAGACCTCCAGCCAGAGCGCGATTCCATCGCCCTGCCCTCCTCGCGCCACGGCTCCGTCGGCCAGATGCTGCCCGGCATGGCCATCAAAATCACCGATCCTGCCACCGACAAGGAAGTCCCGCTCAACCAACAAGGAATCATTTGGTTCAAAGGTTCTAACGTCTTCAAAGGCTATCTCAACGATCCCAAGAAAACCGCAGAAGTCCTAGCAGACGGTTGGTTCCGCACTGGCGATGTTGGTCGCGTGGATGAAGATGGCTTCCTTTACATCGAAGGCCGCATCTCCCGCTTCTCCAAGATCGCCGGCGAAATGGTTCCCCACGAAACCGTCGAGGCCGCCGTCAACAAAGTCCTCGGCCTCGACTCCGAAGCCGAGCGCCGCATCGCCATCGTCGGCGTGCCTGACGAACAAAAAGGCGAAGCCATCCTGCTGCTATCCACCATCGCCGGACCCGCCCTCGAGCAAGAATGCATCGACCTCCGCTACAAGCTGCTAGATGAAGGACTCTCCTCCCTCTGGTGCCCCAAACGGATCATCCCCGTCACCGAAATCCCCGTCCTCGCCTCCGGCAAGCTCGACATCAAATCCTGCGAACTCCTCGCCAAGCGAGACTCCTAAGGAGCAGGGACATTTTTGTCCCTGGCATTCATTCATTCATTCCATCTCCTCACCACCCCATGCCCAATCGCATCGACTCCACCTTCGCCCGCCTTCGCGAATCCCACCAAAAAGCCTTCGTCGCCTACGTCGCCGCCGGCGACCCTAACTTCGAGATCTCGTTAGAAATCATCAAATCCCTCGCGGATGCCGGGGCCGACATCATCGAACTCGGCCTGCCCTTTTCCGACCCTCTAGCAGACGGCATCGTCAACCAAATGGCCGCCGAGCGCGCCCTCAAAGCAGGTATGACCACCACCCGCGCCATTGAGTTGATCCGCCGCTTTCGCGAAACTCACGAGACACCCATCGTCCTCTTCACCTATCTCAACCCCGTCTTCACCTACGGCTTCGAGAACTTCCATCACGACGCCGCAGCCGCCGGAGCCGATGGCATCCTCCTGCTAGATCTCCCGCCCGATGAAGCCGCCCTCAACACCGACCTCTCCATCGGCGCGGGCCTCAAGCACATCCGCCTCATCGCCCCCACCACCCCGCCCGAGCGCGTCAAGATCCTCGCCCAATCCTCGGAAGGCTTCATCTATCTGCTATCTAGAACCGGCGTCACCGGCTCCCACGGCGCGCCCTCCGCAAACATCGCCGCCCAAGTCGCCGCCATCCGCGAGCACAGCGACACCCCGATCTGCGTCGGCTTCGGCATCACCACCCCCGCCCAAGCCGCCGAAGTCGCCCAGTCCGCCGACGGCGTCATCGTCGGCTCCGCGATCGTCAAACAAGTCGAACTCCACCCGCAAAACGCCGCCGCCGCCGTCAGAGATTTCACCGCCCCCTTGATCGCCGCCACGAAAAGTTAGACCCAGCCATCTCCCAAAAAGTGTCCCGGCTGAGACAGCCGGGACACATTTCTCACTGCCGCGGGGCTGGGACGCTTTCGACGATGGCGCGAAGGACTTCGTCCACGTCCTGCCCGCTGATCGCGATTTCTGGGGTGAGCTGGACGCGGTGGCGGAGGACGGGCAAGGCGGCGCGTTTGATGTCGTCTGGGGTGACGAAGCACCGGCCGTCGAGCGCGGCGAAGGCTTTGCCAATTCTAACGAGACTGATCGCGCCACGGGTGCCCGCGCCTAGGGAAATGGACCGGGACTCGCGGGTCGCTTGTGCCAAAGCCACCGCGTAGGCGACCACTTCGGGGACGACTTGGATCGCAGCGGTCGCCTGCTGGGCGGCGACGATTTCTAGCGGACCGCAAATCACGGAGACGCCGCTGTCGGAGGCGCCGGGAGTTTCCGCAGAGGCGCGGGTGACGATTTCACACTCGGCCTCGCGCGCGGGATAGTCGATGAGCACCTTCATGATGAACCGGTCTAACTGCGCCTCGGGCAACGGATAGGTGCCCTCATGCTCGACCGGGTTTTGGGTGGCGAGCGTCATGAACGGTGGTGTGAGTTTGAGCGTCTCGCCATCGATGGTGACTTGCAGTTCCTGCATGACTTCTAGCAGCGCGGACTGCGTCTTGGCGGGGGCGCGGTTGATTTCATCGGCTAACAGCAAGTTGGTGAACACCGGGCCTTGGCGGAGTTGGAAGGTCTGGCTCTTCATGTCAAACAAACGGAAGCCGGTCACGTCCGACGGCATCAGGTCCGGCGTGAACTGGATCCGTGCCGACGCCCCGCCGAAGGTCTTGGCGAGGGTGGTAACGAGGTGAGTTTTACCCAGGCCAGGCTTGCCTTCCAACAGCACATGCCCGCCCGCTAACAGCGCGGCGAGCACTTGCTCGATGACCGTGTCCTGGCCGAGGATTACGCGGCGGACTTGCTCACGCATCCGCTGGATCAAGTCCGCCAGACTTTGAAGTGGCTGCATTTCTTGGGGGACCGGGGCGTAGGGATCTGGATTCATGGATTCGTTAGTGAAGGACTTGGAGCAGGCGTTGAAGATCGGCAGTGGTGCGTGTTAGAATGGTGGAGTCGGCGGGTGTGGCTTCCGCCAGTGCGCGGAACACGCGCTCACGAGGGAGTCCGGCGCGGTCGGCTAGAAATTGGAAAAAGTCTTCATCGCGACGGCCCGCCCGCGTGACCACGCGTTGTCCGCGCTCGACGATTTGCGCTCGCAGTGGCACCAGCAACGCCGCCGCTCGATCGAGCCGCCATTGGAAATCACCCAGCGCCTCCAAGTGATGCTCGTAGCCGCGCAAGGTTGAGGTGCCGTCCGCCGCCTCAAGCGGTCCGAAGCGGGTGAAATTTTTCCACAACCACAACACGGTTAGCACTGCCAGCCCTAGCAGCAACGGCCACAGGTGATCGCCCAGCAAGCCCCACAGCGAGAGTCCCGAGCCGCGCAGGAAGGCGATGTCGCCATCATACTCGGTGACCTGAATCAACGCGTCTAACAAGGCCGCGTGCTCCTCCTCGCCGATCCAGCGATTGCGGAACAAGCGGGCGTCAGTCAGCACGCTGATGCGCCCGTCGCCGCTCTCGACCGATGCGAAAACTCCCGGCTTCCCGTCAGCCATCGAGACGCTGGTATCGGACTGGGCATCCACTTCGTAGGATTTCCCTTCAAACTCAATCGTCGTGGCGGTCAGCGGTTTTTCCCGCACCTCGAGCGAGATTCCCGAGTCGTCTAACATTCCAACCAGCGCTGGCGAAAGTTCGGCTTCCGCTGGCGGCCTGGACCAGTCGTTCGACTCTGAATTCGCGTGCTCCACCAGTAAAACCAGATGCCCGCCCTCCCCCACCCAGCTCCCTAACTGCCGGGTGAAACTCTCATTCGTTAGGATCGATGCCGGGACGAACCACACTGCGTCCTCGAACTCCGGCGGGGTCCACGCCGCGAGTGAGCGCACCGCGCCGCCGTCGTGTGCGGCGAAGCGCTCGGCAGCCAGCCACGGATTAATCCGCGCCTTGCCCTTGTAGCCGATCTCGCGTTTCACCTCGGTGGTATCGCACGCCGTTAGAGCGAGCGCCATCAGCAGCATTCCCAGCCATTTCACGACGCCCTCCTTCCACCGAACGGCCATTGTTGGCAGAGCACCTGCACCTCAGAATCCGCCGGGCTCACACCCGCGTAGGCCAACCGAGTCCACATTCCGGTGATCCCGCGGAAATAATCTGGATGCACCGCCGGACCCGCCCGCTCCACCCGCCGCACGCAGTCGCCCTCGGTGTCCGACTCTTGGATTTCCACCCGCCCTAGCTCGATCACGCGGGAAATCGACCCCCGATAGAGCAGCCCCAGCGCTTCCTGATGACGGCCTTGCTGCCACAGCAACCAAGCCGCCGCCGGGATATCCGTGGGCAGGGTGTCTGGAGAAACGGCCATGCCCATCACCACCCGCGCAGGCGGGGCGAGGGTGCTAGATTTAATTCTCACGCCCCGCAGCCTGAAGACGTGGCGGTTCTTCCAGATCATCCAAACGAGGAAGCCCACCAGCACGACCACGGCACAAATCGAGAAAACCTGCATCAGTATTTCGATCAGATCGGTGTCGAACGGCGTGGCTGACGACGGCTTCGGCTTGGAAACTCTTTCCATCACCGTGTGAACCTCGAACACCTTATCCGCTTTCACCTCGCTGATGATTTCAGCAGGAGTCTTCGATCCGGCGGCATTGGCAGACAGGCTGATCGTGAAAAACGCGAGCACCACCACCGCCACTTTTCCTAACCGCTGCGCCAGACTTTTAAACGCGAGTTCTACATCCCAGCCTTCGATCCAAGTGCGGTTGTTAATATAAATTCCGAAACCCGCGCCGATGACGAACACGTCAGTTAGAGAAACCGCCGCCATCACGCAGGCCACCACCGTGCGAGTGATCAGCAAGGGAAGTTCCATCGGCGAATTGGGATCCCATGACTCCGCCGCCTGTTGCCAAGCCGTGCCTTGGCCATCCGGGACTAGCATTATCACCAGTCCGAGAATGCCCAAGCCGATCCAGGCAGAGACCGCATCTGCTAGAAAATAAATCCACATGATGACCCCTTCGCCACGGCGCACCACTTGTCCGCAGCGTTGCTTGTAGGCCTTGCCGCGCAAGCCTTCCAAGTCCTCGACCGCCAGCGTCACCGGCAGCCATGGCGAAAATCTAGCCCACAGGAAGCGGTGAAAAAACCGCCGCGTCCACGCCCGGGGGATTTCCCGCCAGACGGCGCGCCACGACGGCTCCTCGCCGAACAGACGGCGGCTCAGTTCGAACAACACCAGCCGCGAACCCGCCGGCTTTGCCCACCAAAATAGAACTAACAACAACAGCGGATGCTCCCATAACAGCACCGCCGCGATGGCCGTGGGGATTCCCAGCGCTAGCCACCAGACAGTGATGCAGCGCCAGAAACTCCGTCTAACCATCGCGAAGCCCAGGTCCACCGCCTCCCAGTCGCTGCGCGGGCGAATCTCCGCCGTCACCGTGTCAAGCCGCATGGCCGGACCTCCTTCCTGCCAGCGTGAAATAGGCGATATGCAGAATCCAGCCGATGATGCCCACAGTGTACTTCAAATTGCTAGGGAGCGCCTGCGCCGACCAAAACCCTTCCACCACCGCTGCCAGCGTGGTCATGATTGCAGCACCGTAGATGAGAGGCAGCGCTTGTTTCGAGGCTTCCACCAGTGCTCTCACGCGCGGTAAGCGCCCGGGCCGCAGGATCGCCAGGCCGAGCTTCATGCCGGCCATGCCGGAAACGATCATGCCTAACAATTCAAACGACGAGTGCCCGGCGACGAATGACCAGAACGACTCTGGGTTGCACGCATGGCCGACATAGCCCGCCGCTGCGCCTAACTGTAGGCCGTTGAATAGCAGGAAAAACAAAGTGCCCACGCCCGCCACCATGCCTCCTGCGAAGATCCGGAAGTCGATCGCCACGTTGTTATAGATATAGAAACAAAACATCATGAAGTTAGAGCCATACTCGGAGCGCAGGTGGCTGAGTTGTTCTTCTTTCCCGCCATATATTTGCTCCATTGAGGCCATCCCATCCGCGCCGAGTATCGCCTGGATCCAGCGGATATCATGATCGGCAGACAGTAGCAGCGCGACGAACGGCAGCCAAAAGACCGCATTGCACAACCAGAATAAGCGCCACTCCTTGCGCACCGTCTGCGGAAATGTGACTGCCACAAACGTCACCACGTTTTCCCAACTCCCGCGCCGCGTTTGATAGATTAACTCGTAGCCGCGGATCACCAATTCATTCAAGCGCTCGGTGACGTGCGCGGCATACATCCGCGACTCCGCCAGCGACAAATCCAAGCTCAGCTCGCGGAACAACCGTGGCAACTTCTCCGCATCCGGCCCGGCCTTGCCTTTTTCCATCAGCGCCACCAGCAACTCAAACTCCGCCCAGCGAGCCATGTTCTTGTGCTCGAAATCCCCTGAGGTCATCGCGGCGACCCTCCCTGTTGCATTTCAAAGAAAAGAGGAACCACTGATTTCACTGATGACACTGATTGAAGAGGAAATTCAACCGACTTCTTTTCTATGATCCGTAAATCAGTAAAAGCAGTGGTTCTCTTCCTATAACTCATCGCTCTCCCCTTTTCTCTTGGACCCAATGCGCCATCGCCATCAGCCGACTAACACCTGCCGCGCCGGTCGCCCCGCTGAGCACCGCCGCCTGATCCGCGATCTCCGCCCGGCGCCCGTCTGACCACAGCCCGGCCCGCTCGCGGAATAGGGCGAGCGCCCGCATTTCCTTTGCCGTTAGACCGACGGGCAGCGGCACCGCCGCGATCGGCGGCGGCATGGCGACCACCGGCAGTGCGGGAATCCGGTCGTAAATCACCACCGTGCCCGCCGCCAAATCGCCTAACCGTTGGAAACGCTTGGTCGCCAGACAACTCGTCAGCCCGAAGCAGTAAGTGAAAAATGGCATCCCATCGATGAAGCGCAGGAAATTTCTAACCACCGCCTGGCCGAGCGTGATTGGTGAGCCGGTGGCCTGCACCACTCGCAGTCCCAGCGCCCGCTTGCCCGGTGTGGCGCCGCGTCTCCCCGCCTCGAATAGAACCGGATAGAGCCAGTCCATGAGGAACCACGCCAGCAACATCACCCCGCCCGCGACCTTGTCGCCGATGGCGATGCCAGCGAAGCTCACCGCGATCCCGCCCACGAGCAGCACCGCTCCACGGATGAGAAAATCGATGAGATAAGCACCCGCCCGCAGCATTGGCCCGGCCATCCGCAGGCGGATTTCGACGCCTTCAGCGAGTTCCACCGATTGTAAGGTGTCGAGTTTTTCAGTGTCCGCCATGTTGCCGTGCTGCCACCGAAGCTATCGGGATCCCCCGACAGGTAAAGCCCGTGGGACGGGAAAATAAAGAAGGGCATGGACGTCACATCGGCTTCAGGTCAGGGACAAGCCATCCCCGGTACTCGCAAGATCGACCTCCGGCGGTCACCCAATCCCAACCCGGTGTCGTCACAAAGCCGCCGACATCGTCCACATTAGTCTCAGTTATAGGTCTCATCTCGCTCCGGTGGTGCGGAGATTGCGTTCCGGTGCGGGTCACATTGCCCTCCGCTGCTGGAATGTTGTCAGCGCGCCTGTCCACATCGGTCTCCGGTGCTGTCCACATGGGTCGCCGGTTGGAATTATATTGATTTATCAGTTAGTTACGAAAAATACCTCCTTCCACCCCAGCGGTTTCGAGTGCCGTTCGATTTCAGGTGGTAACCCTTCAAACCCTGTTCACCAAAGGTCTTGCGAATGTCGGGGACTTACGGATTGCCTGTCCGGCACGGACCTGATAGACAGCCGCTAGTTGGGAAAACCACCAACCCGAAAA
>JAYTLO010000195.1:0-11674 GCA_043729385.1 Akkermansiaceae bacterium
CGACCCGTAAGGGAGTCGAACCCTTCTTGCCAGGATGAAAACCTGGAGTCCTAACCGATAGACGAACGGGTCGTGTGTCGCGAAGCGGGCGGAAAAGAAGCTCACCGGGGGATTCATTGCAAGGTTTTTAAAGGAAAAATTTTCATAGCGCGGGAATCATGCGGGAAATGAGCGGCATTCGTGTGAGTGGCGGGATTTGGCGCAATGCTGGCTTGTCAAGCGGGGGAAGATTTCTAGGGTTTGCGCACTCCGCCCCCGGTGAACTGGGGCGGCCCCCGAAATTTCTCATGAACACGATACTGCTTGCTCAAGCTGCCAATGAAGCCCGTGGCCTCGCCATGGATGCCGTCCACGCCTGTAACTCCGGCCACCTCGGTCTTCCGCTTGGCTGCGCCGAAATCGGTGCCGTGTTATTCGGCGAGTCCATGCGCTATTACCCGGACGCACCGAAGTGGCTGAACCGCGACCGCTTCGTGCTCTCGGCCGGCCACGGCTCGATGTTCCTCTACAGCTGGCTGCATCTTTCCGGCTACGCGGTGTCGCGCGAGGATGTGAAAAATTTCCGTGCGATGCATTCGATCACACCGGGGCATCCCGAGTTTCATGAAACGCCGGGGGTCGAGGCGACCACCGGTCCGCTCGGCCAAGGCGTGGGAAATGCCGTCGGATACGCGCTCTCTGGCAAACGCGCAGCCGCCCGCTACAACACGACGGAGCACACGATTTTCGACCAACACGTTTTCTGCATCAATGGCGACGGCTGCCTCCAAGAAGGCGTGGCCAAGGAAGCGATCGCCTTCGCCGGTCACAACGGCTTGGATAACCTGATCCTCATTTATGATTCTAACGACGTGACCTTAGATGCCATGGCCGTGCTCACCCAGGGCGAGGACGCGGAGCAATATTTCACCTCTCAGTGCTGGGATGCGGTCACCATCGACGGCCAAAACATCGCCGCCATCGCCGCTGCGATTGAAGCCGCCAAGGCGAATAAAAATGGTCGCCCGAAGGTGATCATCGCCCGCACCCTGATCGGCAAAGGCATCCCAGAAGTCGCCGGCACGGCCAAGGGCCACGGCGAAGGTGGCGCAAAATTCATCGAAGCCGCCCGCGCGGGTCTTGGCCTTCCGGCTGACGAGCATTTCTTCGTTTCGGAGGAAACGCAGGCGTTCTTCGCCAAGAAGAAGGCGGCTTCCAAGGTGGAGTTCGAGGCTTGGCAGAAGACTTACGATGCATGGTCTGCGGCCAATTCCGAGCTCGCTGGAGAACTCACTGGCGGCGTGGCGTTGTCGGTGCCGCTCGACCTCACGGAAAAAGTTCCGGCGTTCGCTGCCGACTACAAGGATGCGACGCGCTCCGCCGGAGCCACGGTGATTAACGCGGTGGCTAAGGCTATCCCGCAATTTCTAACTGGCAGTGCCGACCTTTTCGGCTCGACGAAAAACTACCTCAAGGATGGCGGCGACTACTCCGCTGCCAACCCGCTAGGCCGGAACATTTGGTTCGGCATCCGCGAGCACGCGATGGGCGCGATCTGCAATGGCATCGCCTACGACGGCCTATTCCGGGCAAGCGGCGCGACCTTCCTGGTCTTCGCCGATTACCTGCGCGGCTCGATCCGTTTGGCGGCGCTGTCGCATCTTCCCGTGACTTATATTTTCACTCATGACTCCGTGGGCGTGGGCGAAGATGGCCCGACTCACCAGCCGGTGGAAACCGTTAGTGGCCTGCGGGTGATCCCGAATCTCGACGTGATCCGTCCGGGCGACGCGGAGGAAACGGCGGGTGCATTCATCGCCGCGATGAGCCGCACCGACGGCCCGACGGCGTTGATTCTAACACGCCAAGCGATCCCGCTGATGAACGAGTTATCCCTCGATGTCCGGCGCGACGGCGTGCTGCGCGGCGGCTACATCGCCCGCAAGGAAACTGGCACCCTAACAACGATCTTGATCGGAACGGGCTCCGAGCTCCAGCACGCGATGGCCGCTGCCGCCGAGCTGGGAGATGGCGTGCGCGTCGTTTCGCTACCATGCTTCGAGCGCTTCGAGCGCCAGAGCGCTGAGTATCGTGAAAGCGTGATGCCCAAGGCTTGCACCAAGCGCATTTCCATCGAGGCCGGCGTCACCGACTTGTGGTGGAAATACGTCGGCACCGAGGGCAAGCCGCTCGGCATCGACCGCTTCGGCATGAGTGCTCCCGGCGATGTGGTGATGAAGGAACTCGGCATGACCAAGGAACACGTCGTGGCTGCGGCGAAGTGAGCAAGGAGTGTGGGCATCTTGCCCACAAGGAATTTGGAAAGGGAGAATCGTGGGCAAGATGCCCACGCTCCTTGAAATTTCAGCCGCGTGTGATCTCTAGCTCTAACTGCTTGGCCAGCTCGGCCAGGCGGTCCAGTTCGGCCTGCACCCGTGGTTGCGGATCGAAACGCAGACGTTGGTGAAGTTCGATGGCTTCATCCAGAAGCGTGGCATCTGTTAGAATTGGGCGCAAGCCGGCCAGCCAGCCACCTAACGGCTGACCCTGCGGACGGCTACCGAGACGTTTTTCTGCCGGGTGTTCCAGCGCATTGAGCGGCGTCGGGGTGACTGGACCTTCGTAGCCGTGAGCAATTTTTGCTGCCTCTAACCGCCGCTTGGATCGCCACAGCCGTTTCACGATGAAGGCTAACACTCCGAGGCCGATGGCGGACATGATGAGTGAGGCTGCTAACCGATTGGCCGGGCGATTCCGCCACAGGAAAAAATCTTCGCGGATGCGTTTCACTTGGTCGTTGAAGCGCTGCATGGCGGAGGTCTGCGGTGCGAGGTTGGCAAGCCAAGATCCGGGAGTTGTGTCGAAGTCGATCCATTGTTGCGCCTCGTCATCCCACACTTGGCACCACGCGTGGGCGTGGGTGCCGCGGACGACAAACTCGTTGCGTTTGGCATCGCGCTCTTTCACCGCGTAGCCGATCGCGTAGCGGGCCGGGATTTTTGCCTGGCGGAGGAGCAAGGTGGTGGCGGAAGCGAAATATTCGCAGTGCCCTTGCCGCGACTTGGTTAGAAATTGGCCGACCGCCGTGGGCGTGGAGGTGAACCCCGGGCTGTTGATCGTTAGAACCTGAGAGTAGCTGAAATTTTGGTGAAACCACGCGCGGACGACCCGCAATTTTTCCTGAAGGGTGGGCTGATCTTCAAGGCGGAGTTCAAGGAGCACCTCATCAAGGGCGACCCGCTCGGGCATGATGACGATCAAATCTTCACTAAACGGAGGACTTTCGGGGTTGGTGCCGCCTTTCCACAGGACGGTTCCTTCGATGACGGAGTTTTTCGGGAAAACGCGGACGGTGCCTAACGAATTGCAATCGATCCCGTCCTGTTCGAAGTCGCGCACGCTTGCTGCATCCGCCGGCAGCGCGAGCGGAGTCTCTGCGAAGGCGGCACCACGCAGATTGAAGCGCGGCAACTCTTCGCGCACGGCATGCCTCTCATCCCTCTTGGCGAAGGGTGGTAGGTTTGCTGTTAGAAGGTGATAAATTTCACCCGTCTTCGGCTCGACGGTATCGAGATCTTTAAAGATGGACTCGAACACCGGCCGGACGGTCCAACGTCCGTCGGCATACGCATTGTAAGTGGCAGTGCGCAAAAGACCAGGCGCGGGCGTGTTTGCCGCAGGCTGCAAGCGCCAGATGATATCCGGTGATTGCTCGATCCGGCCAGGCTTGCCAACGAGGGTGGAGATGGAATTGGGATTGAATGAGGATCGCCCGGGGCCGCTGTTGCCGAGACGTTCCTGGAGTTCTTTGATCGCTAACTGGCCAACGATCGCGATGCCACCGGCGACTGTTAGTGCGAGTAGTAAATAGGCCGGGCGACTGCGGCTGGCTGACAAAAGCATCCAGCCCGTTAGAACAATGATTCCGGGTAGAAATGGCCACGAATTCGACTGGCTGCCCAAGCTGGAGGCAACCATCGCAGTGACGAAATAAATGTTACCGAAGTTGACGTGGATCACCAACTCGGTGAGTCCCAGGCGGAGGTTGCGCTTGCGGCGGTGTCTCGCAAGAAATGAAAAGATGTTCAGCGGCATCGCATCCTTGAGTCCGTAGGATTGGATGAACTGCATCGGCAATAACAGCGCGGGCAACCACGTCAGCAGATTGGGCAGCGCTTCATAGGGAGTGCCATCGAGGAAAACTAACACCGCCGCCAGCGCGATGGCGACGGTGGTGAATTGCCAGGCGCGGCCACTGGCTTCTTCGTTGAAGTCCCAACGAAACTTCGTCCATCGCGCACTTTCAACCACCACGGCTAACAAGATGCCGGTCAGGGGTCTATCAGTCATCGCGCCCCAGAACAGGAGCGATGCGCCGAGAATGAAACGGGGAGGTGGCTGGACCTGATAGATGGCGGTGGAGTGGGCTGGGGTTATGCCGTTAGACGGGGCGGCAGACGCCGGAGGTCGCGGGCGATTTGCCCCGACTCCAGCCAATGTCCGGGAGCACTGGCAGGTGGTGAGCCTTGGCCGACGATGATGGGTGCGCAGATGATCCCGCCTCGGGTGAGGGTCTGCAGAAACTCCGCGCGGGACTCGTCCCAGCCATTGAAAATCACCAGGCAGGATGTTAGATCGTCGCGATGGCGCAGCACCAATTGGGCAAGATCTTTGAAATTTTCCGTCCGCTCAGGCATCACTCCTGCGAGGACTTCCAACAGTTTCTCCGCCCGCTCCAAGCCGCGCCCGGCGGTCACTAGGTGGGCTTCGTTCTTGATAAACATCAGGTCTAGCAGCGACTGGCTGGTATCGATGGAGGCAGCGAACGAAGCAGCCACCGAGATCACTTCTTCGAACTGATGGTCGGTCCGCTCGCACGACAACGTGTCCACCACCAGCCCGTAGCGGGGGTAGTAAGTGTCTTCTAACTCTTTCACAATTGGGCGTCCGGTGCGTGCCCAGCTCTTCCAATGAATCTGCCGCAGTGGGTCGCCAGGGCGGTAATCTCGCAGGCCGACAAATTCGCCGGAAGTGCCGATCGAGTTGGTGTTAGACTCACCGGAAATTTTAAAGGCCGCACCGCCCGGAAGCTCGATGGGGGGCAGCGGAAAGCGCCGGGGCAACACGATCAGCGTGGCGGCGGGAGCCTTCACTTTCCGGCAACGTTGGAACAGCCCGAAGGGATCGGGAAGCAACACGCGCAGGTCGTCGAAGCGGATCACCCCGCGCCGCAGAGGGGTGAGTTCGATGGCGATTTTTCCATGCTGGCCGCGTCTAAGATTTAGGTCGTCGCGCGAGTAGCCGCCGGAGAAAAGTCGGTTTCCTCGCATCAGCCAATGCCAGCGGAAGTAGGCCAGCCGCCGGTCGAAGCCATTGCGCTCTTCCTCGCCCGGCTCGCGGAGGAGGGAAAAATCCGCGAGGCTTGGCCGCGGATCGGGCGGGGAGTCGGTAAGCCACGCGCGGGTGAGCCGCCGCTTGCCATGATGCCAAACCCGCACCGTGTAGCGCAGCGGCTCGCCGGCGGTGCCGAAGCGTGGCAACTCGCGCTTGGCCTCCACCGCCGCGCGGCGAAACATCGCCCATGGCAACCCGATCAGCACCATTCCCAGACTGAGTGAAAAAAGCTGATAGACCGAGGTGCTGTCGTGAGCCATGCCGAGGCAAGTCGCCAGAATAAGCACCAGGCCCACGGCGATCGTGGCCGGTCGGCAGCGGCGACCGATGAAGTAGCGGAAACCCGAGCCGCGGAAATACATGCGGTGCAGCCAAGTATCCACGCGTCTCCGGCGAAGCCCACTGGCCGGCGGTGGTGAATAAGCGTTCATCGGCGCGGAATTTTAGACCGGCACGGGGGTTTGTTCAATGAGATCGGCGACGATCTGGCGGGCGCTGGCTCCGGAATATTTCGCCTCCGGCGCGAGCACCATCCGGTGGGCAATCACGTCGGCAGCTACCGTCTGGATCAGCTCGGGACTCACGAAGTCCTTGCCTTGGAAAACCGCCAGCGCTTGCGAGACCTTCATCAAAGCCAAGGACGCCCGTGGGCTGGCCGCGAGCTGGATGGCCGGGTGACCCCGAGTCGCCCCGACGAGCGCGACCACGTAGTGCCGGAGTTCTTCGCTGAACCGCACATGACGCGCCGCAGCCATGAGTTCGAGAATTTCCTCGCGAGTGGCAACAGGCTGAAGCACGTCCACCGGGTGCGTCTCGGTCTGATCTGCTAGAATTGCGGCCTCCTCAGCGGCGCTGACGTAGCCCAGCGAGCACTGCATCGCGAAGCGGTCCATCTGCGCTTCCGGAAGCGGGTAAGTCCCCCGGAATTCCACCGGATTTTGGGTGGCGATCACGAAGAAAATCCCGTCCAGCTCGTATCTGGTGCCTTCGACGGTGGCTTGCCGCTCGCCCATTGCCTCCAGCAAGGCACTCTGCGTGCGAGGCGAGGCGCGGTTGATTTCGTCGGCCAGCAGGATGTCGGTGAAGACCGGACCCGGGTGAAATTTGAATTCCTGCGACCGCGGATCCAGAATCGAGACGCCAAGAATGTCGGACGGCAGCAAGTCCGGGGTGAATTGCACGCGCTTGAACATCGCGCCGCTGATCGCCTTGGCGATTGCCTTGGCGAGCGTCGTTTTGCCCGTCCCCGGGAAATCTTCTAGCAGGACGTGGCCACCGGAAATCATGCACGCCAAGACGCGGCGGACCACGTCCGGCTGCCCCCGCACGACAGAACAAATTGCAGTTTCCAAGCGGGCAGCAGTGGCGGAAATACTCATCAGGTTGGACATGATTCCAACGGGCCAAGGCTTGGCCGTCGAGGTTTTCCTATGAAGCTGGGAGATTCTTGTCCCGGCTCACAACTCCCTCGCCAGCTCCTTCACCAATTTCGGCCCCTGATAGACGAACGAGGTGTAAATCTGCACCAGCGTGGCCCCGGCGCAGATTTTTTCCTTAGCATCTTCTAGCGAGGAAATTCCCCCCACGCCGATGATGGGGATGCGCGAGCCGAGGTGACTCGCGAAGTTTCTCAACGTCGCCGTGCTTTTTTCAAATACAGGTCGCCCGGAGAGTCCGCCAGCTTCCGTTGCCCGTGGATGGCCCGTCACCTTGTCCCGGTCGAGCGTGGTGTTGGTGGCGATCAGGCCGTCCAGACCGCCGTTGAGGAATACGTGCGAGAGATCGCGGATGTGGCTTTCGTCCAGATCTGGTGCCACTTTGAAAAGCAGAGGCACCTGCTTGCCATGCTCGCGAGCCAGCTTTTGCTGCTCCTTCTTGAGCGTGTCCAGCAGCCGCGCACTGGCTTCCGCGCCTTGCAGATCTCGCAGGCCCGGCGTGTTTGGCGAGGACAGATTTACTGCCACATAATCGGCCACCGGGAAGGCTTTGCGCAGGCAGGCGAGGTAATCGTCCGCCGCATTTTCGTTTGGCGTGTCTTTGTTTTTCCCGATGTTAAATCCGACGATTCCCCGGAACGACTTGGCTGCGCTGACGTTCGCCACTCCTGCGTCAATGCCCGGATTGTTGAAACCCATGCGGTTGATGATCGCCTCATGATCGAGCAGCCGGAAAAGCCGTGGCTTCGGGTTTCCCGCCTGTGGCCGCGGAGTGATCGTGCCAATCTCGATGCAGCCGAATCCCAAGCGGCCGAGTGCGTCAATCGTGTTGCCCTCCTTATCCAGACCTGCCGCCAGACCAATGCAGTTCGGAAACTTCAGCCCCATCACCTCCACGGGTGCGACAAATTCGTCGTCGGGTGAAAATAGCCGAAGAAGCCTCGATTTTTCCGCCAGCCGCAGCGCGCCCATACTCAGATGGTGAGCCACTTCCGCATCCAGGCAGAACAATCCAGAACGGGCGAGCGGGTAGAGAGCGTCGAGCACCCCGCAAAATTGGTTCAACCCACACAGATTGTCGAATCTCATGCGCCAAATTGTCACGAATGGTGGGCATATTGCACCTATCGTGCACTTTGTCGCAGTGGTGGATTTTTTATTTATTTATAATCAGATACTTGTGATCCAAAAAACGAGGGCACGCGGATTGCTAAGTAAGGAACGTTGAAGTTTATCTGAAGCGGCCAATCATTCACAGTAATGACATAGTATTCACAATGAATTCTTTTTTTAATTAAAGGGAATAAAACCTCTTCAGAGACGTTTAATAAATAACCAACCCCATCATAATATGTCTTACGAATCTGACAGCAGCCTTAAGCTCTATTTGCGGGAGATCTCAAAAACCGCTCTTCTCACCGCCGAAGAAGAAGTTTCACTCGCAGAGCGGATCAAGAACGGTGACCCGGAGGCCCGCTTGCACATGATCCGTGCAAACCTGCGCTTGGTCGTCAAAATCGCTCAAGACTATTCCAACTACGGCATGCCAGTGACGGACCTGATTTCCGAGGGCAACATCGGCTTGATGAAAGCCGTCGAGCGCTTCGACCCTGAAAAGGGCGGAAAACTCTCCACTTACGCCGCTTGGTGGATCAAACAATCGATCAAGCGCGCCTTGGCCAACCAATCCAAGACCATCCGCCTGCCCGTCCACATGGTCGATAAGATCGCGAAAATGCGCCGGATCGCGGCCATTCTTACTGAAGCGCTCGGTCGCGAACCCACCGACGAAGAACTCGCCGACGAAGTGGGCCTTCCTCACCGCAAGCTCGCCTTGCTCAGGCAGGCGTCCTACCGCCCGACCTCGCTCGACGCGCCGATCAACGAAGGTGAAGCCACCGAATTCGGTGAAGTCATCAGCGACGAACGCGCCGTGAACCCGCTAGACATGCTTTCGGACAAAAACCTCCACGGCGAACTCGACGGCCTGCTCTCCGTCCTCGACGAACGCGAACGCCGGATCATCGACGAACGCTTCGGCCTGAACGGTCGCAAGGCACTCACCTTGGAGGAAGTGGGTCGCGAATTCGGGGTCACCCGCGAGCGCATTCGCCAACTTCAAAACTCCGCGCTCACCAAGATGCGCCGCGCCCTTCGCAAGAAGGAAAAGCCATTGCCTAGGCCACTTATAGGCGACTTTGTGGAAGCTTAACTTCCGTGTGTTTAGTTTATGGCAAGCAGCCGCAGTGGGATTTCCCGCTGCGGTTGTTTTTTTGTCGGACCGCGAAATTTATTTCGCCCGTCACAAGAAAACGTCCCCCAACCGCAGCCGCGCGATCTCATGAATCTGCCCCAAAGCTTCCTCAACCTCCACCGCCCTTGAATTCCCAAGCCGCTTCACAAACCCATCCATCACGCGCTGCTTGGTCGACAGCCGCGCGCAGATGATGAACGGAAACCCGAATTTTTCCCGATACGCCTCATTTTTCTGAGAGAAATCCTCATATTCCGCATCACTCAGCCGATCCAGCCCAAGCCCTGCCTGCTCGCGGGTCGATGCGTCCGTGAGCACTCCCGCCCGCGCCAGTTTCCCCGCCAAATCTGGGTGTGACCGGATCAATGCGAGCTTTTCCTCGTCCGTGGCATCATCCACCGCCTGCCGCAACGCCATCCGCAAATCCTCCATCCCCAGAAACGGCCGTTGCTCGATCACCCGCTGCGGAACCCAATCAGAATGCTCGTAAATGCCACCCAGCGCGGCTACGAATTCCCCGTCGGAAGCGGCATTGAGGTGGGAGAGCGAAATCATTTCACCGCAGTAAGTTCGTTTTCCCGGCTGAATTCAAGGTTGCCAATGGACGCATGGGAACAAATCGCCGCGCTGCGTCGCGAAGGAGTCGATGCCGTGGTGATCACCATCACCGCCGCCAGAGGCAGCGTGCCCGGCCAAGTCGGGGCCAAAGCCATCGTCACCGCCGCTGGCCTAGTTTCCGGCAATCTCGGCGGTGGCAAAGTCGAGGCTAAGGCACTCGAACAAGCCACCTTATTTCTCACCGGTGACGAACCCTGTCTGAGCCTCACCTGGAATCTCCAGCGCGACGTCGGCATGACCTGCGGCGGTGAGATGACCTTCCTCTTTGAGAAAATCACCGCCAGCGCCCCTTGGCACGTCGCTATTTTCGGGGCCGGCCACGTCGCCCAAGCGCTGGTGCCGGTTCTCGCGACCCTCGCATGCCGTATCGATGTCTTCGACACGCGATCAGACTGGCTCGCCAAATTTCCGACTCGCGAAAACCTAAAGCTCCACCTCGTCCAATCCTTCGAAGAAGGCGTGACGAAACTCAGCGCGAAATCCTTCGTGCTATCCGTCACCAAAGGCCATTCAAGCGATCGGCCGGTCTTGCGTGAAGTGCTCCGGCGCTTCCCGGAAATTTCATTCCTCGGGGTCATTGGCAGCACCTCGAAGCGCGCCGTCCTCCTGCGCGAACTCCGAGAAGACGGCGTATCCCAGTCTCTGCTGGAGAAAATTTTCTGCCCCGTCGGCCTCCCCATCGGCAGCAACGACCCCGCCGAGATCGCCATCAGCATCGCCGCCCAACTGCTAGAGCGCCGCCCGTAAGGAGCTTGGACGTTTCGTCCACGAAGCCAGTGAACTGTGAAATAAACTTCGCGAAGCTCTTTTTCTGCCGATTGCAGCCCCTCTATCAACTCATCGCCACCCGCCTGCGCGAGGCCGACTACCCCAAAGCCGATGAAATTCCGGTGCGATGTTTGGAACCCGGCGCGGGCAAGACCGCGTCGAGGTACTTCTGGGTCTATCACCGTGCCGAACACGGAGTCCTCTTCGATTGGCACAAAAGCCGCGCCAACACCTGTCTGGACGCCATCCTCATCGGCAAGGATGGAGAGCCCTCATTCCACGGCCACCTCCAGAGCGACGGCCTGGAGGTTGATCGCATTTAGGGCGTGCGGACCACGTAGAAGCGGCGGACAAAGCTCGGCGCATTAATATCGGTAAATTGGAACTGGCCGGAACCGGGAGATGTCTCCGTAGCGGCCCCCAGCTCGGTCCAGGAACTGACCGGCAGATCCAAGTTGGTATTGGCGAGCACGGTGTAGTTGTTGCCTGTGAGAGCCGTGAATTCCAATTGGAACGAACCGTTCCCCAAGCGGGTTGCACTGGTAATCACCGGAGTGTCGGTGTTGGCGTCGGTAACGCTCACATTGTTTACAAAAAGGTCGTTCTCGCTCCCAGTGACGGTGTTGCCGACATATAATTTGAAATTCGAAATCACTCCGGTGTAGGTTCCGGTATCAACATCGCTAACACCCCCGCTGCGGGTGATCATCCATGTGCCGCCACCAGCGCTCGTCTGGGTCATCGTGATGCGAAACACCGTGTTGATGCTATAGTCGACACCGATCGACCCGTTGCCGGTTTCCGCATTCAATACGACATAATCGTCTCCGCTAGTGTTGAGGGTGAATATCTCTGTATCAGCGGCATTGCGGGCCGCGAATCCCTTGTAGCCGTTGCGCCAATTGACGGCGATATCCACCGACAGTGTCTGTCCGACGCTCAGCGACGCGTTGTTCCCCGCGCCATCCTTGAGGAATCCGAAGGCATCCGACTGGGCGCCATTTGCGCCATACATGCCCCAGGATCTTCCGGCGGTGCTGATGTCGCCACCCAGTCCACCGGCGGAGAGGTTCTTCGAATCCCCGAGAAAACGTCCGGCATAGCCCGTGGGCACGTTGAGGGCTGTAACCCATTCGCGTCAGGTTAGCGCGTAAATAACTGGTTTAAAGTGATTTATACAAAAACAATTCAATTAAAAGCTTGACGAAGTGAGCGAGCCGGCAAG
>JAYTLO010000196.1:0-4609 GCA_043729385.1 Akkermansiaceae bacterium
CACGCGGATGATGAGCCGATTCGTGGTCCAAAGGGTCTTGTCATCGTCATCTCATCCTCACGGCGAACACGTTTCGCCGCTCCTTGAACTTTTTTGTCCGGCAAGCTTTGGCGGAGCCACGACACTTTTGTCGTGGAGTGGATGAGGCATATATACCGGCGCGCGTCACAATTTTTGGAAACGTGGCTGGAGCGTCCCGCCCGGACTGGAGATGCGGGAGGCGGGACGCCTCCGCAACGGTCTGGAGCGGGACGCTCCAGCCACTATCATGACCGAGCATTTCCACAAATCCTCATGCGCGGCAGTATAAGGAGTGAACCTTCACGGCAAGACCGTGATCACCGTGGGTTTCACGGAAAAGATCCGGGCGGCGACTTCTCTAACTGTGGAGGCAGTTAGAGCGCTGTAGGCTGCGGCAAGGCGGCGGTGTTGGTCGGCGGGGTGGCCGAAGAGAAGGTCGAGGGCGACGTGGCGGGCGACGGATGACGGCGATTGCTGCTGGATGGCGAGGCCGCTGAGCACGGTAGAGCGGACGCGCTCGAAGGCTTCATCCGGGATGCCGTGGGCGGCGATTTTTGCGATCTCGGCGAGCATTTCACGGTGGGCGAGGACGGCTTGCTCGGGCGAGGTAGCGAGGTAGAAGGTGAAAAGCCCCGCATCGTAGCCGAGGAATTGGGTGGCTCCGACCTGATAGGCGAGACCGAGTTCCTCGCGGATGCGCCCAAACAGCGGCCCGGCCATGTCCGAGGAGTATTCCTGGATCATCGCGAGCGCATGGCGGTCTGCACCGCTAACGGTGGTGCCGGGGAAGCCGATGGTGAGCACGGCTTGTTTCTTGGGCAGATGGTTTGTTAGGTCGGTGGCATTGCCAAGCAGGCTAGCTGGCGCTGTCCATGGGTGACCTTGAGGAAGTGCGGCGAATTTCTCGCGGAGCAGTTCGAGCGTCGCTGCGGGATCGAAATCACCGGCGATGGCGAGGGTGATGTTAGAGGTGTTGAAATGATGCGCGTGGTGAGCTGCCAGCACCGGCCGCTCCAAGGCGGTGAGGCTGATGACGGAGCCGAGGGCATCGAGACCGTAGCCGTCGCCGCTGAAAACGGCGTGGCGGAGGGCACGGAATCCGGTGTGCAGTGGGTCTTGCAGGGCTTCCTCCAAACTGGCGAGCTGGCTGGCTTTTTCCCGGCCGATCGCGTCGGGAGGGAGTGAGGGGGAGACGATCACCTCGGCGAAAACATCGGCGATGGTGGCGAGGTCCGGCGCGAGTCCGGAGGCTTGGATGAGGAGCGCGTTGTTGCCAGTATTCGCGCTGATGGACGCGCCGAGCGATTCCAGAGTGACGGCGATTTCCTGGGCAGTGCGGGTGAGCGTGCCTTTGGAGAGGGTGGAGGCGAGCAGTTGGTTCAGGCCATTCGTGGCCGGAGTTTCCGAAGGAAGCCCACCGCGGACGGCGGCTTGGAGGTGGACGAGCGGCACGCGGTGGTCCGGGATAAGCGCGAGGGTGAGGCCGTTCGGCAAGGTGTGAACTTGGATTTCCTCGCGCGTCCGCACGGCCTTGGCGGTGCGGGCGGGTGCCGGGGCGTCGAGCGGATCGAGAATTGTTAGAGTCAGGCGCTCGTCGGTGAGAGTGGTGGCGACGCGACGGATGTCGGCCACGGTGACGGCTTGAATGGCAGCGAGGTAGCGGCGGGTGAAATCGAGATCGCGGGCTTCGTGCCAGTTAGAAGCAAGGTCGGCGGCGCGGCCCGAGGCGGTTGTTAGCCCACGGAATTGGCTGGCGGCGATTTGGCGCTTGGCCTTGGCGAGGTCGTCGTCCAGCTCACTGTTAGCGACGGCGGCCACCTCTAGCAGGATCGCCTCGATCAAGGCGTCGCGCTTGGCGGGATCGGCATCGGCGGACGCTGCTAGAAGTCCTTCGCGACCGGGACCGGTCCACGAGAACGCGGAAATTTCCAGCGCCAGTTCCTGTTCCTCACGCAGGCGGCAGTGGAGCCGGGAGGCGCGGCCACGACCAAGGATGCCGGCCAGCACATCGAACGCAGGCGCGTCGGGATGATCGAGCGCGGGAGTTTTCCACGCGAGGGAAATCCGGCTGGTGGGCACGGCAAACGTCTCGCGCCCACGACGCGGTCCGAGCTGTGGTGGATCGATGAGGACCAGCGGCTCACGGCCACCGCCGGGGAGGCAGTCGGCAGTGAGTTCGGTGACGATTTGGCGGGCGTCGTCGGGATTGAAATCCCCGGAAATCACGGCAAAGCAACGGTCCGGCGTGTAGCGGTCGCGGTGATAGCCGGTGAGATCCTGATGGCGGATGGCATCGAACAAATGGCGATGGCCGATGACTGGATGACGGCGCGGATCGAGCGTAAAGACGGTGGAGAACAGCAGTCGCGAAGCCGCGTTGTCGGGATCGTCCAGGCCCATGTCGATTTCACGACGGATCACGTCCTTCTCTTTTTCAAACTCGGATTCCGGCAGGGTTGGATAGAACACCAAGCCAGTTAGAGTTTTAAGAAAAACGGGCAAGGACGCCGAGGGGCCGTCGATGTAATAGACAGTGCGGTCGAAGCTGGTGTAGGCATTCCAATGACCGCCGGCGGCTTGCACGGTGCTGGCCAGCGTGTCTGCATCATAGTCGCGGGTGCCCTTGAAAACCATGTGCTCCAAGAAGTGGGAAATGCCTGCGCCGAGGTGCGCGTCCTCATGCATGCTGCCACTGGCGACCCAGATTTGCACACTCACCACTGGCGCGGTGGGATCGGGGTCGAGAATCAGGGTGAGTCCGTTAGAAAGGGTCTCGGCGGTGGCGGCGGTGGCGGGATATTCCATGAAATTCTGGCTTGGATGGGCAGGGGGATGGCCTATAAAGACCAAATATGCAACGATGGATCGTGATGGGTGTGGTGGCGCTGATTCTATTGATCGGCGGCGGCGGAGTTGGCTATTGGAACTACAAACAGAACTTGCCGCATCCGCTGTGGGTTGCCCTGCCGCTCAATCCCGAGGTCACCGACGCGAAGCGGGATGAAATCGTCAAAGAGCTGAAGGCGAAGCTGGGCACGAACGAGTCACTGGCCCGGATCAGTAAAGATTTAAACCTAACGAAAAGATGGCGAATGGCCTCTGACGAAGAAGTGGCTGGCGAACTCAGCAGACGGCTTTTCGTGGAAACCAGCGAGGTGGATTCGCCGGCGGGCAAGGTTCCTTCGATCAACATCGGCGTGCGCGGCCCAAGGAAAGACAAGGGCGTTTCCGAGGAAATCGCCACGCACTTGATGAAGGATGTTAGGAAACTTTTCAGCATCGGAGAGTCCCCGCCGCAGAAGTATTAGAGATGGCTGATGACCCGCGAGCGGTCGAAGCGGGCGACCAGTTCTGTGTTCGTGACCCCACAACCGTCTCACCTCCGCCGCACTGCCATTACACCAAGGCTGACCAGAGCGAACAGTGCAGATGAGCTTGGCTCGGGAATTGGTATTGTGGTGCGATAGGCACTACCGGCTCCGTCCTGCCAAACAGCATTCGTGTCAGGAAGTGTCAGACCCATCCCTGACTGAGGAGTCGATGGAGCAACCCAGTTAAAGGATCCAGATGTCGTCGAAACGGCATTAAAATATGTGGATGATGGGATAGTGGTCGAGTTATAAAAGCGAAGCGAAAGTGGGGTTCCAACTGCGGGTTCAACAAAACTGAAAGTTCCAGCCTCTAGAAGACTAATAGTCTTAAATCGACCGGCCGACCTACCGCCGTCGCCTACCGTCGTAACATATGAGGTTCCCGTCCCAGTCATAGCTACCCATTCTCCGAGAAATGGATTCTGGGTTGTTGCTAACGTATAATACCCGATTTGTAATATTGCACCGTCGCCGTCGATATTTTGAATTCCTGCACTGAGAGGAATTCCAGTAAAACTTAGAAGTTCGGAGCCAACACTATTGAGTAGGCCGACATTAGTCGTCGCTCCCAACGAGAAGCTTTTGAATGTAGTGAATGCTAATATTAGGGTTAGTTGTAATGTTTTCATGAGGAATTTAAGGGTTGATCGTGGTCACGTCTGAAGCTGAGATGGTAGGGTCTGAAGGTCTGTGCACCACCAACTGAAAGTCGATTCTCGCCCCGGCTTCAAAAGTGACAACGGTGCTGAGCTGGGTAGGATTTGCAATGACTACAGGAACGGTGCTCCCGTTTGTACTCAATACACGCCACTCGACCGTCACAGGGCCGCCAGCGGGATCAGATGCAGTTCCAAGAAGTGCCCCTGTCGACACGCCGGATGATAAGGATTGGTCTACACCGGCGTCAACTTGGAGGGCGTCCAACAAATTACCTGCACGGAACTGAAACACCATCCTACCGGGAACAGTGCTGTTTCTTTTTCGATAGATCAATCCTGACACATAATTCGGTGTGCCATTACTCGTATTGGAATCCAGCTGCACGAGAGTCTCACCAGAATATTGAGCCTCAATTGTCCTACTAACACCATTGGTGATGCCGACACGGGCAGGATAACCACCCATTCGCGTCAGGTTAGCGCGTAAATAACTGGTTTAAAGTGATTTATACAAAAACAATTCAATTAAAAGCTTGACGAAGTGAGCGAGCCGGCAAG
>JAYTLO010000197.1:0-6825 GCA_043729385.1 Akkermansiaceae bacterium
GGACGACTGGCAAAAAACCTTAGAACACGCCATTTCACTAAAGCCCGACCACATTTCCGCCTACAACCTCACCTACGAGGAAGATACCGCCTTCTTCGAATCCCTCCGCCGCGGCGAAATGCGCGAGAACGAAGACCACGACGCCGAGTTCTTCCACCTCGCCGACGATCTTCTAACCGCCGCCGGTTTCGATCACTACGAAACCTCGAACTACGCCAAGCCCGGCCACCACTCCAGCCACAACCAAGGCTACTGGCGCGGCGAAGACTACCTCGGCCTCGGCCCATCCGCCGTCTCCACGCTCGATGGCGTCCGCTGGAAAAACGTTGCCGATACCGCCCGCTATGTTTCTCAAGTGAGCTCCATCGGCCACGCCCTGATAGAATCAGAAACCCTCGACGCCGAAGCCCGCCGCCTCGAACGCATCGCCCTCGGCCTGCGCACCAAGGATGGCATCTCGCTTTCCCTGCTCAGCCCAGATTCCCAATCTCGCGCTAAAAATCTAGCAACCGAAGGCCTCGCCCGCATTGAGGGAAATCAGCTCATCCTCATCCACCACGGCCGCGCCCTCGTCGATCCCATCGCTGCGGAGCTGGTATAGAAAACGTTTAGCTGGCGCGTCTCGCGCCAGCCACCGCCCTCACTCCGGCCACGCGATCACGAACTTGTCAGCCTTCCCCCAAACCGGATTCGTGGGATCGAGTAGGTTTTTGCCGAACTGAATCACATGACCTGAGCTGTTGATATTTATGGAGGTCACGCTGTTATCCATTCTCAGGATGATAGCCTTCCCATCAAATCTTTTCGGATCCAACCGATCGGTCCCAGGAATCAAGGGGGTGACGATGAGGGGTCGGGACGGGTTACCTTCGGAAGAAAGTCCCGCCAGATAGGCGAATCCGCATTCTCCCTTTTTCAACGCCTCGGCTCCTTTGATGTTATTGTCGGGCTTCTTCGTATTAGGGATTTTCGCGTAAAACATACTCTCGCTCGGCGTGATACCACCCGCCAGCAACTGGCGGAAATAATCGTTGGAGGACTTCATCCCGAGACTCATCTTGCTGAGATTCAGATCCGTGGCCGCGTCCTTTCTCACGTCTGCAATCGTGCTAACATCGGGATATTTCCCATATTTCGCAGCAAACTCAAAAAGCGCCAAGCCAATCTGCCGGGCATTGTTCACGGCTTCGGTTTGGTCCGATTTCTTGCGACTGCGAATTGTCATCGGAGCGGTCAAAACCGCCAATACGATGACGATGATGGAACCAACACCAATTACCCATAACCACTTCCACTTCTTCTGTGATAGAATCGCCGCCTCGGACGGTGGCGGGGCAGGTGCGTTGGGAGGTGGTTGTGGGAGCATGGTCGTGGGAGTGGGGTTTTTAAAGATCCGGCCAAGCGATGATCGGCGCATGACCATCCCAGATCGGGTTGGATGGGTCCATCAGGTTTTTGCCGGCGTAGTTGAGGTGCCCCATCTTGTCGATGGGCAGTGAGATCACGCTATTGTCCATCTTCAGAACGACCGCCTTTCCTTTGAATGGCTTTGGGTCGAAGCGATCCGTCCCCGGAATCATCGGCGCGGCCACCAAGGGGCGGGAAAGATTGTTCAGTTTGGACGCGCCGAGAAAGTAGGTGAACCCGCATTCGCCTTTTTCCAAAGCTTTGGCTCCTGCGATCACATCGTCCGGTTTGTGGACGCTGGAGCCCTTGGCGTAAAACATCTTCTCACTTTGCGTGAAGTTTGCGGCTAACAACTGGCGGAAAAAGTCGTTAGACGAGGAAGTGCCCAGATTCAGCGTTGTGTTCGTTTCACTGCGAACTCTCGTGACCGTGGCCGCGTCTGGATAGGTGCCGTATTGGCTTTCAAACTCAAACAACGCGAGACCGATCTGCCGGGCGTTGGACACTTCCTCAGTTTGGTCGCAAATTGTTCTATTCCTAGCTACCAGAGGAGCAGTCAAACCTGCCAATACGATGACGATCGAAACAACGCCAGCAACCCACAACCACTTCCATTTCCGGCGGGAGAGAAGCGCCGCTTCGGATGGAGGCGGAGCAGGCGCGTTGGGCGGTGGTTGTGGGAGCATGGTCATCGGAATGGATTTCTAGAGTTAGGCCGATAGGCCATGGATCGCGAGGCTATTCAATTCCTTCACGCATTTTTCACAGAGCGCGGGGATGTCATTTCCCTCAAGGAACGGCGATCTCCGAATCGCCTGTCCATGAGGTGCCAATGAGCTGAGGCAAGCCGCGAGTCATTGGCTCATCATGGGCTTCGGCGGATCGGAGTCCGCCGCTCCTTGGGGACAGGCGAGATGAATCTCGCGGTCCGTTAGTTTTCGCCTAGGACTTGTGTTAGCAGGCCGATCATTGACTGCGCGGCTTGCTTGCCGGTTTCTAAAACTTCGTGGTGATCGAGGTGCGCAGCGGTGATGCCGGCGGCCCAATTGGTGAGGCAGGAAAAGGCGACGACGGGAAGTTTCAGCGAGCGGGCCTGGATGGTTTCTAACACGGTGCTCATGCCCACGGCATCCGCGCCGATCACGCGCAACATCTTGATTTCCGCAGGCGTTTCGTATTGCGGGCCGCGCAGGCTGGCATAGACGCCTTCGTGGAGAATCATCCCGGAAGCGGTGGCTGCGGCACGGAATTCGGCGCGCCAAGCAGCGTCGTAGGCGACGGACATGTCGATGAAATCCGCGCCTTCTAACGGCGAGGTGCCGGTCAGGTTGAGGTGATCGGTTAGTATCATCCAAGTGCCGGGCGCGAAGTTAGGATTTAGGGTGCCGGCGGCGTTGGTAAGAATGAGTTTTTCAATCCCCTGCTCGGCCATCCAGCGCACGCCTGCGGTGACTAACCGAGGTCCATGACCTTCATAAAGATGGACCCGGCCTTTCATCAGAAGGACGGGCGTGCCGCCTAGTTCACCGAAGACAAATTTCCCAGCATGGCCGGGCACCGACGAGGCGGGCAAGCCAGCGTCTGCGAATGAGACTTCACGCTCCACCACCACCGCGTCGGCCAAGGGGCCGAGTCCCGATCCTAATACAATTCCAATCATGCGGGTGATGGTAACGGCTTGTGTAGAAGATGGAACCGCAAAGGCGGGTGAGTGAAGTTCCTGGAGTCTTGCGTTTAAAGAATTTGCCGCGTAAATTCCGTTCATGGAAGCCGACTCTAGACCCGCCCGATGCTTTGAAAACAATCCATTGGCTCAAGCGATCCTTCGTGAAGGTCGTCTCATTCAAGAACGTTTCGTCGCCGAACCCGTGTATGCCAAAACGGGAAAAGGATATTTGAAGAGCGTCGGTGTTGTGGAAATCGCCGAGGCGAAGAAAGCTTCAAAACAACATGGGCGATGAACTCCAAGAAGTAGCTTGCGGATGTTTCTTGGGATCTGGTGGTTTGGCAAAACCTGCAACTCTGCAATGACAAACACGCTCATCACGGCCCCACCTCCGACGGGCACACCGAGTGTCGCGACCTCTGGCAATCTTCGCAGATGAACGAGATGACGCTGGATGCCATGGTGGATCTCTGTAGGCGGTACCATCGACTCGCTCCTTTTACCAACTACAACGGCAACACGTTCGCTGCCATCGCGCGGGCGTTGATCGATGGCCTGGGGCTACCGAAGGAAAACGCCGCGGTCGCCCGCAGTCTAGCTGGTCACATCGTGACCGGAGTGGCGAGCGAGGAAGAAGTGAAGGCGTTTGAGAAATTCTGTGTAGGCTTGGGGTGATGTAAGCAGAGGCTATTTCCGCATCAGCGCTTCGATCTCCTCGGCCTCGATCGGGATCTTGCCCATGAGGTCGAAATTCTTGTGCTTGCCGATGACCACGTCGTTTTCCAAGCGCACGCCGAGCGCTTCCTCGCGGATGTAGATGCCCGGCTCGATGGTGAAGACCATACCTTCGGCAAACGGCTCGTGTGGCGGGCTGACGTCGTGGACGTCTAGCCCGAGATGGTGCGAGGTGCCGTGCATGAAATACTTTTTCACCAGCGGCTTGTCCGGCCCTTGCGCGCGCGCCTCCTTGACGGTGAAGAGGCCCAAGTGGACGAGCTCGCGTTCCATCAGTTCGATGACTTGTTTCTGATAGTCCATCGGCGTGTTGCCGGGACGGAGGATTCCGTTAGCACCGCGGAAGACGCGGAGGACGGCGTCGTAAACATCGCGCTGGCGTTTGGTGAATTTCCCGTTGACCGGCACCGTGCGTGTTAGATCTGAGGCCCAGCTGGCATACTCGGCGGCCACGTCTAGCAGGATCATGTCGCCATCTTGGCAGACCTTATCATTTTCCACATAGTGAAGGACGCAGGCGTTCTTGCCGGAGCCGATGATCGGCGCGTAGGCAAATCCACGCGAGCCGCGGCGGACGAATTCGTGGAGCAGCTCGGCCTCGATTTCCCACTCGCCCACGCCGGGTTTGATGAATCCTAACAAGCGTCGGAACCCCGCCTCGGTGATGTCGCAGGCGCGCTGGAGCATCTTGAGTTCCTCCTTGTCCTTGGTGATGCGCAAGCGGTGCAGCAAGGGGGCGAGCCGCTCATAGCGGTGGAGCGGGTAGCGCGCTTGGCAATCTTTGATGAAGCGGGCGTTGCGGGTTTCCACCACCACGCTGGCGCGCAGGTGCTCGTTGGTCGCCAAATAGATTTGGTCCACCTGCGGCACGAGGCGATGGAGAAATCCATCAAAGGTGTGGGACCACTCGATGCGCTCGATGCCGGTCGCTGCACGGGCCTGTTCCTTGGTGAGTTTGTCTCCCTCCCAGATCGCGATGTGCTCGCTGGTTTCCTTGATGAACAGAACTTCCCGCTCCTTCGGATCGACCGCGTCTGGCATGAGCAAGAGGGTGGTTTCTTCCTGATCGACGCCGGTTAGATAGAACAAATCGCTGTTCTGTTTGAAGGGCATCGTTCCATCCGCATTGGTCGGATAGATGTCGTTCGCATGGAGAATGATTATGCTGTTAGGCTTAAGCAATCCACGCAGGTGTTCGCGGTTGCGGACAAAAAACTCGGGAGAAATTGGTTCGTGGCGCACGGCCTGACTTCACGGCATCCCCCGCCGGAGGGCAATCTGGATTTCGAGGAAATGGCTTGTTAGTGCCGCGTCAGGGATCCGTTTCGAGCGGTTTCAGCAGCGCATCGTTAGGAGAAACCTCGGCCAGTTCCGACTTAGCGGCAGCCAAGCCGGCTTGGGCGCGGAGCAAGTCCCGACTCAGCCGGGCAGAGCGTGCGGTCCAAGTTTCAAGGCTCCCAGGGACTGATGCTTGATTGCCATAACTGGCACGGGACGCCGCGTCCCGGCGGTCGGTGCGCAACTTGCTCACTTTCCCATTCCAGCCACTCACCTTCTGGCGCAACAGTCGCAATTTCTCAGCATCCTCGGCGGCGTTGGGGTCTTGAAGGCGGCTCACCCGCGGCGCAGGAGATTCCGCAATCATGCCGGCACCCGCGTCCTCGCTTTCAACGATCTCGGGAACTTCCGCGTCGGGCTTGCCCATGAGATTCTCATGTTCCTCTTTCAAGCGGCTCCGGCGTTCTTCATCGCTCCACTGGAAACGATCCTGCACTTTCGGATCCAGATCCGGCGCTTGGATGCGGGCGATCCCGTGCTCGTGGCGGATTTCTAAGCCCACATCGGTCACCCGCGTGATCGTCGCCAATTGGTAGGCGCGACCGCCACGGACCGTTAGAGTGCCGAGCGATTCACCGACAGCATCGGCCCAAGTTTTCTGGCGATAGCCCGCACGGTAGCGCGAGAAATTTCCCTCAAGCGCGGTGATCGACTCGCGGACGTCGATCCGGGATTTCTCGAGTGCCGCTTGCCGCTGGCGCTGGCTTTCCAACTGCGCGGCTAGTTCCCGGTGGGCGTTAGATCCCTTGCGCAAATTGGACGAAGAACCGTCTAGAAGCAGAGCTTGCTCGGCAGTCTGGGCAGTTAGTTCTGAAACTTGCGACGCGCTCGCGCTGATCTCGCGCTGGAGTTCTCCGGCTCCGCTGGAAAATATCCGCTTTTTGTCCGCCACGACGGAAAGCCCGACTGCGACCATCACCACCACGATCATGCCGACCATGAACGTGAAAACCCCGGGATGTTCTTCGGAGGACAGCATGGGTGGCGCAGGAATGTTAGAGCCGGCCCTTCATCTGGGCCATCTCGGCTTGCAGAGCGGAAATCCGGCTCTGTTTCGAGCGGATGTTGCTGCTGATGCTACCGGATTTATTAATGTGCATCCGGCCTGCGGCGCGGGCCGCAGACGCATCGGCGGCGGCACGATCTATATCAGCTTCAAGCCCCTTGATTTCCTCCTTGATGGAATCAACCAAGCCTTCCTTCACGGCGATGTCTTGGCGCAGCCTGGCTTTTGCCTCTTCCGCGTCTTTTCCTCTTTGCGCGTCCATTTTCTGGCCCGCCAAATCGTCGGCCACCGCCACGGCAGCTTCATGCACGTCTCGGGAAGCGGCTTCCTCCGCCATGGCTTGCTCCTTTTGCTTCGGATCATATTGGAAACGATCCTTCATCGCCTCGGGCAGTTCTTCAAAGAAGATGCGCTTCTGGCCGTCCGCATGACGAATCTGGATGCCGATTGCGGTCACTTCCCGAATAAGCACGGAATTATACACCGCACCAGTTAGAGTCTCGAGTTTGTCGAGGGTTTCCCCCTTCGCCTTGCCGCGAGCGTAGGCGCGGTATTCATCCTTGTAGTCCGCTAGAGCCCATTCGCGTCAGGTTAGCGCGTAAATAACTGGTTTAAAGTGATTTATACAAAAACAATTCAATTAAAAGCTTGACGAAGTGAGCGAGCCGGCAAG
>JAYTLO010000198.1:0-20748 GCA_043729385.1 Akkermansiaceae bacterium
GCGGCGCTTGGAATCGCGGACGGTGATCTGCTGGAGAGGTTCGTGCGCGGCTCGGGGGCGGGCGGGCAAAAGATTAACAAGACTTCTAACTGTGTTTTCCTTAAGCACCTGCCGACGGGGGTGTGCATCAAGTGCCAGATGGACCGCTCGCGGGAAATGAACCGGTTCCTGGCGCGGCGGGAATTGTGCGACCAGTTAGAAGCGATCCGCGATGGCAAAGCGGTGGCCCAGACGCAGGCGATCGAGAAAATGCGGCGGACCAACCGGCCACGGTCGCGAAATTCAAAGAATCGCAGCGTGGCGGATAAACGGAAGGTGTCGCTGAAGAAGTCGATGCGCAAAGCACCGGGGAGCGACTAGAGGCTAACGATGGCGCGACTCCTTATGCGTATTTGATGAAAGAAGTATAAACCTCTGGCGGGATATCTAGCAGGGCGTAGTCCTTGGAGGCGACGAAGAGTAGGCTTTGTTTACCTTTGCCTAGCAGCTCGTTATCGGAACCGAAAATTTGGTGCTCCAGCGTGACGAATTTGCGATTAAAATCACCGACCTTGAGTTTCACCGTGATCGTATCGAACTCGCGGGACTCGCGGACAAACTTATGTTCATAGGAGCGGGTGAGGATATAGAACTTCGTGGTCTTTAAATCAAAGTCCGGCATCACGGTGTTAAAGAACAACTCGCGGGTTTTCCCAACGTACATACCATACATACCGAAGTAAACATTTCCCACGGAGTTTGTATCTGCGTAGGTCGCGATCTGGGAGTAAACAAACCATTTATCTTCGAAGTGCCCGCCCAACGCATGGTGGTCGTGCGGCGCGACCACATCAGAGCTGGTGACGACCGTGGCGGTTCTCGTAATCGCCTTGATGGCGGGAATCTCCGCAGCAGCGGTCATTACTTCCCCTGCTTTCTCGGTGACGACGCGCAGCAAGTCCGCATTAAAAACCAACCATGCCACATAGACTAGCGGCAGGATGGCGCCGAGGACCATCAGCGGCGTCTGGCTGGTCATATAACCAAAAGCGAATACCACCAATGATACGCTGGACATCATAAACATGCGGATCTGTGGCAGCGGCTGTTGGGAATTCGGCACATGACAGCGTGCAATGGCCAGGGCCGCGTAACCGACGAAGAACGAGGCGTAAAACACCATGAAGTATTCAAGCTGCAACTTGGCGAGGATTCCGATCAGTGTGATGAATCCCACGATCATAAAGGTAGGCACCGGAGAGCCGAGAATTTGCTTCGGGAATAGCGAAATGAGCATGTTGTCACTCTTCTCCACGTTTTTCTCAAGGAACCATTTTAGCGCGATGTAGCCACTGTCCAAAGTGGTCAAAGCGCAGATGCCGAGGAAGCCGAAGTAGGCCATCCGCATGATGCCATCGGCACCGGGATTGCGCTGGAAGTAAAGAGTGATGAGGTCATGGGCATAGTTGAAGTTATCAAGACCCTGGGTGGCGGAGAAATTGCTAGCGTCCACTTTCAACACCCACATCGCGAGGCAGCCGTGGAAGAGAAGCATAAGAAAGAAGAATGAGCCGCCGAAGAAGTAACTGGCGCGGATCGAGGTCTTTTCCCGATGAATCTGGATCGCGCGTTGCCAATGCTGGAGGTCCAGCCACGGGCCGACTAACAATCCGATCACCAGCGGGATCGCGTAGCCGAAGAATCGTGCACCGCGCCACTGATCTTCGAACGGCGAGGTCCACTGGAACGGCTGCGGTGAGAACGGGTGCAAGTTAAACAAAATGGTCGCCACGCATATAACCAACAGCCCGCCTAACATGCCGTGACTGAGTTTAATCTTCGCGATGCCGAATTCCTCACCAAGCAGACAACCGGCCGCGAGAACCACAAACACAATCAGGCAGAGATAAATGGCAAGCAGCGGCCCGGTCGTGAGTTCGAGCGGAACGAACAGGTATTTCACCAGCGCAAACACCGTCAGCGAGAGGGCGACAATCTGATAGAGATAGAGGATTAGCCGGAAGGGCTTGGAAAACTTATCGAAGAAAATAGCCAGCGACTCCTGTCCACCGCCGTGGCGGTTCGCCACATTGTGAGTGAGCAAGCCGAATAACATCAAGCCAAGCGCGTTGGGGATCGCGAACATCAACAGACCTTGGAGTCCGTACATGAAGGTCATTTGCACGCTGAAAAACAAGCCCAGCCCCCACATCCACGACAAAGCTACAGAATTCCCCCAAAGGACTGCGTTCAACCAGCGAAAGTTCATAAAGTCCGTCAAGGAACCCCCAATTGCACGGACCAGCAAGCTAGATTCTTGGCAATCCATGGCCTACAGAGATTGCAATTTCCCGCCATTTCCGCGAAGCACTCCGCCGAACCATGTTGAAAGTCGCATTAGAAAACTGTCTCGCGTTCGCGACCTGCCTGGGATGTGCGAGTGCGGAGGAGGTGGCTTGGGTAAAATTCGCGGTCGAGCCGGTCTCGTGGAACGACGCGACGATCACCGCCAACCCACAACGGGCGGCCATCGTGCTCGACAGTCCAGCGCAGACCCAGTTGCGTGGATTCATGCTGGCCGCTCCCCTCGCCCACGCGGCCACGGAGCACGAAACCCGCGCGCAGGTGACGGACTTTTTCAAGATCCTGCCACGGCAGGACGAGGTGGAATTGAAGATCGACTGGCTGGATCAGCAAGCCGTGGCCGGCTTCACGCGGGCAATTTGTCCACCGGACGGAAGAGTCCGGAGTAGGCACAAGGTCGGAATCACGACGATCACGCGCACGGTGATCGCTGCGCGCGACGACGATGCGATTTTCATCCACCTGATCGCGGACCAGCCTGGAGCACTGTCATTCCGCGTGACTTTGGGCGGCTCGGCGGCATCCGCTGCCCGGATTGAGGACCGCCGACAGCTGATTTTGCCCGCCGGGACCGGTCGCCCCGCCGCTCATGTCTGGGTGCTGCCCTTCGAGTCCGACGTGGCCAGCGAAGGGCAATCCATCAGCGTGCGCGGAGAGGGCGAGGCGCTGATCGTGTGGAACTACTCGGCCAGCAAGCCGCTCGACGCGACGCTCAACCAACTCGGAACCCGCTACGATCCAGGTCATAATCCGCCCGATCCTTCAAAGATCTGGCAGGGCGTCTTGGGGAGCTTGACCAAATCCGCTGAAAATTCGCCTTGAGACGCCGGACATGATGGAGAGACTCCCGACTCCCGCCACGAATTTCCATTGTCGCGGCACACATCACCCACTTTACTCCACGCTCTTCCCGCAACGGCAGCCCTAACATTTCATGATTGAGAACCTTCGCAAATACACCGGCCTGATCATCGTGATCTTCGTGATCCTTTTCATCAGCTTCTTCTTCCTCGATTCCGCTTCCGTTAGGAACATGAGCAGCGGTCGGCCGATGCTCAAAATCGCCGGTCGGACTTACGACGACAAGGCTTACAACAATCTCGGCAAGTCCTCGCTCGAGCTCGCTTACGGCCTCGCCGGCAGCGGCGATTTCGATCTGGTCCAGTTCGTCATGAGCCTCTCCGCAGAGGCGACCAACAAGGACGACGCTGCGGAAAAGTTCTTCATCGGCCGCATGGTCCTGCGCCAAGCCAAGGATGAATTTGGCGTCTATCCGGGCGACGAGGAAATTTCCGCCTACCTCCGCACCCTGAAAGTTTTCGGTGGCCCAGACGGGAAATTCAACCCGGAGACCTATCGAAATTTCGTCGAAAAAGGCATGGGACGTCTCGGCATGACCGAGAAAGATCTGCGCGAACTCGCGTCTGACGTCCTCGCTGGCAAGAAGATCAACGCCATCGTCGGCTCCGGCCTCAGCGTGGACCCCGACGCGGTGGCGAAGGATCTCGCCTTGCAAAACCAGCAGATCACCGGCGAGCTTGCCAAGCTGGAGCTTGCTCCCTTCGAAGAGAAAATCCAACCGACCGAGGAGGAGATTAAAAAGTATTGGGAAGTCATCTCGGACTCTTTCACCACCGAGCCGAAGCGCAAGTTCACCTACGTCATCGCCACCCCCACCCTGCCGACCGAAGCCGCCACGCCGGATGCCCCGGAATCCCTCGCCGACGCCGCTGCCAGCGACGACGTGAAGAAGGCCGCCGCCAAGAAGAAGGATGAGGAGAAGGCCAAACGCGCCACCGCACTCGCAGAAGAAAGCCGCAAGAAACAACTCGAACTCGACGCCCTAGTGGACGATTTTCTCTTCAGGCTCGAGGAGCAAAAAGGCAGCGGTTTCGAAGAGCTTGCCAAGGCAAACGGCTGGGAAGTGAAAACCTCCGAACTCTTCACCCGCAGCGCGGCACCCAAGGATCTCGACCTAAAACTCCGTTCTAGCAGCCGTGGCGGCAAGGCCGTGGATCAGCTTTTCCTCATCCACGAGACGTCCGATGCTTTCTCCAAAATCTCCGAGGCTATCGCCGTCGGCGATAATCAATGGATCGTGGCCCGCATCGACAGCGAGGAAAAATCCCGCCCGAAAACCTTCGAGGAAGCCCGCAGCGAAGCCCGCGCCCAATACATTACCGAGAAAGCCACCGAAGCACTCAAAGCCGCCGCCGCCGACAATCTCACCAAAATCAAGACCCTGCTC
Organism: Akkermansiaceae bacterium; assembly: GCA_043729385.1. GTDB lineage: Bacteria > Verrucomicrobiota > Verrucomicrobiia > Verrucomicrobiales > Akkermansiaceae > Luteolibacter. The sequence goes on from JAYTLO010000198.1 coordinate 4,592, forward strand.
AGCGCCGGCAAAACCTTCGCTGAAGCCGCCAAAGAAGCCGGAATCCCGGAAACCCGGCCATTCACCGCCATCATCAGCACCTATCGCCCGGATGGCGCCACTGAACCGCAAAATCTGTTTGAAGCCGCCCGCAACGTGGAACCCGGAACTCTCGCCGAGGTGATCACGGAATCCGATCGCGCGTTCATTCTCCACGTCGCCAAGCGGGAAGTCGTGAAAGTCGCCGACGCCGCCACCCGCATCGACAGCGAGGTCGCCTCCCTCACCCGGAAGAACGAAACCGTCGCCTTCACCGCATGGATCGCAGAACGTACCGAGGCCGCCAAGGTCGAGCAACTCTACAAACAGTGACCGTGGCGGCGGTTTCCAACCGCCAAGCCTCTCTCCCACATAACTTTGTCCGACGACCTGCAAAACCTCTTCGACGACGCGAACGGCCACCTCGCCGTCGGCGAGTTCGATGAAGCCATCGCCCTCTACCGCCGCTGCGTCGCGCTCGACGCCGGGTTCTTCGATGGCTGGCACGCCCTCGGCATGGCCCTTTTAAAAACCGGCAGCATCAAGGAAGCCATCGGCTGCGGCCTCCAATCCGTGACCCTCCAGCCCAACGACCTGTTAGCCTGGACCAGTCTCTCCCAGATGTATGTCCGAGACGGCAACATCCCCGAAGCCGAAGCCGCCAAAGGCAACGCCCGCATCCTCTCGCTCGGCGGAAGAGTGGTGAGGTAAACCTAACGGACCGCGAAATTTATTTCGCCTGTCGCAGTGGCACCCGGCCAGCTAGGGAATATGATCGCTATCGTCAGGCTCCACCTCAGGGATCAACTCCATAATGCGATCAAATTCACCTAGGTCCGCTTTTGAGGCACGTTCCTTGAGGTAGTCAATTGTAGCCAGCGAAGCCAATTTCTCGGCAGCTGCGGAAATAATAAACTGGTCCATCGAATAACCATCTTTCGTTGCAAGATCCTTGATGCCACGATGGAGAGACTCGGGAATGGTGAGGGACAGGGTTGCCATAGGTCAATTTGTGATTAGTGACAGTGCTTGGGCGGCGGTAATGGCACGGATGCCAAGCGATTCCGAGCCTTTAAAGTCCTTAATGTTGTTGGTGATAATGTAGGGTGTCCCGGCAGCAAGTGCCAGCTCCAAGACCATATCGTCACCCGCATCAGGAAGGTGGGGTCGCCAAGTGAAATAAATCGGCTGTTTCCGCGCCAATGCACATAGACCGTTGATGACGGTAAGAATCTGGAAATGCGTGAGCGCAGGCACCATCCCTAGACGCAAAGCCACGTCCTCGTATTCCATCGCCAGCGGGACCGATAGTGCGATTTGGATTTGGCCGACCGAATGAGACTCAAAACTCGATAAGCGGCTCCGAGTCGGGAACGAAGTGCTGAAATGAAGACGCTCGTATCAAGAACCGCATACACCGGGACATGATGGGTGCTACTACAGGGAGGACCAGCACGGATTTCCAATCCAAATCGCTCGCGAGAATCCCCTCGTTCCGATCCTTGCACCCACCGCCCGGTCTATGTTTCTCTCCCCCACCGCGGACTCGCGGTGCTGTTCTTTCTCCCAAATTTCACCATGTTTTACCTCACCACCGCTATCGACTACACCAACGGTTCACCCCACATCGGCCATGCTTATGAAAAAGTCCTGGCCGACGTGATCGCCCGTTACCGCCGCCTCCGAGGCGACGAGGTTTATTTCCTAACCGGTGTCGATCAGCACGGCCAGAAAGTCCAACAGACTGCGGAAAAGGAAGGGATTTCTCCCGAGGAATTTGTCGAACGTACGACCCAGAAATTCTCCGCTCTCTGGCAGAAACTCGGCGTGGACTACGATGGCTGGGCCGAAACCACCGACCCACGCCACAAGGCCTGCGTCGGCAGCATCCTCACCGCGCTCAAGGATCAAGGCCAACTTTACAAGAAAGTCCATAGCGGCTCCTACTCAGTTAGACAGGAACAATTCCTCCAAGAACGCGACCGCGACGATGCTGGAAATTTCGGCCCAGAGTGGGGTGAGGTCGTCGAGATCGAGGAGGAGAACTGGTATTTCAAACTCAGCGACCACACCGCGTGGCTCAAGGACTTCCTCGAAACTCGCACCGACATCATCCTCCCCGCGTTCCGCAAGGCCGAGCTGCTCAATGCGCTCGAGCGCAACGTCGGCACCGATCTCTGCATCTCCCGCCCGAAAGAGCGCCTGCGCTGGGGCATCGAGTTCCCGTTCGATGCAGACTACGTCACTTACGTTTGGTTCGACGCGCTCATCAACTACGTTTCCTTCGCCGGCTATCAGGCCGCCGCCGCTGCCGGCCTGCCAGATTTCTCGAAACTCTGGCCCGCTAACAGCCGCCCGGTCCACATCATCGGCAAGGATATCCTCATCCCCGCGCACGGCATTTACTGGCTGTGCATGCTTCACGCCATGGGCTTTTCCGACGCGCAAATGCCGCGCTTGTTAGTCCACGGCTTCTGGAACAGCCGTGGCGGCGAAAAAATGGCCAAGTCCACCGGCAACGTCGTCGATCCCGACGCCTTGGCCGACAAATTCAGCGTGGAAGCCGTGCGCTACCACCTCGTGCGCGACATCGTCACCGGCAAGGATTCTGACTTCGACGTGGAGCGGTTGATCATGCTCTTTAACACCGAACTCGCCAACGAACTCGGCAACCTTTGCAACCGCGCGCTCAATATGAGCCATCGCTTCACCGGCGGCGTCCTCCAGCACGGCGGCCCGCTAACCGACGATGACACCGCGCTGCAAGCATCCCTAGCAGAATCTATCAAAGCGTATCAGGTGGCCATGGATGAGTTCGACGTCTCAAAAGGACTCGAAGCACTCAACCGCCACGTCGGCCATTGCAACGGTTATGCCGAGCGGATGAAACCTTGGGAACTCAACAAGAGTCCGGAAAGCAAGGATCGCCTCGCCACGGTCCTCTATCATCTAGCGGAAAGCGTCGCCCATGCCTCCGTCCTGCTGTCCCCCATCCTGCCGGACGCTGCCGCGAAACTCGCCGCGCAGCTCAATTTGCCAGCCCTCACCAGTCTCTCGCTCGCCGACCTCCACTGGGGGCTGTTAGCGAACGGCCACGTCATCGGCCAGCCGGTGCCGGTCTTTCCACGCATCGTCGCCGATGAAGCCTGATGCTTTATTTCTAACCCATGCTGACCTCCAACCCGAAAATCCGCGCTTATGGCCGGTTATGAGACCAGTTGGCCGGATCTGAGACCTCAAATTGCTTCCTATCTCCTGATCATCAGGTAATTTGAATTCGTTCTGAGCGAGGTCCGCCTCCTCTGAGCTTCAGCCACAAAAAAGCCGGGCCGCCAGCTTCGAATTGATCTCCGGGGGGAAATCAACCGAACAAGGCCCAGCGAATGGCACCGAAAAAAAGCGCGCGTTGCGAGATCCGGGGGGATATCCAATGCGCGCTTTTTAGTGCCCATTTTTAGGAAGCCACCCACGGGTCCTTAGCGGAAGTTGCAAGGAAGGGCGATCTCCGAATCGCCCATGCCAATGGATAGCCGATGGAAAAGCGCTCTCGCTCGGCCTCCTCGACTTCCCATTGGCTCGGCGGATCGGAGTCCGCCGCTCCATGCCCTCCACACTCAGTTACACCCGCCAGCCACCACGGCACTCCGGGTTATCAGAAATGAGTTTCGCCGCAAAAGAATGCAAAGTTGAGGAGAATCTAACAACCCCCCCCCTATTCACCATATCCCCCATGCGACTCACCGTCGGCGAAGCCGAAACTCTGGCGCACCCGAGCCATATCCCGCGTGAGTCTGCCATTTGCGAGGCGCACGGTTAGAGCCTCATCCACCCGAGTTTCACCATTGAAATCCCGCAGATGCTGGCAGGCGAAAAGCGTGAACAACGGCGGCAGCGTCTCGCGGGGAATCACGTCCTGCATCTTCACCACCGTGAGTCCCGCCACCGTGATGCCATCCAGCGCCCGCTGCTTCTGCGGGTGAGGGAATCACACCCGAACCGGGCGGGAAATACGGCGGACTGCCAGTGATGAGCGGAAACTTCCGATCCAACGCCAACTCGCGCAGATCGCCTAACAAACTAACCACCCGCTCGCCAAGACCGTTGCATTCGAGGTTCGTTCGGAGCAACTGATAACTGATTTCCTGCGCCTCCACGCAGGTCAACCGCGCCTCCGGCCCCATGGCCCACAAGGTTAGCAGCCCCACTGTGCCGATCCCCGTGCCGAGGTCCAGATGCTCTCTAACTGGCGGCGAGATTTGAAGCGCATACCACGCAGTTAGAACGTCGTCGATCGAATGCCGGTGAGCGCCCTTGCGTTGCGCGATCAACCATCCCGCCTGACCACCCGCGTCATCTTGCCACGGTTCCCGCTCTGTTAGCCCGAGTGGGCCGGTCAGTGCATCGAGCGTGATCCGCTCGCCGAGTTCGGCTTCGAGGCATTGTCGCGCTTGCTGCCAGCGGTCCATGCCGGTGGCTGGGTGAAAAATTTCCGAAGGCATTGGTAGGCGCAGTCTCTCCGTGGCAGATCCAAGGTGAAGCCGGAAATGATCAACATCCGTAAGTGCATCCTTTGATCTCAAACCGCAAGTTGACCACGGATTAGAGGGCTGACCTCATGTTGCTCAGCCCTAAAGAGGTGAACGTTTGACTCACCGGAGATTGCTAGCTAAGTGTTTGTCCATGAGTGTTGCCATCGATATTGCCGATTTGACAACTCGGCTTTCTGAATTTGTGAAGCTGGCCGAATCGGGTGAAGAGGTGTTAGTTTGTCGCTTCGACATGCCCGTCGCCCGCTTGGTTCCGTTGGGTTATCGGGCCGAGCCGCAGCGATTGGCAGAAATAAAAGGCTGGCTGGAAGATGATGATCCATTTCAGCGGCAGATTGCCGAACGCCGCACGGCAAGCAACGGAATGAAGAGGCCGGACCCTTTCCGAGAGTCATAAGCGATGTTCTTGCTCGATACCAATGTTCTGAGTGAACTCATTCGCAAACACCCCAACAGCGGAGTGCTGGCGCGGGTTGAGCTTCTGAACGCCAGCGATTGTTTTGCAAGTGAGGTGACTCTTTTCGAGCTTCGCTACGGGGCGATGTTGCGGGAGGACGCGGCTGTTTTCTGGGAGCGCATCCATGGCGAGTTGATCCCTGCCGCGACTTGGCTGCCAGTCAATGGGCGGATCCACTTGCGTGCGGCGGATTTGGCTGCCGATCTCGAGTCGCGCGGCGAACGGATTGGGAATGAGGATTGTTGGATCGCGGCTACTGCAATTGAACATCAACTCACACTCGTCACCCGCAATGTCCGGCATTTTGAGCGAATTGACGGACTCTCATTGGAAAACTGGTTCTCCACCTAAGCCGATCCTGAGTCCACCGTCTTCATTCCACGATCCTTCGGGCATGAGGCAACCTGTCCAGCGGACCAAAAGAAAGAAGCCGGCGAAAATCGAACGGGGGGGAAACTCGATTTGCGCCGGCCACTACTAACCGGGGGGGATTATGTTGCGCCGTTCGCTTCCTTGGGGGGAGAGGTTGCTTGCGGCGACCCACAAGAGATATCCCAATTTCGGCCACAACGACAGTCCGTGATCGCGTAGCCGTGATCGCGGAGGGTGTGATAAGCCTTGAAATGAGGCTTCTCTGACGACGTGATGGCTGCATGAGCAAGGACACATTCCTCCGCGAACTGATAGGCCGGATGACGATTGCGGAAAAGTGCGGACAACTGAATTTACTAACAGGAACGATGGACGCCACCGGCATGAAAGACTCGGGCGATCTGGAGGCGACGATCCGCGCCGGGCATTGCGGAGCGGTGCTGAATGTGTACACGCCCGCTGCGACGCGGACCTTGCAGGAGCTGGCGGTGGCGAGTCGGTTAGGGATTCCGCTGTTGTTCGGTTACGATGTGATCCACGGTCAGCGGACAATCTATCCGATCCCGCTGGCTCTTTCGTGTTCGTGGAATTTGGAGCTGATAGAGCGTTGCGCACGGATGGCGGCGGCGGAGGCGGCGGCAGATGGCTTGCACTGGGTTTACTCGCCGATGGTCGATATTTCCCAAGACCCGCGCTGGGGGCGGGTGGCGGAAGGGGCGGGCGAAGACCCGTGGTTAGGAGCGAAAATCGCAGTGGCGATGGTGCGCGGTTATCAGGGAAATGACTTGGCCGAGCTCACCTCCGTGGTCGCTTGCGTGAAACATTTCGCGCTCTACGGCGCGCCTCAGGGCGGGCGAGATTACAACACGGTGGACATGAGCCGCCGGGCGATGGAGGAAACTTACTTCCCGCCGTATCGGGCTGCGATCAACGCTGGGGCGCGGACGGTGATGACGGCGTTCAACGAGATCGACGGCATCCCAGCGAGCGGTAACCGCTGGCTGCTCACGGAACTGCTGCGCGAGCAGTGGGGCTTCAAAGGCTGGGTGGTGACGGACTACACCGCTGTGAGTGAGATGCAATGCCATGGCACAGCCGCGACCGGCGCGGAGGCGGCGCGGCAGTCGTTAGACGCTGGGGTGGACATGGACATGGTCTCGGAATTGTTTCTAGCAGAGCTGCCGGGGTTGTTGGAAAGCGGAAGTGTTAGCATCGAGCAAATCGACACGGCGGTGATGCGAGTGTTAGAAACCAAGTGGGATCTCGGGTTGTTCCGCGATGCGTTTGCCCGCTGCGATGAGGAGCGGGCGAGGACCATTCACTTGAGCTCAGAACACCGCGAACTCGCCCGGGAGGCGGCTCGCGAGTCGGTTGTGCTGTTGAAAAATGACGGGGAATTGCTGCCACTGGCAAAGTGCGGGACCATCGCAGTGATCGGTCCGCTGGCCGACAGTCGGCGTGACATGTTAGGCTGCTGGGTAGCTGCGGGCGATGAATCTCGGGCTGCATCGCTACTGGATGGCATCCGCGAAGCCGTGGGTGAAAGGGCGACCGTGATTTTCTGCGATGGCTCTAACATCGACGCAACGGAACAGGCGGATGTGATCATCCTCGTGCTAGGCGAGAGCTGGCACATGTATGGTGAAGCCGCCAGCCGGACGAGCATCCGCCTGCCAAAGGGTCAGCGCAAATTGGCGAAATCAATTCTAAAAACCGGCAAGCCGTGTGTGTTAGTGACGATGGCCGGTCGGCCGTTAGAGCTGACGTGGGAGGACTCGAAATTTCCTGCGATCCTGCACGCCTGGGCGTTAGGCACGGAGGGTGGGCGGGCGCTGGCAGACGTGATTTTCGGCGATGCCGCGCCGGTCGGCAAGCTGACGATGGGCTTCCCCCGCAGCGTGGGGCAGCTCCCGATGACTTACCGCGAGAAGCCGACGGGGCGGCCGTTCGACGAGGCGGTCATGTATTCCTCCAAGTATCTCGATGCGCGAAACGAGCCGCTCTATCCGTTCGGCCACGGTCTAACCTACGGAGATTTCCGGCTGGGCGCGGTGAGCGCCGAGCCGCAGGGAATGCCGGCGGGCGGGACGGTCACAGTTCGTGCGGAACTCACCAATCTAAGCGCGCATCCGGCCACGGAGACGCTGCAACTCTATCTGCGAGATCTGATTGCCACGGTCACTCGCCCGGTGAAAGAGCTGCGCGGCTACCAACGCGTGACGCTGGCCGCTGGCGAGACTCGGGTGATTTCCTTCGCGATCACGGACGCGGATCTGAGTTTCCCCGGGCGGGATTTCCTGCCGGTGGTGGAGCCGGGGGAATTCGAGGCAATGATCGGCCCGAGTTCCGCAGAACTGCGGTCGGTTAGGTTTGTGAGATTGTCTAACTCCTCAGCAAATCACTCATCCTTGTAGCCTTCCGCGCGGCGCTCGTCGATGCAGCGAGTGAGCCACCTTACGAGCTTTTCGGCCTCCACGGATTCACTGCGCATCACGCTGAGCGCCGCCCAGTCGAGGTGCGGACGGGACCGCGGCACCGAGAGACGGTTGATGTCGAGCTTGCCCATGATTGCCTCGGTCTCGCGGGGATGGGCGTTGAGGATGTTCGCCGGTCCCGGCAGTTCGTCCAAGGCGTCGGCCGTTAGACCGAACGAGGTTACGCCCACGCCGAAGGTGGCGCTGAGTTGGCGCAGGCTCTTGGCCAAGGCCTCGTCTTCAATGGGTGCCGCGTAGATCAATTCCCCGCCCTGCGCCCACATCGAGACGGCAAGCGTTTGGAAAAAATCCTCACGATAAGTTTGCAGCGACGGCTGAATCCGGAGGCGAGCGGTGTGCAGCTGGAACGGCGCAATTCCCAAGCGTTGTTTTAGGGAGAGCATCGTTTCATCCAGCGACATTTCCTCATCCGGCGAGCCACCGGTTTCCCAATCGACGAGCACCAGTTCGGGAAATTTCCACAAGTTGCTCAGCGGTGAGTCCTTGGCAAATGCTTGGCGGAAGGCGAAGGGGAAACGCCCGTTGATTTCATAATAGCGAGTGACCACTGCGCGGAACTTGCGGATCCGCATCATCGCGCTGTCCACCACGTCCGAGTCGGCTGTCGTTAGATCATCGAGCCGTCCCTGAGTCAGCGCTAACAGCTCCTGTGCGCCGGACAACGCCGGCAGCGGCGCACTGCGCCGATAGTAGCCCTGGCCCTTCTCGACTTTCGCGATCGGTGAACCCGGATCGCACGACATGATCGAGAAGTGATAGCGCAATGAGGCGTCCGAATAATTACCTGCAAGTTGCAACCGTGTTAGGCGGATCAACTCCGTCCCTTTGATCGAATCGACGGGATTTCCTGGGAGCAAGGACGGCAGAATATCTGATAGCTGGGTGCGGAGACTCATTGGGGGATGCAACGACTTATGCGTTCCGGCCATCCAATTCGGCCCGCCCCGGATCATCAAGCCCCAAACCCGTCGTTTCTAAAAATTCATGATCAGGGACGGAGCTTTTTTGAAGGAAACGGCCGCTAGGCTTGTCGAAGGCGGCGATTCCACCATCCTCACGCCCATGAATTTCAAACTGATTTTCCCGATCCTCACCGCCGCCCTGCTTTCCGCAGCCAGTGCTCAGGAGCCTAACGCCCAACAGATCCTCGAAGGCGCCCGCATCTCGGCGACTCTCACCAAACTCGACGACGGCCTCAAAGGAAATCTCCGCAAGGGCAACAGCAACACGCCCATCACGCTGTTTCTCAAGGGCAAGGACATCCAATTCCAGTTTGCCGAAAACAAAGGCCCGTGGCGGATTTTCCACACCCGCATCGGCGACGAAAACTTCAGCTTGTTTGAAATCATCGGCGGCAAGACCGTGGAGTTTCCCGCCGGAAAAATCGTCGAACCCATCGCCGCCACCGATCTAACTTACGAGGACTTGGCGCTGCGGTTTTTCTACTGGCCCAACCCCAAACTCGAAGCGACGGAAGAGGTCGGCGGGCAGCCTTGTTATAAACTACGGGTCGATAAACCCAAGGACGCGGCGGGAAAATACGAGGTCGTCTATGTCTGGGTTCACAAAAAATTTGGTGCGTTCATGCGCATCCGCGGTCACGACAAAAACGGCGGTCTGGTGAAGGAATTCCAAGTTGAGGAGATCATGCCCGTCGCCGATAACGTCTGGACGCTGCGCAAAATGCAGGTCGCCACCTGCGATCCTAACAACGGCGGACGGCGCATCTCGATCACCGATGTGACCTTCGACTCGCCGAAAAAAGCCGGGCCGCGCGGGGTGCGTTAGATTTTCTCGATGGCCTGCTGCGGCTCGCGCGCGCTAACAGGCTGGCGCGCGTTTTGCCAACCGCTGAGTTCGTCGATGACGTAAAGCCCAAGTGCGTCGCACGCTTCGAGGAATGCGACATCCGGCGGATAATGACTCATCCGCACGGCGTTCATGGTCATTCGGTTCATCAATCGAACGTCGTCATAACAATCCTCTGGATTCATCGTCCACTCGCCAGCGCTGCGGCCCTTGGTGACGGAAAATTCCCACGGCACAGCATCGTTCGGCCCCTTGCCCGAGAGGTAACGCAGCTCTGTTTCCGCAGCAGGCAAATGACTGGCCCCGAGTCCTGCCGACAGCCAGCATCCATACGTGGCACGCGGCCAGCCTATTTGGCAATGCGGGCTGGACAGCCGGATTGGCGGGTTTCACGGTCTCGCCATGGATACGCAGAACGTGTTTACCCCGCGGGGCGGGAAGGCAGAGATCGAGGAGGGCGCAGATTTCTCCCCGAAATTCGATGCGGACGGGCTGATCCCGGCGATGGCGATGGATGCTACGACGAAGGAGCCGCTGATGCTGGCTTACATGAACGAGGAGTCGCTGCGGCGGACTTTGGAGATCGGCGAGGCGGTTTACTGGTCGCGCTCACGGAAGGAATTTTGGCACAAGGGCGCGACGTCCGGCCACATCCAGAAGATCGTGGAAATCCGCACGGATTGCGATCAAGACGCTCTCATTCTACTGGTCGAGCAAATCGGCGCGGGCGCTTGCCACACCGGACGGAACTCGTGTTTCTACCGCAAGGTGGTGCCCGGGACGACCAAACTGGAGCTGACAGGCGGCGGCAGGTCATTCGATCCGGCGGCGGTTTATGGGAAACCCTGAATTTCGATCAATTTCGGGTTGCATAAGTTGAATCGAGCCGCTAGCTCTGCCGCCCCGCGCGTCAGGCATACGGCAACGACAACGCAGGCAGCACATTACTTTTCCGCCAAGGAGGACCCCATGCACATCATTAAGAAAATCGAGTCAGAGCAATTGAAGCAAGACGTCGCCGAGTTCAACGTCGGTGACACCGTGAAGGTCCATTGCCGGGTGGTGGAAGGCGGCAAAGAGCGGATCCAGATTTTCGCTGGCATCGTGCTGGCTCGTGGCGGCTCCGGTGTGAACGCGGCGTTCACCGTGCGGAAAATTTCCTACGGCGAAGGTGTGGAACGGGTGTTCCCACTGCACACTCCGCGGATCGCGAAGATCGAGGTCACCAACAAAGGCAAGGTCCGCCGCGCCAAGTTGCACTACCTCCGCGAACGCGTCGGCAAGCGCGCTCTCCTCGTGAAGAGCGCCAACTGAGCGAACGAATCGATTTCCCCAAGACGCCCCGCACGGTTACCGAGCGGGGCGTTTTGTTTTTGTGATTTCCGCTTTCCCGGCGTGAGAGTCCGCGCCAAGTTGCGCCCGTGCGCGTCCCCATCCCCATGGTCATTCTGCTAGTCTTGGCCGTGGTCGGCGGAGTGTGGTGGGGCAACACGCGACACCTAGATTTCCTGACGCCTCCCACAGAAACGAAGTTGGCGGAGATCCGCATCAAGGTGAAATCGTCGCTACCGAGGGAGGACCAGGCGGTCGATGCCATTTCGGTCCCAGTCGTGAAACAACCCGAGCCGCCGCCGATTGTGGAGGAGCCGGAAATGGACTTGGGCGATCTAACGACGGCGCCGACATTGCAAAATTACGCCGAACTCACACCCGCAGGAGCCGCGCCTCTGAGCGAGTTGGCAGCGGGACTGGAGAAAAAAGGCGAATTTCAACGTGCCTTGCTGGCGTGGGAGCGAGTCGTCGATCTCACACCAGCCGATGCCACACAGGCCGCCACCGCCATTTCCGCGATCAAGCGGCTGCGCCCGACCTTGCCCGAATGGAATTCCAAGCCCGAGGCCAAGATCCAAATCAAACTGCACGCCGGCACGGGCAAAAAGCAGGCAGGCACGCTCACCCCCATCCTCGAAGGCGTCGCCCGCGACTTGGAAGCAGCCTCATCTGGCATCGTCAAAGTGACCGCCACGGTGATCGCGGGTAAGTCCAGCACCACCGCCAAGGGTCCCACCCCGGTCGCGCTGTGGCTGGCAGGTCCGGACAAAAAATCACCCGCCACGGAAACGCTGTCCTTCACCGTGGATTCGCCGGATGCCCTGCGCCAAGACATCCTGAAAACCGTCTTTCAACTGATTCGCAACCACCTCAGCCGCGCGACTAAATACACCCCACCTGCTGCCTTGGCTGAAAGCGAGGAGCCGCAGAGTGCGCTGAATTTCCGCGTCACGCGGCTGTGCTGGAGTGAATTCGCCGCCGCGCTGAATCTTCCGCCGGCCAAGCCAAAATAGTTCGCAGTTCGCTCTAAGTTTCCCCCCTCCACGAACGTTCATCCACGGCACCATGCTTCTCCGCTTCCTCATTCTCGTTCCGGTTTACGCCAGCATTGTGCTGGCTCAAGAACCCCCACCCGACGCGGTGCCGTCGGCAGAACCGGTCCAACCGTCTGTGAAAAAACTCGATGAGACCCGCTATCAGATCGGCGGCGTGAGCTTCGACGAGAAATCGCGCGAGATTCGTTTCCCCACGAAGGTGAACATGACAGAGGGACTGCTGGAATATCTAATCGTCCATCTGAATGGCAAGGTCCATGAGGCGCTGCTCATCACGGAAATTTCACCGACTGATCTGAACCTCGCCTTCACCCTGCTGCGCTATCCCCCGTCCCGTGAACTCTATCCGTTGCCGGAAGAGGACGGCTCGGCTTCCAGCAAATTTCCAGAAGTCCCTGCGGACGTAAAAGCTCGTTCCCGAGTGGCCGTCGATGTGGAATGGACGGTGGACGGCAAACTCCGCCGAGTGCCCATCAACGAATGGATCCAGCACGCCGTGAAGTCCACGTCGATGCCCGCCGGGCCTTGGGTTTACGGCGGTTCAGAATTCTTCGAGGGTAAATTCATCCCCGAAACCAGCGGTGATATTGCCGCGATTTTCTTGGCGATGTCCGCGCTCATCAACTACCCGGGCGACGACAATCACAGCGACGAAGTATGGACTCCATTCCCCAAAAGAGTCCCACCGGTAGAAACAAACGTCACCGTGATCATCGCTCCCTATCAGAAATAGAACCTCACACGAAACCATGAAACTCCTGTCCACCTTGATGATCCTCGGCACGGCCATCGGCAGTGCCGCCGACCCAGCCCCCAATTCATATGTGTCGCTCAAACAAGAAATGCGGCAGGCCATCGCCCGCGGTAATTCGTGGTTGAAAGACCAACAGAAACCCACCGGCAATTGGGACGATGAAGGCATCCCCGCTTTCACCGCGCTCGCGCTATCCGCTGCCGCCCGCGATCCCAATCTGGATCGCAAGGCTCCATTTCCCGAGCACATTGAAAAGGGTTTCACCTGGCTGCTCGCCCAGCAGAAAGAAGACGGCGGCATCTACAACCGCGGTCTATCGGTTTATAATACCGCCACCTCGGTGACCGCGCTCGTCGGTGCCGGGCGCCAAGGATACGAGCCTGCCATCGTCAAGGCCCGCAAGCACCTCATCGATAACCAATGGGATCTCGGCCAGAAAAAGGAGACCGACAATATCAACGACGGCGGTGTCGGTTATGGGTCCAAGAACGACCACACTGATATGTCGAATACTTATCTCGCGATTGAGGCTCTCGCGCTATCGAAGAAGGTCATCGAAGACGGCAAACACGGCGATCAGCCGGATCTGGACTGGGCGGCAGCCGTCACATTTCTCTCGCGCAACCAAAACTTGGAAGGCTCCAACGATCAGCCTTGGGCATCGGACGACGCCAAGAACAAAGGTGGTTTTATATATGCCCCAAATCAGTCCAAAGCCGGCGAAGAAAAGCTAGATGATGGCCGCACCGCGCTCCGCTCCTATGGCTCCATGTCATACGCCGGGCTACTATCATTTATCTATGCCAAGCTCAGTGCCGACGATCCGCGCGTGATCGCTGTGAAGGAATGGTTAGGAAAGAACTATACCATTTCCGAAAACCCAAACATGGGTAGCCAAGGATTGTATTATTACTATCAGACGATGTCCAAGGCACTCACCGCAGCTAACGTCGGCAAGCTTAAACTCGACAACGGCAGCGAGGTGGACTGGCGCAAAGAACTCGGCGAAAAGCTCCTCGCCACGCAGCGCGAGAACGGCTCCTGGGTGAATGACAACGGCCGCTGGATGGAGTCTAACCCCGTGCTCGTCACCGCTTACACCGTGCTCTCACTGGAGCAGGTTTATGACTCGATCCCGGAGAAATGATGCAAAATAGGGGGAGTGGACATCTTTGTCCACTTGCCGATGGCGGGCAAAGCTCATCTCTTTCACTTCTCATCGTCCGGGCGGACAAAAATGTCCGCCCCCTTATGACACACGCGCTCATTCCAAAATCAGATGAAAGTCATCCTCCTACTGATCTCCTTCTCGCTCGTTAGCCTCTGCGCCGAGGTCATTGAAGAATCTATCAATTCCACCGGAGTAAAATTCCGTGTAGTCCGCCTTGAGCCAAAGCAGGTGCAACTCGTATGGAACGACGAAAGCGGACAACCTTACCGCAGCTTTGACCGCGTCCAGGCGGCCTTCGCAAAGCAAGGTAAGTCTGTGAAATTTCTAATGAATGCCGGCATCTTCGAACCCGGCGGAATTCCCAGCGGTTTGCATCTTGAAGGTGGCAAAACCCTCCGCTCACTCAATCTAGCAGACGCTCCCGGGAATTTCTTTCTCAAACCTAACGGCGTCTGCACATTCAGCCCGGGTGGGCCATTCATCGGGAACTGCACAACATGGAAATCCACGGGCAAAGAATCCTGGGGCATCCAATCCGGTCCCCTGCTGTTGATCGACGGACAACGCCACCGGGCTTTCCGGGAAGGCTCTGTCAGCAAACTTCACCGCAACGGCGTCGGAGTGGACAGGCAAGGAAGATTCGTTTTCGCCATGACAGACAAAGATCAGCTTGTGAACTTCTGGGACTTCGCCGGGCTATTTCTCAAGCTCGGCTGCAAGGACGCGCTGTTCCTTGATGGGGATATCTCCAAGATGGCGGTGAATCCAGACAAGCCGATCCAGAGCAACCGATTCGGGGCGATATTTGTCGTCGCGGAATAGCTCGTTGATGTCGCAGAACGCCAATTCAAAACCAGTCTGACCCACCTCAACCGATGACGCCGATTAGATATCTAATGACGAATTCGTTTCAAAAAATCCGTCCATTGCGAGGTTTGTTTGACCTCTGGCACGAATTCCGCATGGATTTAAACGATTTTTGACGGGACAAAACCGTCAGTGGCGTGCATCAATCCCAGCACTTCGTTAGTTTTCAATCCTCTCCCTAACTCCCCATGGCTACAATTACCAAACGCGAACTCGTTATCAAAATCACCGATCAGCTCGGATTAAAAGGTCACGAAATCACCCAACAAGACGTGCTAGAAGTCGTCCAAACCCTCATCGATGAAATCACCGACTCGCTCGCCCAAGGCGACACGGTCGTGATGCGCAATTTCGGAGCCTTCCAAGTCCGTGAAATGAAAGCGAAGATCGGTCGCAACCCGAAGGATCCCGCCAAGGACGTGCCGATCCCCGCTCGCGCCGCCGTAAAATTCAAACCCGGCAAGGAAATGAAGGACAAGGTCGCGACCACTCTACAAGTCATCCGCGAGCGTAAATCGTGAGTATCTGTTTGAGAAAAAGCCCAACGTTCCGCCTCGCCGCCATGTGCAGCGTGGCGGTTTTCGTTTTCACCTCCTGCTTCTCCCGACCCGGTGGTCACCATGGCTATCAGACCCGCGCTTACACCGTGCGCGGCCAATACTATCAGCCGATGAGCGTGGATGCGGCGCTCGATTTCACGGAGACCGGCGGCGGCTCGTGGTATAACGAATCGTCGTGGTTTGGCCTCAAGCGCGGCACCACTTCGCTTGGCGAGAAGGTCATGCCGTGGCATCTAACTGGGGCGCACAAAACGCTCCCACTCCCTTGCCTGGTCAAGGTCACCAACCTGAAGAACGGTCGCTCCCTCAAAGTCCGCATCAACGACCGCGGCCCGTTCATCCCCGGCCGCATCCTCGACGTGACCCCCCGCGCCGCTAAAAAACTCGGTTTCTACGACCAAGGCATCACCACCACCCGGATCGAAGTGCTGTCAGTCGGCGACGGTTCCCACAAGCGCAAGAAACGCGGCTGGTTCTTCTAACGGACCGCGAAATTTATTTCGCCCGAGCTCCTACGATTCCATGAAACCCACTCTAACAATCGCCGCCTCCATCGCCCCGCCCGCCGCCCACGGCTCGGTGGAGCCATGTGAAAAAAGTGAACGAAGTGCTCAAGCCACTCGCCCATTCGCGTCAGGTTAGCGCGTAAATAACTGGTTTAAAGTGATTTATACAAAAACAATTCAATTAAAAGCTTGACGAAGTGAGCGAGCCGGCAAG
>JAYTLO010000199.1:0-9320 GCA_043729385.1 Akkermansiaceae bacterium
CTACCTCACCCTCTCCTAACAACCAGCAAACCAAACCCGAAAAACCACCTCTCAGCAAAAGTCAGAAGTCACTTTTACAGAAAAAAATTTGCGCGGCCAGATGTCGCCGCCATTCGGAGCAATGGAGGTTCCCTTGTTCTTCTCCTTGCAGCCGCAGAATGCCCAGATTTCATCCAACTGGAGATCCTTGCATGGAAGGTTGCGAAGCATCTTGTCCTGATACCAAGCGGCGAACTCCCCGAACTCAACCACCAGCTTCGTGATGGTGTTCTTGCTGGCGCCAGTCATCCGCACCGTGGAGCGAATTGAATTTCCTTCTGTGAGGCAACGGACGATCGTCGATCTTTTCTCGGATGCGGTGCGGTTCATGCGTGCAAATAAAACTTGCACGCATGATGCGTGCAAGATAATAATGCACGCATGTCCAACAATAATGACCAGCCCCCAAGGGGCTCAGAAGGTGGTAAGGCTCGTGCAGCAAAACTCAGCAAGGTGCAGCTTTCGGAGAGTGGCGCCAAGGCGGCAACGTCTCGTTGGGCCAAGGCCAAGGGGATTCCGAAAGCAGAATACTCAGGATCATTCAATCTCAACGGTGTTGAGGTTGATTGCGCCGTTGTCGAAATCAACGGGGAGGCGGTCCGGTTGCTTTCCGAGCGAAGCGTAACCAAGGCGATTGGCGGAAAGCGGGGAGGCTCCCACTGGCTCCGGATCAAGGAAAACAAGGGTGGCGCCAACCTCCCGGTTTATATCTCTGCAACAAATCTCACCCCGTTTATCGACGAGGATCTGAAGGCGGATTTGATGGCGCCAATCCAATATGTCAGCGCTAATGGCGCCGCCATCGGGAATGGCATTTCTGCTGACGTTTTCCCGCGAATCTTGTGGGTGTATCAGGACGCGAACTCGGCTAATGCCCTTCTGCCGTCGCAGGCTCACTTGGGCGAGAAGGCGAATATCCTCCTCAGGGCGTTGACCAATACGACCATGACCGCGCTGGTCGATGAGGCCACGGGGTATCAAGCGATCCGCGCCAAGGATGCCCTAGCAAGCATTCTCAACCAGTATATCATGGATGATTACCGCCGATGGACGAAGTGTTTTCCTTTGAAGTTCTACAAGGAGATTTTTCGCCTGAAGGGTTGGGAGTGGACCGAAAAGTCGATTGCCGGCGCCCGCCCTGGTGTCGTTGGAAAATACACCGATGACATCGTTTATGACCGGCTGGCGCCGGGTGTTTTGGATGAACTTCAGAAGAAAAACCCCACCGCGAATTCAGGCCGGAGAAGACTCCGGCATTACTGGTGGCTCTCGGAAGAAGTCGGACACCCCAAGCTGATTACGCATTTGGAGGGGGCTTGGGTGCTTATGCGCCAATCGAAAGACTGGGACGATTTCAAGGTGCGCCTTGATGACACGTATCCCATTCACGAACTCACGGAGCTTGGAATCGAAATGCACGTGAAGCGCAAAAAGATCGGCAGCAAGAGGTCTAATCCTCCGATCTCTTCAGAAATTTCCGCATGAAGTCGTTGGCTGAGTCCACGCCTTCGTCCTCGGGGGAGTCGTGATCCTTACCGCATCCGCACTCCTTCTTGCCGCCGTCCTGCTTATCGCGGGGCGGCGTTTTCTTTTTATCCTTCACGGGGCCGGGTTGCTCGGGGCTGATCATGGGGGAGTTTCGCACCTGAAGGGTCAGCCAGCAAGCATCCGATTTTCAGGAGATTTCAAACTGACCCACTACCAATCAAATAACGTTATTTTAACTCTACCACCCTCCTCTGCGTTCGACCCCTGCCGGTCCGCCCGTGGGAAATGATATGATGTAAGTGATCTCGCAAGTGCTTCACTCTATCCAGTCCAGTTGGAGAGCAGGTCGCATCGCAACCCATTATCTTCGCTGCCAGTCTGCTGGGATGATCGGAAACGATCTCGGGACGATTTAGCGATGCACAGTCACCGGCCAACGAGTTTCGCGGCTGTGGCGGCGTCCATGGTGAAATTTCCCGTGCCTACTGGTTTCGGAGTTTCGCCGGCGGCGATTTGATACTCGAAGGCTTTAATCGGCTTTTCTCCGGCCACTTCCGACATCAAATAGACGCGAATGGTCATCACTTCCTTGCCGGTCCCGCCCTCAAGCTTTTTCACCGAGTATTGCACCTCGTTGGTGCCGTCCAAGGCACCACCGATCACGATTTCCGCTTCCTTGGCGTTTGCAAACCGATGGTGGCTGATCTTGTTGATTTGGACCTTCACTTCGCGGCCTGGGCAAAACACGTAAACCTTGGCCACGTGCTTCGCCGGTGGAGCGGCGATCGGTGTCGGCGGAACTTGTCCAGAGGGCTGGGCTTCTGGAGTCTCGGTCAAATACTTCAAATTTCCAGATGCCAGCTCCGTGCGGACGGCCGGCAGCGCCACCAAGTTAACAAAGTCCGCCCGGTCATAGAGCCATCCCCCGCTGCCTTTGATGAAGGAGAGGACCAGCAAATTCTCGGTAGGCTCGCCGCCCACGCCGAAGTCGATTTTCCCGAAGTAGGATGCTTTTGCCGTCGCGCCGTTCTGTCTGGCTTCGAGAAACTGCAGCCCTTCTAGCGACGGCGGAGGTGCCGGCAAATCGAAAACAGTGGCGGGAAATGGCTGTTTTTCCGAGAGGATGCGGTTTCGCACTTCGATTCTACGATGCTCGGCGGTGACTCGCTGCCAGATCGAAGCATCCCGCCGGATCATCGATTCCCGCCACGCACGGTAGGTCGTTTCGAGGGCGGGACGCAAATTCTCCTGAGCGGCTGTTAGGGAGGCGAAAAGCAGTGAAATCACGAAAATCAGTCGATTCATACGCGAAACGATTGGACAAGACGGCCCAACCCACAACAAACAAATTGCAGGCCGATTCGATTAGGAGCGGCTGAGGTTTTAGCTATGAGCAGTATTTTGCAGAAAGTGGCGCCGATCGGCGAGGCGCGCGATCGTGAGATTTTGAAAGATGCGGCCACCTACGTCTATCAGCAACGGCCGCAGGGCGATGTCTTGGCTCATCTCTTTTTGCCGGAAAAAATGACTACCGCCCCCCGCCCGGTCATTGTCTTTTTCCACGGCGGCTTCTGGGATTCACCCACGCCGACTCAGTTTGTCCCCCATTGCCTGCACTTCGCGACTCGTGGCGCGGTGACCGTCGCGGCGGAAACCCGGACCTCGTCGAAGCACGGCACTGGCCCGTTAGAAGCGATCGAGGACGCACGCGATCTCATCCGCTGGTTGCGCTCCAATGCCGATACGTTCAACATCGATCCCAACAAAATCACTCTCGGCGGTGCCGCTGGCGGAGCCTATCTAGCCCTGCTCGCCACCATGCCGAAAGCCAAGAATCTGCCGCCGGTCGATGGCTTCGACTGTCAGCCGCAGGCTCTCATCCTTTTCAGCACGCTGATCAATACCGCGACGAAAGGCCCCGCCATTGAGCGTTTCCCGGATGCCAGAACGGCCAAGCGCCTGAGTCCCACCCAGTTGATCCGCCGCAAACTTCCGCCGATGCTTTTTTTCCACGGGAAATCCGACCGCATCACCCCGTTTGAGGAAGTGGATAAATTTCGCCGCCGCATGCGCTGGCGCGGGAATTCTTGCGAGTTGATCCACTTCGAGCGGGCGGATCACAGTTTTTTCAACTTCAACGTCAGCCATAAGAATTTCGAGCTGACCATCGGCGCAGCGGACCGATTCCTCGTGGATCGTGGCTTGCTACCGCCCGAGGAAAACGACGAAGTTTCCTGATCCCCTACCCACTCCAGCGGGCACGCTTCCTGCTTGGCAGGGTCGGCATCTAGTCGTCTACTCCGCAGCCCGCACCAGACGGCACGCGAGGCCGCTATTTCCTGATTTTCTGATGAACCCTTTTTACCACTCAAGCACCCCGTTGGTCGCTGGATCGTTGCACCAGCTCTCCCAAGAACATGATAATTGCGGCATGGGTGCCATCGCCCATTTGCATGGAAAACGCAGCTACCAGATCCTCGACTACGCGCTCACATCCGTCTGCTGCATGACCCATCGCGGAGCGGTTGATGCTGATATGAAGACCGGCGATGGCTCAGGAATCCTCACTCAGATCCCCCACCCGCTTTTTAGAAAAGCTGCGGAAAAATTTGGTCATATTGTTGAAAATGATTTAGATCTGGCCGTTGGGGTGTTCTTTTTTTCAGAGAATGATGCTGCGAAGATTCAGGCGCTTGCCGCCGAGGTCACTGACAAACGCGGTATCGGCCGCATCGGCTGGCGGGAGGTGCCCATCGATATCGATGCGCTGGGAAAAATCGCACTCACAAGCCGCCCGAAAATCGAGCAATTGCTGATGACCCGTCCCGGCGGGATGGATGCGGATCAGTTCGAACGTCAGCTCTACCTTTGCCGCCGCGAGATCGAGCACCGGACCAAGGAAATCCCTGGCTTCTACATGCCTTCGTTTTCCAGTCGCTTGATCTCTTACAAGGCGCTTGCCATGCCAGCCGCGTTGCGGGCGTTCTACCTGGATTTCAGCGATCCCGACTACGAGATCGCCATCGCTCTCTATCACCAGCGGTTTTCGACCAACACCTTTCCCGCTTGGCCGCTGGGGCAGCCATTCCGAATGATGTGTCACAACGGCGAGATCAACACCGTCGAAGGCAACCGCAACTGGATGACCTCGCGCGAGGAATTTTTCGCCTCTCCGATCTGGGGTGACGACATCGAACTGGTGAAAAATCTGATCCGCCACGGCGAGTCGGACTCGGCGTCGCTCGACCACGCGCTGGAATTGCTCATTCTGTCCGGGCGGTCACCAGAGCACGCGATGTGCATGCTCGTGCCGCCGGCCTCCCGGAATGATGAGTCGATCTCGGACGAACTTCGGGCCTTTTACCAATACACCCGCTCGTTTTCTGAGCCATGGGACGGGCCGGCCGGGCTCGCCTTCACCGATGGCATCAAGCTGTGCGCCTCCCTGGACCGCAATGGTCTCCGTCCATCTCGTTATAAAATCACGAATGACGGCATTCTCTACATCGGCTCCGAAGCCGGAGCCGTGATTTTTGACGATGCGACCATCGTCAAGAAAGGCCGTCTCGGACCCGGCCAGATGATTTCGGCCAACACAGCCACCGGTGAGTTCAAATACGACCGCCAGATCAAGGACGAGCTTGCCCAGCAGCAGCCCTACCGCCGGTGGATCGACGAGCAGCAGGTCGAACTCCGCAAATTCGTATCGCCGACCGCGCATGTGCCGGAAATGGATTACTCGCCGTTGGAGCTTTCACGCCAGCAAGTCGCCCACGGCATCTCGCTGGAGGAGCTCGACATGGTATTCCCGCCGATGATCAAGGGTGCTCAGGAAGCCGTTTTCTCGATGGGTGATGACATTCCACTGGCGGTGCTCTCCACTCATCCGCGCCTTCTATACACCTACTTCAAACAATTGTTTGCCCAGGTTACCAACCCACCGATTGACCCGATTCGCGAATGGGCAGTGATGTCACTGGGGGCTGGCCTAGGCCCAGAACGGAACTTGCTCGTGGAAAGCCCAGAGCATTGCAACACCGTCAGCCTCGACAGCGCAATTCTCTTCGAGCACCAACTAGAAAAGATCAAGCATCTTGACGATCAAGGATTTCTGGCCATTGTTCTAAATTGCACATGGCCAAGTGTTCAAGGTGCAACCGGCCTCAAAGTTCGGCTGGATGCACTCTGCCACGAGGCAGAAACCGCCGTTCAGGAAAACCGAAACATCCTTATCCTTTCCGACCGAGCGACATCCTCCGAGCGCATTCCGATTCCGATGTTGCTAGCCATCGGCACCATTCATCACCACCTGACGCGGATTCGTAAGCGGATGCGCGCCTCGCTGGTGGTCGAAGCGGGCGAAGTCCGCGACGTCCATCAGATCGCCTGTTGTTTCGGTTTCGGAGCCACTGCCATCTGCCCCTACCTTGGCTACGCCACCGTCCGCCAGCTCGTCGCTGCGGATGTGGGAAAGAATAAGCTCGGAGAAATCAGCGCCCAAAAAGCGATGACTCATTACAGAAAGGCGCTGGAAAAAGGCATTCTCAAAATCATATCCAAGATGGGCATCTCAGTGCTCAATTCTTACCAAGGTGCCCAGACTTTCGAAGCCATCGGAGTCGGGCGGGAAGTCGTCGATTTCGCCTTCACCGGTGTTCCGTCTAAAATCGGCGGGGTCGGCTTTACGGAGATTGCCGATGAGTCAATCATCCGTCACAAATCATCGTTCGAAACCGTCGTTCCAAACGGAGAGATACTCAACCTCGGCGATCC
The DNA here is from genome assembly GCA_043729385.1 of Akkermansiaceae bacterium. Taxonomy (GTDB): domain Bacteria; phylum Verrucomicrobiota; class Verrucomicrobiia; order Verrucomicrobiales; family Akkermansiaceae; genus Luteolibacter. Next base: position 6,301 of record JAYTLO010000199.1, read on the forward strand.
CGGCTATAACCGCTATCGCAAAGCCGGCGAGCGGCATGTTTACACCACTGAGGTGATCAAGAATTTCCACACCTACGTGAAATCCGGCGATGCTGGAGATTATGAAGAATATGTTCGTGTAGCATTGGAAACCAATCCGGTATCTATCAAGGATTTGATTGAATTCGTGCCTCATTCCAGTGATCCGATACCGCTCGAAGAGGTCGAGTTCATGGAGGCAATTCGGCGGCGTTTCACCACTGCCGCGATGTCGCTGGGAGCGCTTTCGCCCGAGGCGCACGAGACTCTAGCCATCGCGATGAACCGCATCGGCGGCAAGTCGGACTCCGGTGAAGGGGGTGAAGATCCGATCCGTTACAAGCCGTATGCGAACGGCGATTTCGCCCGCTCTTACATCAAACAAGTGGCGTCTGGACGCTTCGGGGTCTCGGCGTATTACCTCGTGAATGCCGGCGAGCTGGAGATCAAAATGGCCCAAGGAGCCAAGCCCGGCGAGGGCGGCCAGCTCCCCGGCCACAAGGTGAATGCGCTGATCGCCCGCTTGCGCAACACTCAGCCGGGTGTGCAGCTCATTTCTCCCCCGCCCCATCACGATATTTATTCCATCGAGGATCTGGCCCAGCTCATTCACGACCTCAAAGAAGTGAACCCGCGTGCCCGGATTACGGTGAAGTTGGTGGCTGAATCCGGCGTTGGCACCGTGGCCGCAGGTTGTGCGAAAGCCTCTGCCGACAATATCCTGATCTCCGGCCACGACGGTGCACCGGTGCTTCGCCACTTTCCTCCACCAAGCACGCCGGCTCACCGTGGGAACTCGGCCTCGCCGAAGCCCAGCAAACGCTACTTATTAACAATCTCCGCGAGCGCGTGGTCCTCCGCACCGACGGCGGGATTCGCAACGGTCGCGACGTGGTCATCGCCGCCATCCTCGGAGCCGAGCAATTCAACTTCGGCACCACGGCCATGATCGCGATGGGCTGCGTTTACGTGCGGAAATGCCACCTCAACACCTGTCCGGTCGGCATCGCCACCACCGATCCGAAGTTCCGCGCCAAATTCAAAGGCACGCCGGAAATGGTAATCAACTATTTCACCGCCGTCGCCGAGGAAGCTCGGACCCACATGGCCCGGCTCGGGGTCCGCACCCTGGACGAACTCATCGGTCGCCCGGATTTCCTCAAGCAGCGTCACATCCCGGATCACCCGAAGGCCAACACGCTCGATCTCAGTGCCTTGCTCAAGGATGTCGTGCCCGCCCTCGCCGCGCATTCGGGAAATCCTGCGGAGTCGATTTCCCGTATCTGTGCCAAGGAGCGCAACGACGGCCTCGCCAAACCTGCACTCGATCTCCAAATCCTCGCCGACCTCGTGGCAGCGATTTCCGACCGCCAAGCGCCCAAATCTCCGGAATACGGTCCCGACTCCGTCCCACCGGAAATCCTCGATGCCATCACACTCCTGCCCGACCGCCCGCCCGTCGCGCTCAGCTACGCGGTCGTCAACACCGACCGCAACATAGGCACCCGCCTCTCCGGGCGCATCGCGGAAATCCATGGCGACCGTGGTCTCGCCGCGAGCTCGATCCATATCACCTGCCGCGGTAGCGCTGGCCAATCGTTCGGCTGCTTCCTCGTCTCCGGCGTGAAGCTCGAACTCATCGGCGAGGCGAATGACTACGTCGGCAAAGGCATGGCTGCCGGAGAAATCATCATCCGCGTGTCCGAGAGTGCCAAATTCGAAGCTGCGACTAACACGATTTGCGGAAACACCTGCCTCTACGGAGCCACCGGCGGATCACTCTTCGCCACCGGCGGCGCGGGTGAGCGCTTCGCCGTTAGAAACTCAGGTGCCACCAGCGTGGTCGAGGGCATCGGCGACCACGGCTGCGAATACATGACGAACGGCATCGTCGCCGTGCTCGGCAAGACTGGGAAAAATTTCGGAGCCGGCATGTCCGGCGGCACAGCCTACGTCTATGATGTGGACGGGAAATTTTTCTCGCGCGTGAACTCGGAGATGGTCGTCGCTCTGCCAATCAAGCGCACCCAGGACATCGCCGAAGTCCGCGCACTCATCGAGCTGCATCTTGACAAAACCGGCAGCGTGCAAGCCACCAAGCTGCTCTCTAACTGGGAGGAAACCACTCTCAAACTCGTTCGCGTCATCGCCAAGGAGCGCGCCGAACTCGAAGCCGCCGAGGAACTCCACGAAGCAGCGTCCACACCCGTCGGCGCGAAATAATCAGGCGCATTTCCGCTGACAACGATGTCATTCCCAAACCTGCAAGTCCGCAGCGTCATCGCCAATTAGAGATTTGCACAGCACATCGCAGCCGCTATCAACGCGGCACCATGTGCTTGCCCATTGCGATGTTGTCTCCTAACGGTCTGTTATTTCTCGCCCTGGGGACCATCGTCGGACTCATCGTTCTGATCGCGCGTTTCAAGTGCAATGCCTTCATCGCGCTGATGCTGGCCTCCATCGTCGTCGGGGTGGGATCTGGGATGCCGCTGCCGGGCATTGCCACGAGTTTTCAAGACGGCGTCGGGAAAACGTTAGGCTTTTTGGCGATGATCATCGGCTTGGGCACCATCTTGGGGAAGCTGCTTGCAGAATCCGGCGCAGCGGAGGTCATCGCCAACCGGATGGTGCGGCTGCTAGGGATCAAGCGGCTCGATTACGCCATCATGCTGGTCGCGTTTCTCGTCGGCATCTCGGTGTTTTTCGGCGTGGGCATCGTGCTGCTAGGACCCATCGCCTTCATGTTAGCCCGGCAAACGAAGACGCCCATTCTCTATCTTGCACTGCCACTTGCGGCGGGACTTTCCACCGCGCACGGCCTGATCCCGCCGCATCCTGGACCGATGGTGGCCATCGCGAAAATCGGCGCGGACACCGGCAAGACCATCCTCTGGTCCTTGGCCATCGGCCTACCGACCGCGCTGATCACCGGGCCGTTTCTCGCCCGCTGGGTCGCGCCGCGGGTGCCGGTCGCGCTCGGTGGTCTGGGCGCAGAGGCT
>JAYTLO010000200.1:0-40671 GCA_043729385.1 Akkermansiaceae bacterium
GGGGAGGCGGGGGGAATCGCCCGAAGAGCCCCGCTTCTAATTGTCGTCACTGGGCAGTTTTAATTGTCGCCAACGGAATTTATAATTGTCGCTGGACAAACCTCAGCCATGAGGCGCTTCACCTCTTCAGGGGGTGCCGTGCCTTCTCCGTCGATGGTAATGACGGTTAAGATGCGTTCCGCGAATTGGAGGAACGCGGCGTCGGCGCGGTCTGCGATGGGTGCCGTTTGAGGCGTGGCGTTGTCGGTGGGCTTGGTATCGTGGTTCATGGTAGGGATGGAGGTTTCGGCGGGCGGGGTGGTATTGGTGACGGCTTTGTCTGGGATATTCATGGAATTATGGGATGGGGTTGGTTGGTAATTTCTATCGGGAGAATTGCTTCGGAACCTTTCGAGGGTTGTTTCTGTCGATTTGGGCTAGGGATTACCCTATCACCCTCACCCCTCTATAAGGGGGGTGAGGGTTCGAGGGTAGATCATTCCTGACCCTTGCTAGGGTTCATTGAGGGTAAATCAAGGGTTGAGGGTAGGGCGGGGCTGAGAGCGTAAATTCCATCCGTCCGTCTCAGGATTACCCCCTCAGCGGCGTAGCTCGTCACTCGGTTTTCTGCGGTGGACTTTGCCATTTTCATTCCGTTAGGGAGTGCTGCCGCCATGATCCGTGCCACAAAGTCGGTGTAAGTCATGCCGTCTGTGTCATCGAAAGCCCGCTCGGCCTCGTCAATGAACTTGGATCGTTTGACGCTGGCCTTGATTTCCTGCGAGCTGCCGCAAGAAATGTGCATCCCGGCCTCTTCGCTGTATTTGAAGCACACTCCTTGATTCTGGGGGATGTGGTTGTGTCGGCACCTCTCTGACCACATTGTTGTGATGCCGTTAGAATCCTTAGCAAGCCTGAGCGGGGTTTCCGCTTTCCGTTCGAGCTGACTTCCCAAGTGACCGCGCGTTTTCCCTGCTTCGCTGCCGGGGTTTTCGTGAATCACGACAATGACGGCGCATTCGTGAATGGTGGCGATGCTGGCGAGTTTTGCCACTAGCGCGAATGATTCCTTAGCGTCGTTCGGGTCGGAGCAAAAATCGGCAACGCCGTCGATGATGATGCAGAAAATACCGCCATGCTTCGACTTGGCCTCTTGAATGAGCAAATCGAGAGAATCAAGCCGCTCGCTGATGTCGAAAGCGGTTAGGCAAAAACTGTAGAACCAAGATGGCGGAGCTTCAACACCGCCCCTGCGCATGGCACGTCGGGGGATAGCATCGGCGTCATATCTGCTTTGCTCGGTGTCTAGGTGAAGCTGCGCCTTTCCTTCCGGGTTGTGTGCGCTGAACCCTAGGCAGTCAGGTCCGATCTTCAATCCCTTGAATCCCGCGCCAATGATGGCGCTGATGACGGCTGTTTTCCCGGCTTTGATCGGAGCCTGAATCACGGTTAGATTTCCCGCTGTGGAGATTGTCCATTTTCCCAAGCGGAGAATGGCAATCGGGCGCTCTGGGATTTTTGTGTGATCGAACGCCCATTCGGTGAGCTTGTCGCGAAGGGATGCTGCCCAGGCCGATGCGTCAGGCGGCGACTGATAAACCTTCACTTCCGGGAACGGCCCGCGTGACTGGATTTCCCGGTCATGGAGCACCTGCCATTCTTTTCTCACGCGCTCATCCGGCCACGCTGGGGAGAGATGGGCCGCCGCCCAGCCAGCCAGTGCTTGATATGCCTCGCCCTCGTTTAGCGACCCTTGCCGCGCCACATGCAGGTAATGGCCGGCCACTCGCGAGAATGCATCAAAGCGGGTGATGCCATCTCCGCCACCGGAGGTGATCGTCGTGGTGAGCAGCGCGTTGCTGTCTGCGGACGATGCCGGGGAGAACGAAACCCCCGCCGCCCGGTGGGACATGCTGGTTTTTGCATTCGCCCATGGCGACGGCGCCGCCGCCTCGATCTTCGCCCGAATTTCATCCAACGAAAACGTGTCCGTGTTCCAGCGTTCCACCTTCACCTCTTTCGGCTCGCCGCCCTTCATGTGGATTGAGCCGGGGACGCGGATCGGCTGCGTCCGCCGCATGAAGATTTGATCGCTCCCTAGCAGGTCGGCCATTGCCACCGCTAGAGGGACCACGTCAGCCGCCGGGCGCGGCTCGTCGAGGATGTAGTAAACGTGCAGCTTCGGCCCGTGGTCATTGCGTCCGCCACTGGCAACGATCATGGTAGGCTCGCCGATGGTCTCGGTGAGCCATTCCACAGCCTCCCAAGCCGGGATGCTATCGAGGTCTAGCAAGACCATCGGCAAGAGCTTCACGTTCTCCTCGGTCGCTTTCGCCGCAGACAGCACGGCGGGCACGATGAACGTCCCGATGTTGTGTTGCGAATACCGCTCGGCAGCGGCAGCGATGGAGCCGCAAGGATTGTAAAGCCCCGGCTGCAACGGCTGATCTTCCGCGAACACCCCTTCCTGCGGTGTGCCCTTCTCGCCCACGCCGCGAATCAGCAGGAATTCATCCGCCTGCCAGTTATGGTTTTGAAAGAGGCAGTCGAGATAGGTGGAGATTTGGTCGGGATCGATGGTCATTTGAGGGGCTGCCTCCATGTGCTCACGTTCCGATAATGGCGGCAGTGCTGTCCGCGCGAGAGGGGATGGATTGGCCATCGCTTACCGTTTGAGAGCTGCCGCGCTTTTCTTGCGTGGGTTCACCCGCGTTTCTCTGGCCTCAATCAGGTAGTCGATTGCGGACGGGCGGATTCTAACGGATCGTCCCAAGCGGATGACGGGGAGGTCGCCGGATGAAATGAGTTCGTCAATGGTTCTCAGAGAGACAGCGAGTCTAACTTTCGCGTCTTCCCGGTTCAGTAGCGGTGCGTTTGCAGTTGCCATCCCGCATTGAAATGCGCGGACATGCGCCGCTCGGCCAGCGGGGGCGGTGGGGATTCTTTCGCCAAATAAATCCCCACTCGCACAACATCAGCCCCTTGCTGGGCTGGTTTTTTTTGAAAACCCCATCTCGAAAAGTGCTTTGCTGATGCGGCGGCGGGCGGAATCCATGGTGGTTTGAGTCTGTTGCGCCTTGGGCAGGGAGCTGATCCATGCATCAATCAGCATCCCAGAAAGATTGTCGCTGGTTGCTTCCATCGCTCCACAAACAACCATAGCCAAGATCACAGCGGAATCGCTGACATTCATACGGGCGGGCGACGAGGGCGGCGGCTCTCCGTGGGTGGCGACGTGGCTAACCAGTTCGCGAAGACCTTCCTTGAAGGATCGCCGCCCGCGCCTTTGTAGTCGCTTCAACTCCTTGCGGTCCTTCTCCGTGCCGTTCAGTAGCATCCACCTCGAAAGGAACAACGCTCGCCGCGTGCTCACTTCACCCCACGCGCGGGAGAGGATGGAAGCCGGGGTGTCTGGTCGCCATTCGAGCCAGCGGGAAATGCGCTCCAGTTCCGCGCGGGGTTCAAGATTCGTCCCGCCAAAGCGGGCGGAGAAGTCGGCGTCCGTCACTATGCGCTCTATCCGATCCGCCACCTGTAGTCTGGCACGCTCGTCCTTGAGGATTGCGGAGACTTTCTCATGAGTCACGTCGGGGCTGACGGATAGAAACTCGAAAAGCCCTTGGTTACTGAACCGCACGGCATCCCCCGGATGCTCCCCTTTGGCCGCCACGGCATCTTTCCAAACGGACTGGGGGACCGGCTCAGTCAGTTTCAATTTCGATTCCTCACCTTTGGCAGTGTTTCCGGTTTTCCTTTTGGGCCGTCCCTTTTTCTTCGGTGTTTCGCTCATGCGGATTTCCTCCCCGTCTCGATGCTGGTGATGTTCTTCGCTTTCTTGGCGGGTTTGGCTGGTGTGATCTTCCAGAATGCCGCCGCGTGTTTTTCAGCGGTCGGGTTCTTGTAGTGAGTGTGGAGCATGGCCGGATTGCTCTTGTGGCCTAGCTGGAGGGCGGTTTCCCCGGCGTTGCGGAAGTGGAATAGGTGGAACGTGCCGAAGCTGTGGCGGGCGGCGTTGGAAGGGAATGCAAACGGCTCGGTGATTTCACCCTTGGCGTCCCGCTTTGCCAGTTTGTCGAGGATGATGCCGAAGTCAGCTTTGCGCGTGTTCTTCTTCATGCAGATGCGACCAGTCGGTTTGACGTAGGGCCGAAGCCATGCCGCGAGGTTTGGCTCTATCTTCACCGTTCGATCATCCCCGGTTTTCGAGATTTTTGCGGGTAGATGGATTACCCCGGCAGCGAGGTCGATCATGTTCCAATCCATTTCCCCGGCCTCGGCATCCCGGATGCCAGCGAAGAACTTCACCGCCCAGAATGGGACGGCTCTCGGCACGAAGGTTGCCGTGGCTTCCATGAATCGAGCCACATCGGCGGGGAGCATGATGGCGGGGGCCTTGTGCATCGCCAGTTTCGCGGATTTCGACTTCGATCTTTTTTGAGCTGGAATCGGACTCGTTAGCACCCATCCGCGCTCAATGCAGAAACTGAAAAACGATCTCAGCGAGCGGGTGAGATTGTGCCGCGTGACGAGGGACAGTTTCTTGCCAAGGTTGGTTTAGTGGATGCCGCGAAGCCCGTTCAACCAATCGAGGAACATCCCCGTCGTGAACTTTGAGGCGATCAATTCACCATGATCCGTCTCCAGTCTGCCAAGGCGTGTTTTCAGCGTGTCGGTGTGACGCTTTGCAGCTTCTTCCGATTCCTTCTGAGCAATGAACTGTTGGACAGCATTGGAGATGGTGACAGATCCCTTTGAGACAACGAAGGTCTGCTTGTAGTCCTGGAGAACCGAGAGCAGGCTTGGCGGCGCCGGGCTGGTGTCCGTGACGAATTGCCGCCAGAAAGCCAAAGCGGCTCTCTCCGGTTCCGACATGCTGCCGAAAGCCGATCCCACTTCGCCCGTCTCTTTGTTCTGATCTTTAGCGAATGCAGCCGCATCCGTCTCATTGGAGAAAAATCGGTCGATGCGCTTCCCGTTAGGTCCGGGAAATCTGACTCGGTGCGAGTATCTCGGATGCTTGCACTCGGTGACGTTTGCAGTGTTTTTCACGCCGATGCAGTAGCGTGCATCCCGGCGCATGACAATGAAAAAGTGTTACACCGTGTAACATTGGCTTGGAATCCTTATAGATAAAGGGATGGGACTTGGCCCATGAAGCCGTAGCCGATGAGGCCGATGCGGATTGGTTTTTTCATATAATCAATGGATGAAGGAGAGGTGGATTAGCGACGAGCAACAAAGCTTTTTTCGATTATCCGGCTTTCCCTCCAAGGGCAAGGGCAAGCTGCGGTGAGGCCTCGATTTTGGCCGAAAGGCAATATCACCTCAGCGGCGGCGGAGTCTTCGCCTCGTCCTCTGAATGCCCGGCGAGCAATTGGGCTAACAACTCACCGCCGCGCGGGAGGACTGTTAATCTCGCGCCGCTGCCGATGACTTTCTGCGTTTCAAGGATCTCGAACATGGCTTCGGCCACCTCGTGGTCTTCGGAAATCTGTTGGAGCGCCTCGCCGACGATTTGCGGGCGGATCGCGGCTGCTTTCGCAAACTCGACGGCGGCTTGGCGCTCGGCGGTGCTGGTGATGATGCTGACTTGGTTCGCGCCGTCTTGTTTGATTGCGGAGGTCACTTGGCGCAGGCGGTTGACCACTTTGCTTTCGATCTGGGTGATCATGCCCACATCGCGGAAATGGACCTTGCGGATGTAGATCGAGCCGAGTTTGTAGCCCCATTCGTGCGACTTTGGGGAAACCTCGTTACGGACGTTGTCGCTCATGGAGTGGCGGTTCACCATCATCAGGGCGAGCGGCATGTTGCTCAGGCAGCGGACGGTAGAGTTACTTACATTTGCAGAAAGTGAGCCGCGCGGATCGCTGTTTTTAAATAAATAAGCGACGGGATCACTGATAAACATTTCATGCCAGATGCCGATGCCCATGGGCGCGCCTTCCTCGGAGTTGACGGGCTGGCTGCGCAAGTATTCTTGGTCGAGCCGCATGTCGAGGATATGGCATTTTCCCAGCCAATTTACAATGAACGAGGCCGGGCCTAACTTGAATGGCAAGATGTGCAATCCGGGCTCGTCGATGGTGGCTAACACTTTTCCGAATAGCACATACACATTGCACTGACGTTCGTGGACAATCGCATAAAGCCCTAAAAGTCGCGCGAGCGCAAAAAAGATGGGGAATGCGATGAAGCACGCGACAAAGGTGATACCGACGGTTATGAGGAAGTTCATTTGTTGAATTCCACGAATACTTGTTGGGCCTTTTCAAACAGGGCGAGACGGACATTGCGGACATAGGCGCGGAGAGCTTGGCTGCCGCGGCTTTTCAAGTCCATCAACTGCGCGGCCATTCGCACGAGCGGCTCCACCTCGGCCAAGGCGCGCAGCGTTTCGATTTCCACCGCGCGCCGCGATTGCACGATCTTCTGGTCGGCGGATGCTTGGGCGAGGCTGATGTCGGACGAGACTTGGTTGTAAGCGGTGTTAATCGCCGCCAGCGCGGACTCAACTTCCGGCGGTGGATCGATGCTGGTGATGAGCGTGGCATCCAGCACGATGCCATATCTAGCAGCGGATGAGACACACTCACTGTCCATGTGTTCGTTGAGGTCGCGCAGGTTCTTCCGCAGGTCGTTGATGGAAATGCCGATGACCGCCACATTCTCCGGCATACCCGCTTCCGGCGGTGCTACGGGTGCTTCGAAGTTAGCAATGCGCTCGCGCAGCACTGAGACGAAGTAACCCATGACGTGGGCGTAGGGGTTCTTGATGCCGAAGATAAATGCATAGAGATTTCGCTCGGCCACGCGGAAGCGGATTTGGCCGGTGAGGCCGGTGTTGAGCTGGTCCTTGGTCACTGCTTCTAACATGGTGCCATTGTAGTTGGCGGTCGAGTCCTCGGGATCCCACGCCATGTTGACTGTCTCTGTGGCGATCGAGATTTTATGAATTTTTTCCCATGGCCATTTGAAATACGGCCCGCCCGGAGGGATCACGCGGACTTGCGGATAGGAGTAGCGGCTCTTCTGATCGTCAGTGAGTGAGTCCGCGATGGGATCTTCTTGGGTTGTTAGTTTGCCGACCCGTTCCGCGCGGCCAAATCTCGTTTTCACTGCGCGTTGGTTTTGATCGACCGTGTAGATTCCCGCGACGAGATAGCGCATGAGGAACCAAAAGATGAAGCCGAAGATGCAGCCGAGGACGATGGGCATGGTGGTTAGTTTGAACTCTCCGGAGGCTTGTGGGGATCGCCAGTCGTGCCAAGAACAATCGAGGCGACCTGGAATCCAGCGCCTTCCGCCTTGCCATGAGATCATTTTCGCCTAGCTTGACCGGCAGATGGCAGTCCTTGAAAAATCACGGGTGATCTCGCCCACAACGCCCCCGTTGCAAGCTGGCGACTCTATGACGCGGACTGAATTCGAGCGCCGCTATGCCGCCATGCCCAACTTGAAAAAGGCGGAACTCATCGAAGGAATGGTTTATATGGCCTCACCCGTTCGCGCATCCGTCCACGGTATTCCACATGTTGATCTTGCAACTTTGCTCCGTGTTTACGCCACTCGACACCCCGGCTTGATTGTGGCTGACAACTCCACCCTCCGCCTCGACACCTTCAATCAACCTCAACCCGACCTGCTCCTGATGCGGGAAAACGGGCAGGCAACAATTGATGCCGAGGGCTATATCAATGGCGCTCCCGAGTTGATTGCCGAGATCGCCGCAAGCAGTGTTTCCTACGATCTCCATCAGAAAAAGCGCACCTATCTTCGCGCCGGAGTGCAGGAGTATCTCGTTTGGCTAACCGATGAGAACCGCCTGATTTGGTGGGAGTTCCAGGAGGGGGAATTCGTAGAGATTTCGCCAGATGCGAATGGTGTTCTAACCAGCGCGACGTTTCCGGGCCTAGTGATTGATTCCACGGCGCTCACCTCGGGCGACCTTGCGACGGCGCTGGCCCGGTTGGGTTGAAGTCCGCGCAATGGGGGCCGTGAGGGACGAGATATTTCTTCTAAGCAAGCGTCGATTCGCGTGTCATAGTCGCTGTTATGAAAATTTTGGCCTGGATATGCCTCGTCGCTGCGTTCGCGCAACTCAACCTCATGGCTCAAGACCCGGATGCCCTCCGCAAGGAACGCGACAAGCTCAGCGAGCGCGGCCTCTGGCGGGATGACGTAAATTTCTACGAGGAAAAATTGTCGCCGCTCTCAGATGCGAGATCGGGGGCAGATCTTGCGCGAGCCAGCGAGGCACTCGGGCGACTGAATGCGTGGAAGGAGTTCGACGGACTCGCCGAGCGCGCTATTTCCTCCCACTCGTCTAACGCCTCACTGCTCATCTCGGCAGCGGAGATCTATCGGCGCGCACCGCATTCCGGCCGCATCATCGCCGGCGACTTCGAGCGGGGTGGGGGAGCGCGCTATGGCAGAGGGAGATTTGACGGAAATGATGATTCGACCGCTGCCACAGGACAGGCAGTGACCACCGTATATCGGGACCATGTTAGGTCGTTGCAGTTGTTACGGGCAGCCGTGGTCAAGCAGTCATCCGCAGCGGAAGGCATCCTCGCGTGGCGGGAAATGGCGGCGGTCTTCATGCAGAATGAAGCGTGGAAATTACAAACACTCACGCCGTTAGAGAACTTGCCTGAATGGGGTGAGCCAGGTCCAGAAGGTGGCTCGGAAGGTGCGCCATGGAATGTGGATCGGCCGGTGCTCTATTCAATTCCCGCCTCGTGGGAGGCCGCGAAATGCGACGGCGAGCGCTGGCGTTTCGCCCTTGCGGAGCAGGCCCGCCTGAGCACCGAGGCCGACATGGCGGCAGTGATGATTTCCGAGCGGGCAAAATTTTCCCGCTCCCAATTCGGCACGGAAACTCTCTCTTCCTATGGATGGTGGCGGCAGCAGGATCCTGATAGTGCGAAGGGCATTCTTGAAATGGACACGCTCGCCGAAGATGAATGTTTGGCGAAAACATCTGATGGTGTCCGTCGTTTCAAACTCCCCGCAGAGTATCATTTCATCGCGCTCTATCAGTCGATCCTCGATAACAAGTTGGTGGGCGGCAGCGCCGGTGACGCGCTGGTGGATCTATATCTCAATCGCCGACAATATGACAAGGCCCGCGAGATGCTCGAATCAACCATCGCCAAGCACGGCCCGGGAGATGCCGACTCGCGGAAGAAGCTTCTCAACCAAATCACCGGCAACTGGGGGCGCTTCGAGGTTACTGAAACCGTATCGGCCGGGGTGAAGCCCAAGCTGCCGCTAGTGTTTCGTAATGCCTCGAAGATTGCTCTAACCGCCGCGCCGGTGGACATGGACGCCGTGGTGAATGACACTCTCGCCTATTTGAAAAGCAATCCGCGCGAACTCGATTGGCAACGCCTCAATCCCTCGCAGATCGCCAGTCGCTTGATCGCCGGAGAGGCAGCCAAATACCTTGGCAAACCGGCTACTAACTGGACCGCAGATCTCACCCCGCGCGCCAAGCATCGGGACACTCGTGCTGATATAGAAGTGCCTCTCGACCAAGCCGGCGCTTGGTGGATCACTGGCAATGTGGAAGGCGGAAATTCCTTCCACACGCTGATCTGGATTGTTGATTCCGTGCTTGTGCAAAACGATGTGGGCGGCAAGAAACAATGGTGGGTTGCGGATGCCGCGAGTGGGGCACCGGTCGACGAAGCAACGATTGAATTCTTCGGTTACCGAGCGGTGAGTCTCGAACGGAAAAATCCGCTAGCGCGCAACATCGACATCCGCACCCAAGCTTTCAACCGCACTACCGATGCCGATGGCAAGACTTTGCTCAAACCCGGCGATTGGGATGACAACTATCAGTGGTTAGCCATTGCCCGCAAGCCGGGTCGCTCGACCGCGTTCTTCGGGTTTCAGCCTTATCACATCGAGCAACCCCAACTCGATAATGGCAACCGCGATCTCACTTATGGTATCTCAGACCGGCCGCTGTATAAACCCGGCGACACTGCACATTTGAAATTCTATCTGCGAAATGTCGGCTATTTTGAACCGGATGAATCAAAGTGGGCAAACAAAACAGGCGCCCTTATTCTCACCAACGGTCGCGGTGAGGAAGTGATAAAAATTCAAAACCTCAAGACCGACGCGCTTGGCGCGATAGAAAGTGAAGTCGTCATTCCCAAGGACGCGGTGCTTGGGATGTGGAATGCGACCTTTCAAATCGGCGATCAGATTTCCGCGACCGCTAGCCTGAGTGTGGAAGAATATCGCAAGCCAGAATATGAAGTAAAAGTCGAGGCACCGGACGTGCCGGTGAAATTAGGTGATAAATTCATCGTCACTGTTAAAGCTAACTATTTCCACGGCTCGCCAGTTAGAAATGCCAATGTAGAAGTCATCGTCAAACGCAGTTCGATCAGTGAGCGTTGGTTTCCCGTCTGGCGCTGGGATTGGCTCTATGGCCTAGGCGCGTGGTGGAGCGGCAGCGAGGCGGCGTGGCATCCCGGTTGGAAAAACTGGGGCTGTCTCCCACCGAATCCGCCGTGGTGGCAAGGTGACCGCTGGACGTCCGATGAACTTGTGATGAAACGCAATGTGCCCATCAGTCCCGATGGCACAGCGAAGATCGAAATCGACACGGCGGCCGCCAAGGCGATCCATGGCGACATGGATGCGAAGTATATCATCGAAGCCCGCGTGGTGGATGCCTCGCGCCGCGAAGAACGCGGCACTGGCTCAGTCATTGCCGCGCGCAAGCCGTTCGAGGTGATCGTCTGGACGGATCGTGGACATACCCGTGCCGGAGAACAAATCGAAGCGACCGTTTCCGTCGCCACACTTGCCGGAAAACCGGTGGTCGGAGCGAAAGGTAAACTGACGATACTCAAACTAAGCGGCGGAGAGAATGGTCGGATCGATGAAAAGGAAACTCAGTCATTTCTCATTGAGACCGATGCTCAAGGCGATATCCATCAGCGTTTCGCCGCGCCTGCCACCGGCCAGTATCGGCTCGCTGCGAGTTTAACATTTAACGGCGGTGAAGCGGCGGAAGGTGCCACCATTCTCAACGTTCAAGGACCAAGCCGCGCAGAACCCGGCGACTGGCATTTTGGGCCACTCGAGCTGGTGGCAGACAAGCCCGCCCACGCGCCGGGCGAAACACTGAAACTCCGCGTCAACAGCGACCAATCAAATGCCAATGTCTGGCTGTTTCTCCACGTCGCAGGCAATGCCGGCCGTGAGGCCCGCCGCATCCAACTCGATGGCAAGAGCCTCGAAGTGGAAGTCCCGCTCGATCTGCGAGATATGCCTAATATGTTTATCGAAGCGATCACGGTTCACGGAGCGAAAGTGCATTCGGCGGTCCGCCAGATCTTGCTGCCACCCGTTAGTAAGCTGGTCGAGGTAACGCTGGAACCCGCGAAAAGCCGGGTGAAGCCACGCGAAACTTCGATGTTACGAGTGATCTTGCGCGACGTCCAAGGCAAGCCTGTCACCGGCACCGCCGTTCTCGCAGTTTATGATAAGTCGCTAGAAGCAATCACCGGCGGCTCGAACGTCGGGATGATTCATGAGAATTTCTGGACGTGGAAGAACCACTATTATCCCGGAAATGTTTTTGGTTTCATCCCGGATTCGCCGGGAAATTTGCTGCGCCCGAAAGCCGCGGGGATGCAATCGCTCGGACGGTTCGGAGATGAAGGTAGCTATGTAGGTAAAGATACTGCGGGTAGGAGGTCGAGGGATAGCAATGGTGTCGCGGAAAGAGCCGTGCCGATGGCGATGGCGGCCGCGATGCCAGAGGATAAACAAAAGCAAACAAGTGACGGTGGGGCCGCTCCCGCAACCAATACCATCGTTGTTCGCAAGGATTTCGCGGATCTCTTGAAATGGTCCGGCGCAATCCAAACTGATGCCGAGGGTCATGCAGAAATCCCACTTGAGTTTCCCGACAACTTGACGACATGGAAAGCTCGCGTCTGGGTGCTAGGCAAAGGCACGCAGGTGGGCGAGGGCAGCGCGGAAATCATTACTTCCAAGGATTTGCTAGTCCGCTTGCAAGCACCGAGGTTCTTGGTGGAGCACGACGAGTCAGTGTTTAGTGCGGTCGTTCAGAATGATCATGACTCGCCGAAGACAGTTAAGGTTTCACTTGAACTCGAAGGTAATGATTTACAAGCGATCAATGCTGCGCCGCAAACGTTAGAGATCGCGGCGAAATCGGAAGCCCGCGTCGACTGGCGAGTGAAAGCACTGCTTGAAGGCGAGGCGACCTTCCGGATGCGCGCGGATTCTGGTGACGATGGCGACGCCGTGGAGCGCAAGCTGCCGGTGCTTGTCCATGGTATGCTCCGCCAAGACGCGTGGAGCCGCACGGTCGAGCCGGGTGCGGACACAGCGAAGATTCAGATCGACGTGCCGGCACAACGCCGTCCCGATCAAACAAAATTAACCGTCCTCTTTTCCCCGACCATCGCCGGTGCGGTGGTGGATGCGATTCCTTATCTGGCGAGTTATCCTTATGGTTGCACCGAGCAAACGCTCAATCGCTTTGTCCCGGCGGTGATTGCGCAGCAGATGTTAAAGGATCTCAAGATCAACCTCGCCGAGGTGAAGGCGAAGCGCACCAACCTTAACCCCCAAGAGTTAGGTGAGTCCGCCGAACGCGCGGTGCAATGGAAACAGTGGCAAACGAACCCGGTGTTTGATGAAGTGGAAATGGAGAAGATGGTCGCGAAGGGAATTGATAAACTCATGTCCATGCAATGCTCCGATGGCGGCTGGGGCTGGTTTTCCGGTTATGGCGAGTATTCGTACCCGCACACCACGGCGGTGGTGGTTCATGGGTTGTTAATTGCGAAGCTAAACGGCGCGGAGATACCTGACCAAATGTTAAGCTCCGGCGTTGCTTGGCTGATGGCATATGAGCGCAAACAAACCGCCGCCCTGCAGCTCCATGTCGAGCGTGAGGGTAAAACGATTAAAGACGACAACCGCTACGAGAAACCGAAGTGCGATGCGGTGGATGCATTCATCCGACTCGTCCTCGGCGAGGCGAAGCGTGACTCGGAGCCGATGCTTGCATATCTCTATCGGGATCGCGTGGATCTGCCGGTGTATGCGAAATGTTTGTTAGCGCTTGAGCATCATCGCAAGGGCGACGAAGCGCGACGCGACGAGGTTATGAAAATGATCTCTCAATTTCTCAAGCGCGATCCAGAAAACCAAACTGCCTATCTCGATCTTCAGAATACAAACTACTGGTGGAATTGGTATGGAAGCGAGGTGGAGGCCCACGCGTGGTATCTCAAACTGCTTGCCGCCGTGAAGCCGCAAGATCCCGATACGCGTGGTCTGGTGAAGTATTTAGTCAACAATCGAAAGCACGCGACTTACTGGGAATCCACTCGTGACACGGCGTTCGCGATTGAGGCGATCGCCAGTTACTTCAAAGCCAGCGGCGAGGATGCGCCAGAGATGGAGGTGGATGTCGTGCTCGATGGGAAGTCGCTGCGTAAGGTTTCCATCAATCGGGAAAACCTATTCACCTTTGATAATACAGTCGCTCTATCAGGCGAGGTGGTGACCACGGGTAAACATGACATCGAGTTGAGGAAATCGGGGAAGGGCACGCTTTATGGTAATGTCTATCTGGAGGTTTTCACCCTAGAAGAGAAACTCCGCGCTGCCGGGCTGGAGGTGAAAGTCAGCCGTCATATTTCGAAACTTATCGCTTTGGAAAAAGAAGCGGAAGTCCCCGATGCGACGGGACTCGTCACTAAACAACAAGTCGAGCGGTTCCGTCGCGAGCCGCTAGCGGATGGCGCTAAACTCGCCTCGGGCGACCGCGTGGAAGTGGAACTCGTTCTCGAGAGTAAGAACGACTATGAATACTTGGTTTTTTCTGACGCCAAAGCCGCAGGCTTCGAAGCGCTCGATGCGCTGAGCGGTTACGTCGGCGGCAGCGGTTTAAATGCTTACATGGAGCCTCGCGATCAAACGGTGGATTTCTTCATCCGCGCCTTGCCGCGTGGGACTCACACTCTCCGCTATCAACTCCGTGCCGAGGCTCCCGGGATTTACAAAGCACTACCCGCGACGGCGGAAGCGATGTATGCTCCCGAGCTGAGGGGCAACTCGGAGGATCTGAAGTTGGAGATAACAAATTGAGTTAAGGGATGACTCTCCGCCGCTGATCTGCGAGTAATTCCCGCCCATGTCCTCACCCTCCTCTCATCCGAATGATCCCTTGCACGGCGTGACTTTGGAAACGGTCTTGCGCACGGTGGTTGATCGCCATGGTTGGGAGCGGATGGTGGATCAGATTCCGATTCGTTGTTTCATGTTCGATCCTACGATCAAGTCGAGTCTAACGTTTTTGCGCAAGACCCCGTGGGCGCGGAAGAAGCTAGAGGACTGGTATGTTTACGATGCGATCCGCGATCGCTCGACCTCGTGAAAAGGTGCCCGGTAAAGAACTCACGGCCTACGAGGCTGGGCCGTTTCCGGTGTGGAAAGTCAGCGCCTGTGGACTCTATCAGGACAAACTGCTTAAAGAGGGCTACGCACCGTGGCGCTACTGGGGAATGATGGAGAATCGCTAACAGGCTCTCACCCGCCGATGGGATGCCAAGTGGTTTTCGACTCCAAGTGATCGCGGATTTCATAAAGTCCTTGAGCTTTCTCCGCATACCAATTGACTGGGTTTTCCGCCGCGATCAGCTTGAGTCGCTTGACGCTATCTGCCGCGCCTGTTTGCAAAGTGATGCGCTCCTCCAGAGTGGCGACTGCCGCAAGCCCGCGCAGATGCGCGTGGGTGGCGAAGGTGGGAATGAGTTCCTCGCGCCTTCCAGTTAGAAGATTGACGACCCCGCCGGGTAAGTCGCTGGTGGCAAGCATTTCTCCTAGCAGGATCGACGGGTAGGGCTGCGTGGTGGACGCCAGCGCGACCACCGTATTGCCACTGGTGATGGCTGGCAGGACGAGCGATAGCAGTCCTAACAACGGTGCATCATCGGGCGCGACGATGCCGATGATGCCCATCGGCTCGGTGACGGTGAAGTTGAAATGCGGTGTTGAAACTGGATTCACGCTGCCGAGCAGTGCCTGGAATTTGTCAGTCCAACCGGCATAATGAACAATGCGCTCGATACTGGCTGCGACTTCGCGCTCGGCATCCTTGGTGGAAATGCCTGCTAGAGATATAGCATCCGCCATTTCAGCAGCACGCGCCTCCAACATTTCCGCGAGTCGATAGAGAATCTGGCCGCGGTTGTAGGCATTCCGCGCGGCCCAGCCGGGACCCGTCTTGGCGGCGGCTTCCACGGCATTGCGCAGATCCTTGCGAGTGCACAGCGGGATGTTAGCGAAGAACGTACCAGTGGCATCATTCATCGGATAGACCCGCCCGCTCTCGGAACGGATGAAGGCTCCGCCGACGTAGCACTTTGGGGTTTTGGTGATTTTAAGCATCGGTCTGATGGGGGGGGTGTATTTAGACGAGCTTCGCATAATCCAGCAACCCTTGTTTCCCGCCTTCGCGACCGAAGCCGGATTCCTTGTAGCCGCCGAAAGGGGAGGCGGGGTCGAATTTGTTAAAAGTGTTTGCCCAGACGACACCGGCTTTGAGTTCGGTGGACATTTTGAGGATGCGCGAGCCTTTGTCGGTCCAGACGCCGGCGCTGAGGCCGTAGTGGGTGTTGTTCGCTTTCTCGACGGCTTCCTCGGGCGTGCGGAAGGTGAGAATGGCAAGCACCGGGCCGAAGATTTCCTCGCGGGCGACGCGGTGGCTTTGCGAGACATTAGAGAACAGGGTGGGGGGAAAGTAATAGCCTTTCTCCGGAAGCTTGCAGGCTGGCTGGTAGATTTCCGCGCCTTCGGTGACACCTGATGAAACCAACTCCGTGATGCGGTCGAGTTGGGCCTTGGAGTTGATGGCACCGATGTCGGTGTTCTTGTCGAGCGGGTCGCCGGTGCGGAGGGTGCGCAGGCGGACTTTGAGTTTTGATAGAATTTTATCGGCGATGGATTCTTGAACTAGCAAACGAGATCCGGCGCAGCAGACGTGGCCTTGGTTGAAGAAGATGCCATTGATGATGCCTTCCACGGCTTGGTCGAGTGGGGCGTCTTCGAAGACGATGTTAGCTGCCTTGCCGCCGAGTTCGAGGGTGAGGCGTTTGCCGGTGCCGGCGAGGGCGCGTTGGATGGCTTTTCCCACTGTAGTGGAACCGGTGAAGGCGATCTTCGCGGCGAGCGGATGATTGACGACGGCGGCTCCGGTTTCACCCGCGCCGGTGACGAAATTGACGACGCCCGGTGGCAGCCCGGCGTCTTGTAAAATGGAAGCGAATTTTAGGGCGGTGACGGAGGTGGTTTCCGCTGGCTTGAGGACCACGGTGTTACCGGTGGCGAGGGCGGGGGCAATCTTCCACGCGAGCATCAGCAGCGGGAAATTCCATGGGATGACCTGTCCGATCACGCCTAACGGCTCAAGCGTGCGACCGGGGGTGACGTAGCCGAGTTTGTCGGCCCAGCCGGCGTGATAGAAGAAATGCGCGGCGGCCATAGGCACGTCGAAGTCGCGAGATTCCTTGATCGGCTTGCCACCGTCGAGGGTCTCGGCAACGGCGAATTCGCGGGCGCGGTCTTGGAGCAGGCGGGCGATCCGGAAGAGATATTTCGCCCGCTCGGTGCCGGGGAGTTTGCTCCAAGACGTGAAAGCGGCGGCGGCGGCTTGATAGGCGGCATCGACATCAGCAGCACCGGCGAGGGCGATTTCTGAGAGCTTCTCCTCGTTGCGCGGGCTGATAGAGTCGAAGTATTTCTGGGTCTTGGGCGCGACGAACTTGCCGTTGATGAACAGGCCGTAGCGTTCGTCGATGAAGGCGTTGGCGGTTTCCGGCGCGGGATCGTATTCCCAGAGATCGCCAAAAAGCAGGTCGCGGGCAGCGGGGCGGGTGGATTTCTTGGCGGGCATGGAAGTATAGGTCGGATGGGTCTTATTGGACCTATTTCAGTAAGCAGAGGAAGATTCTGAGAAGGTGTAGGGTGCCTGATAGTGCCCCGTTTTTTCCTTCACGAGTTGGCGGACGAGGTCGTTGAGCAGAGCGGAGGCACCGAAGCGGTAACGGCTGTTAGTGAGCCAAGCGTCCCCAAGGGTTTCCTTCACAGCGACGAGGAAATGGAGCGCTTGCTTTGCTGTGCGGATGCCGCCGGCGGGTTTCATAGCGATCTCGATACCGGTCTCGAAAAAGTGGTCGCGGATGGCTTCTAGCATGACCTGATTATTGCCGAGCGTGGCATTCAGATTGGTCTTGCCGGTGGAGGTCTTGATGAAATCGCCAGGGCGCAAAACGCGCATCGCGAGGAATGACGCGGCGCGGATGTTGTCATAAGTTTCAAGCTCGCTGGTTTCTAGAATCACCTTGAGCGTGGAGTCACCGCAGGCTTCTAACACGGCGGCGATTTCGTCTTGGACGAGCTGGAGTTCTCCGGCGAGGAATGCACCGCGATTAATGACCATGTCGATTTCATCCGCCCCGTCGGCCACTGCGGCGCGGACTTCTGCTAGACGGGTTTTGAGCGGTGCTTGGCCGGATGGAAAGGCGGTGGCGACGGAAGCAATCTTGACCGCTGTTCCTTTCACATACTTGGCGGCGTGCTTCACCATCGCCGGATAGACGCAAACCGCTGCGGTGGCCGGGATGTCCGTGTCGTCGTGCGGGTGGAGCGCTTTTTGACAGAGTGAGGCGACTTTGCCGGGAGTGTCTTTGCCTTCAAGTGTGGTTAGATCGACCATCGTCGTCGCCAATTTCAAGCCGAAGACCTTGGCGTTTTTCTTAATACTTCGGGTGCCGTATTTGGCCACGCGCTCTTCTATGCCAACCTGATCGACAGTGCCGACATCGTCGATCAGGCGGCGTAGGGCTTGGGGATTCTGCGTGGCCATTGGCCGTAGGCTCATGCGAAAGGAATGGGCTGCCAAGGTTCAAGTTGGAATCCGCCGAAAATATTGCTTGGCGGCGAAAGGCGATCCTGCAATTACCCCTATCGAATCGTAAAACCAACTGACTATGTTTAAACAATTCAAAGAGTTCGCGCTAAAAGGTAACCTAATTGATATGGCTGTGGCCTTTGTGATGGGTGCCGCTTTCGTTAAGCTATCGACCGCTTTTATCGAAGACCTCGTCATGCCACTAGTCGGCAAATTGTCGGGCGGGATGGATTACACGAACAAGTTCATCGCGCTGTCCGACAAAGTCACCGCAGAGAACTTGGCCGATGCGAGGAAGCAAGGAGCCGTGTTTGCTTACGGGGATTTTATTACGATCGCGATCAACTTCGTCATCGTGGCTTTCGTGATGTTCTTGGTTGTGCAATCGATCAGCAAAGCAAAGGCGATCGCCGCCAGAAAAGAAGCTGCTGCCCCAGCGGCCGCTCCCTTGCCAAGCGCCGAGGAGCTGCTCCTTGGGGAGATCCGCGATTTGCTCAAGCAGAAGGCCTGATTTTGGCTGGTGAGTGGAGACGTTGAGACGAGCGGATGGCGCTCAAATGGTAGCCACTGCGCGGGCTGATTTCGCAGTGGCGGCGAGTGGTCATCGAATTTCTGATAGAGAAAAATTCCAAGGACTTGTCAGCTTTTCCTCTCGTCAGTGGCATTTGCAGCACCTAGGTTTGCGGCGGAAATTAATTTAGAGGGTGTGCGAGTTGGCACACGCCATGCTTTTTCCTCATCACCAATCCGCCGAACTATGAAAAAAATTGAAGCGATCATCAAACCATTCAAGCTTGAAGAAGTTAAGGAGTCCCTCGCCGAGGTGGGTGTGCAGGGCATGACAGTCACCGAGGTCAAGGGCTTCGGCCGTCAAAAAGGCCACACTGAAATCTATCGGGGGTCTGAATACACCGTGGATTTCCTGCCTAAAGTAAAAATCGAAATCGTGGTGGACGATGCGCAAGCAGACGGCGTGGCTGCGGCGATCGTGAAGAGTGCGAACACCGGCAAGATTGGTGATGGAAAAGTTTTCATCTCTACGGTGGAAGAGGCAATCCGCATTCGCACCGGTGAAACGGGTTCATCCGCCGTGGCGGTGAACTGAACGCCAATTTCTAAATCTAACCGACCAATGGTTTTCCTCGTGGGAGCCATTGGTTTTTTTGTGGTTGTTAGCCGATGAGGGAATCTATGGATTGCGCCATGCCAAGTTGGAAATCGCCGGTAGGGCGGGTGCGTCTGATAGGGATGTTTGAAGGGGTTTCGTTCCTTCTGTTAATCGGCGTGGCCATGCCGCTCAAGTATCTCGCGGGCTTCCCGGAAGCAGTCAAAGTGACGGGGTGGTTGCACGGATTTTTATTCATCTGTTACTGCCTCGCTATTTTCGCCGCGTGGATAAGCGGTCACCTTTCATTCGGTAAATCAGCACTTGGCTTCGCCGCCTCGCTGATCCCGTTTGGACCGTTCTTGATCGACCGGAAACTTGCCGGTGGGCGGTTGTGATTCCTGCTGATTTCTCATCTGCGGCTGCTTTGCCAATCCCGGAACGCGGCCCCGAGGAAATGAAGGACGTCGCTGGGTATTAGCGATTCTTCCGATAGATTGCTTTCGTTCAGTGCGATCTCCGCACTGCGCCCGCAGATCCAGGCACCAAGCGCTGCGGCATCCATCGGCGAATCTCCGCCGGCCAGGCGGGCGCCGATGACGCCAGCAAGTAAGTCGCCCTGGCCGCCGGTGGCCATGCCCGGCGTGCCAGTCGCATTGCACCGGAGTGGCTCGCCCTTGCGGGTGACGATTGTGCGGCTGCCTTTCAGCAAAAGGGTGGACCGGGTGCGGTCCGCAAAGCACCGAGCCGCGTCCTCCCGCGGTCGATCAGCCAGATCTGGCGCGAGTCTTGCAAACTCTCCCGGATGCGGAGTGAGGACGTGGAATTCCGTTAGAATGTCCAGTCGCCCGCGCCTCGCGATTAGATTCAGCGCACCCGCATCAACCACTGTTGGAACTGCGGACTGCGAAATCAATTCCAGCAGCCCGTCCGCCATCGCGTCATTCATTTCACCCAAGCCGCAGCCGGTGACGAGCGCGTCAAAACGAAAGTCCTGCAACTCGCGCGGGTCGCGATAGTCACGGACGATGATTTCCGCCGGACACTTGCTGGCGATCAGGGAATGGGCCAGTGCCGGAACAAAAAGCGTGATCAATCCCGCGCCGCTGCGGAGGGCTCCGGTGGCTGCTAGAACCGCCGCTCCCGCGTAGGCTTCCGAGCCTGCTAGAATCGCCAACCGCCCTGCCATGCCCTTGTGGAAATCAAACGGGCGCGGTCCTTTCCCGCAATCAAGCGTTTGTGGCGCGATGAGTTCTATTGCCGCTTTTCCAGAGGCGGAGAGTGGCTCGACGGAGACCAACGCGAGCGCACCCGTCGCGGACGCGGCATGGCCGCACAAGAGTCCGACCTTGGCATTGCCAATCATGAACGTGACGTCCGCTACGACTGCTCCTTTTGAAGTCAGTCCGGTGTCCGAATCGATACCCGAGGGCATATCAACCGCCGCCACCCGAGCACCCGCCTGCTGCCGCAGACTGGCCATTTCCACGGCGAGCTTGAGCAATGGCTCACGCAATTCTCCGACCGTGCCGCTGCCCACAAGTCCATCGAGCAAAACCAAGGGGCCTTCGAAATCCCGCCATGATGGGGCGCGGTCTATCGGAAGTCTGATTCCAAGCTCGTCCCACTTTTTTTGGGTGAGCGGCGCGAAGTCCGCCATCGGATAGGCATGGCGGGTGGCGACTTTCCAGCCGAAGTGATCCCGGAGAATGCGCAGCGCGACCAGTGCGTCGCCCGCGTTGTGGCCTTTCCCGAGATAGCCGACGATCGTTCCGGGATGGGGAAAAAATCGACCGATGGCGCGTCCAAGCCGCTCACCTGCCAGATTTAGAAGCTGTTCTTCAGTCCAACCGTTTTTCATCGCTGAAGCCTCAATGGCAAGCGCTTCAGTAATGGTGACAGCACCCATCTTCATTCGCGGCGGTAGCGCTGGATGCCATCGACGATCCCTTGCGCAATTGATTCCCTGAACCACGCGGATTTCATCCGGCTTCGTTCGTCGGCGTTGCTGACGAAGCCACCTTCGACCAAGATCGCAGGGAGCTTCGAATTACGAATCACGTAGAACCGAGCGTATTTTGCCGAGCGATCCACCGTGCGGGTCCGCCGGATTAAGGAACTTTGGACGCATTGTGCGAGGCGGCGGCTTTCCTCGTTGGAGTAGAAGGTTTCCAATCCACTCACATCCTGCTTCCAAGTGTAGTTGTAATGGATGCTAACGAAAATGGCGTTGCGGTAGCTGTTCCCCGCGCTGACACGCTGGGGTAGGGAAATGAAGCTATCGCTGCGGCGCGTCATGACCGTTTGGTAGCCCATGGATTTCAGTTTGCTTTCCAGTCGGTAGGCGGTGTCGAGGGCGAGGTGCTTTTCATAAACACGTCCCCACTGGCCGCCGTTGTCGTGGCCGCCGTGGCCGGCGTCGATCACGACCGTGCGGAAATTTGCGCCATGGGCTGAGCCGTCGAACGCGCAAAGAGCTGCGAGTGCTAGAGATTGTAGGAGTGATTTCATTGGAGGGAAAAGTTAAGTCTTAAAAACAGTAAACATATGTTGATATTTTTTGAAAATTGTAAAGGCAATTCACCGGAACCGTAAAAATACTCAACCTCGGGCACCCTCAATAAGTGATCGCCGGGCGATCCGACGCCTTGCGGATCTTGGACTTGGCCTCGGCCGCCGCCTTTTGGTCGTAGAGAATGCTGTTACTGACCCGGACGGTCCCATCTCCGAAGGTCATCAATTGCGGGTCTCCCTGAGTTCCGCGTTGGTGGATTTGGCGGTCCACGAGTTTGCCATCTGAATCGACTTGGCAATGCACCCACATCGTCGGAGTCGCGAGGAATAACACATGCATGCGTTGCAGACGATCCACCGTGACGAGGGGTTTGCGCAACATCAGAACGTCTCCCAAAAGGAAAGTTCGGACATTGTTGCCGGTCCTGTTATCGACGATTTGGGCGAAAATCTGTGACTTTTCGTCACCGCTGAAATTAAGGAGCCGGAACTCACGGGTCTGGCCAGGTTTCCCGGGTATGCCGACTTTCTGCATCCAGTAGGGAGCGCCGGGGCTTTGGTTAAACAGAACCCGATTGGTTGAAGCTCCGCTGTTCGCATCGCCGGGCATGCGGACCAGTGCGCCGACCGAGAAATTTCCAGGTTCGCTCAACTGGAACCATTGGGAAAGATCCACCTCGCGCGACAAGGATTCTCCGGCGCGAATCGTCATTTTCCCGAACACCGAGCGGCCCTTGGGCGTCACGGGTTCGCCATGCCGGTTCTTCACGATGAAATCGAGCCAAGGCGTGCGCGCGTCGCCTGTGAATGTGAGAATCTGACCAGCATGATTGGTGACGGTTACCACCACGACGACCGGTTCTCCCGCCACATACTGCGTTTTGGGAATGCGGAGGGTTGCCGAGAGCTGGGCGCTCACCACGCCAGTCGATGCCAAGGCCAAGAAGAGAATTCGTAAGGTCTGCATGATAATCACCAGCGAGAACTAGCCCGTTCACGCGGAGGCGTCAATCTAACCGGAAAATAGCCGGATCAGGGTGTCGCGGGTTTAGAAATCGCCGTCGGGATAGAGCTGGTGGAATTTGATCGCCTCCACCGCGATCGCCGCAGCGGTGCCGAAGATAGTTTCGACAGACGCAGTCCGTGGCACCTGCGCCGCCGGGCGGGATAGCCCGAGAATGAGCTGCCCGTAGTTCTGCGCTCCCGCGACGTGTTGGAGCAGCTTGAGTGAAATGTGGGCGGCGTCCAGGTTCGGGAACACCAGCACGTCGGCCGTCGGGCGGATTTCCGCTGCGGGCAATTTCATTTCCGCAGCAGCGGGATCGAGCGCGACATCCGCCTGGAGTTCCCCTTCGATGCTGATCTCGAGAAACTGTTTCATCGCCTCATCTTGCGCCAGCGCGGCGGCGGCGGCCATGCGACGGGCATCCGGCGTCGCGGCTGAGCCTTTCGTCGAGTGGCTGAGCATCGCCACGAACGCTTTGCGACCGAGAAAATGGTGGGCCAGCTTGCCGGTCTCAATCGCGATCGCTGCCAGCTCGCTCACATCGGGATTCGGAATCAGCCCGCAGTCTGCTAGAAATAAGATGTCATTTCCTCCAAGATGCTTGAGGTGTGCACCGGTCAGCAAGGTCACCCCAAAAATTTTGGGGACGTTGGGCAGCGGCTTGATCGTGTGAAGAAGTGCCCGGAAATACGCCGCCGGGAGGGCCTGGTTGCCGCCGACGATCGCATCCGCCTGGCCGTATTGGACCATCAGCGCCCCGAAATAGTGGGGGCGCGCGACGATTTCCGCCGGATCGCCGATCTGCATCGTCCGGTAGCGAGCCATGTTCTCGACCCGTTGGCAGAACAACTTGAAGTCCGACGCGAGCGGGGGATCGATGATATGGATAAATTTCAGGGAAACTGAATTCGCCGCTGCGAGTGCTCGGATGCGCTCCTTGTTACCTAGCAGGATTGGCGCGACCACTTCCTCCTCCACCAAGCGGGCCGCCGCACGAATCACGCGGAGATCCTCGCCCTCGGTGAAAACCACCCGTTTCGGATGGCGGCGGAGTTGCTCAAGAAGGTAGCGGGTGACGGAATTGCCGGCGGCGGGTTCTGAGGAAAATTCGGACATGGAAAGTCTGGTGCTTGCAGCGTGCGACCACTCTAGTATGGCTTCTCGCGTCCGTTCAACCCGATTCATCCTGAAATCCCAAAGTGCCTGCTGACTATCATACCCATACGCCGCTATGTCACCACGCCGCGGGCGAGCCGGAAGCTTTTATCGACGCGGCTCTGAGTGCCGGACTCACGGAATACGGGGTTTCCGACCATGCCCCACAAGTCCCCGAACCTTTTGATGATTGGCGGATGTCGGTTGCCGATTTACCCGATTATTTCAAATGGATCGCCCGCGCCCGCGCCCATGCGGCTGGGCGGATCCCGGTTCGCGCCGGGCTGGAATGCGACTGGCTAACAGGTTGCCAGCCATGGATCGCCGACCTCGCTTCCCGCTACGAGTGGGATTACCTCATCGGCTCTGTCCATTATCTGGGCGACTGGGATTTCGATAACCCAAAATGGCTTGGTCGCTGGGCGGAAAGCGACGTGGACGCCGTCTGGACCCACTATTGGGAAACCTATGCGAAAATGGCGGACAGCGGCCTCTTCGACATCCTCGGCCATCCAGATTTAGTGAAAAAATTCGCCCACATCCCCGCCGGAGACCTTGATCGCTTCTATGAGCCGGTCATCGACGCCATCGCCGCATCCGGCTGCGTCATCGAGCTGAACACCGCCGGCTGGCACAAGCCTTGTGCCCAAGCTTATCCCGCGCCGCGCTTTCTCGAACTCGCCTGTTCCGCCGGCATCGGCCTCGTGATTTCCTCGGACGCGCACGCGCCGGGCGAAGTGGCGCGGGATTTCTCGCAAGCCATCGCGCTCGCCAAAGCCGCTGGCTATCGGGAAACCGTGCTGTTCGAGAAACGCCAGCGGCGGACCCAAATTATTACCTAACAGATTCAAAGCGGGCGGACTTGTGGGAAGTCAATTTCACCCATCGCGCCGCGCGGCAATCTAACCAACTACGAGGTCTATCCAGCGTGGCGTAAGAGCGCTTCACGAATCGGAAAGTGCCGAGTTTCGGCTTGCAACCCAAATCCCGCTGGCCTAGAAGCTGCCCGCACAGCTTCTGACGAAAGAAAGGAGTGGGTCTCGCACCCACTCTTTTGCGTCTCCAGACATCAGCAGCGAACGCAGCCACCGCCCGCCATGACCAACGATATCGTCGCCCTCATCGAGTATTACGAAAAAGAAAAAGGAATCGACCGAGACAAGGTTGTTGCCGCGCTGGAGTTCGCATTCATTTCCGCCTACCGCAAGATGGTTCCTGGTGCCGACGCGATCGAGACACTCCGCGCTGCGGTGGATACCAAAAAGGGCGAGACCAAAATTTACGCATGTCTAACGGTGGTGGCCGACGACGATCATGCGGACAAATTCAACGAGGTACCGCTTGCCACCGCCGTTAAGAAAGCTCCGGGCGCACAGATCGGCGACATCCAAGAATTCAACGTCACGCCCAAAGATTTCGGCCGGATCGCGGTGCAAACTGCCAAGCAAACGATGATGCAGCGCCTCCGCCAAGCGGAGAAGGAAATGATTTACGAGGAATTCAAGGATCGCGCTGGCGACGTGGTTTCCGGCACCGTCCGCCGCTTCGAGCGCAACGATGTGATGATCGACCTCGGCAAGTTCGAAGGCATCATGCCTAACAGAGAGCGAGTCCAAGGTGAGGATTACAACATCGGCGACCGCATCCGCGCCTACGTCCTCGCAGTGGAAAACGAAGGCCGCGGCCCGGAAATCATCCTTTCCCGCAGTCACCCGAACTTCGTCCGCCGTTTGTTCGAGGCGGAGGTGAATGAAATTTCCGACCACACCGTGGAAATTCGCGGCATCGCCCGCGAAGCCGGCTTCCGCACCAAAGTCGCCGTTTGGAGCAGCGACCCGAAAGTCGATCCCGTCGGCGCTTGCGTCGGCATGAGAGGCGCCCGCGTCAAAAACATCGTCAGAGAACTCAACAACGAGAAGGTAGATATCATCCGTTGGAGCGATGATCCCAAGGAGTTTGTCCGCGAGGCGCTCAAGCCTGCGGAACTCCGCTCGATCACCGTCGATGAAGAGTCCCACACCGTCCACGTCACCGTCGATGAAATCGACCTCAGCAAGGCCATCGGCCGCAAGGGCCAGAACGCCCGCCTCTCGTCACGCCTGATGGGCTGGGATGTCCAAGTCCGCCGCGATGAATCCAAGGAAGAGCAATTTAAGGAAAAAATCGGCGGCGCTGCCCACACTCTCGGTGAACAACTGGGCATCACCGACGAGTTGGCTAACAAGCTAACACTCGCCGGTGGTTTCAATCCCGAACTGGTGATCGACATGCCGGCCGACTACATCGCCGCTGCTTTGGAAATCACCGAGGAAGCCGCCGAAGCGATCCTCGTCCGTGCCCATGGCATCGTCAGCGGTTCCGCCGCCACCGCCTCTAACGACTGATTCCCCGACTCCCTAACATTATTCCCACTCCATCACTCCCTCGAACTCTGCAGACAAGCCGGATGCCCGAAAATAGCGACAGCCCTCCCAAGAAAACCAAGGTTCTCGATCTACTCGAAACGGCTGCGAAGCCATCGCGTCGCGAGCGTCAGCGCAAGGAGGCAGAAGTCATTCCGCCCGCCCCAAGTGTCTTGGATGCGCAAAAGGCCAACGCGCTCGACTTGTTTGCCGAAGACAAAAAGCCGAAAGTCCGCAAGACCACGCGCACCGGCAAAGCGGTCATTGGAACCATTTCCAAAATCCTCGACCAAGAGGATGAATCCGCAGTCAAGGCTGCGGAAATCGCGGTGGTGCCGGTGCCTGTCATCGTCGCCGTCGCGGAACCGGTGGCTGAGGAAGAGATCGCTGATGATCCGAAACTCATCGTCATCAAGCCCCCGATTTTGATTCCTGCTTTGGCCGCCCGTCTTGGGTTGAAGCCATTCAACATCATGGCGGACCTGATCAAAATCGGTGTCTTCCCAGCTCCTAACCAACCGTTAGAGCCGGAAATCGCTGCGAAAATTTGTGAGATCCATGGCTTCGTTTTCGAACGCGAGAAGCGCGACAAAGACAAGGGCATCCACAAGGAGATCGTCGTCATCAAGGAGCCAGAAATTGTCGTCGAAGAACCCGTCGATCTGCTTCAATACCGCCCGCCGATCATCACGATCATGGGCCACGTCGACCATGGTAAAACCTCGCTGCTAGATTACCTTCGCAAGACCAAGATCACTGCCGGCGAAGCGGGTGGCATCACCCAGCACATCGGTGCCTATCAGGTCATCCACAACGAGTTGGAAATCACTTTCCTCGACACTCCGGGTCACGCGATTTTCTCAGACATGCGCGCTCGCGGTGCGGACATCACGGACATCGTCGTGCTAGTCGTCGCCGCCAATGACGGCATCATGCCGCAGACGATCGAAGCGATCAAACACTCCAAGAAGGCCAAGAAGACGATCATCGTCGCTATCAACAAGTGCGACCTTCCGTCCGCCAATGTGGACCGCGTGAAATCCCAGCTCGCTGAGCACGGCCTGCAAACCACCGACTTCGGCGGCGACACCGAGTTCGCCGAGGTTTCCGCTCTAACGGGCAAGGGGATGGACGACCTGCTCGACCTAATGGCCCTTCAAGCCGAAGTGCTTGAACTCAAAGCCAACCCGAAATCCACTGCCCGCGCCGCCGTCATTGAGGCCCGCGTGGTTCCCGGTCGCGGCACCACCGCCACGGTCATCGTCGAGTCCGGCACCCTCAAGGTCGGCACCCCATTCATCTGCGGCCCCTTCGCGGGGAAAGTTAGATCGCTCATCAATGACCGCGGCGTGGCCGTGAAATCCGCCCACCCCGGCATGCCGGTGGAAGTCGTCGGTTTCGAGGAGCTTCCTAACGTCGGCGATCATCTCACCGAGATGAAGACCGAGCGTGAAGCGAAGTCTCTAGCAGGCGAGCGCCAAGAGGCCCAACGCCTCACCCGCCTCAAGCCGCAGCACCGCAACCGGATGGAGGATCTCTATTCGATGGTCCGCGACGGCGGCGGCAAGGCCCAACTCAAGCTCATCCTCAAGTGCGACGTGCAAGGCTCCGTCGAGGCCATCAAGAAAGCGGTGCTCGCCATCACTTCCGACAAGGTGGAATCCTCATTCATCACCGCCGCCGCCGGACCCATCACTGAGTCCGATATTTCCTACGCCGCTTCCACCGATGCCATCATCCTCGGCTTCAATGTGAAAGTGGAAGCCAAGGCCGTGAAATCCGCCAAAGCCGCCGCCGTGGACATTAAACTCTACTCGGTCGTTTACGAACTCATTGACCAAGTCCGCGATGCGATGCTCGGTCTGCTAGAGCCACTCACCCGCGAGACCGTCATCGGTCATGCAGAGGTCCGCCAGATCTTCAAACTCAACCGCGGTCGTGTCGCCGGTTCGTTCGTCACCGACGGGCGCATCCACCGTAAGGCCCACGCCCGGGTCGTCCGTGGCGGCGTCCAAGTCTTCGACGGCCGGATGTCCACGCTCCGCCGCTTCAAGGATGAAGTTGAGGAAGTCCGCACCAACTTCGAATGCGGCATTCGCCTCGGCGAGTTCAACGAATACGAAGAAGGCGACATCATCGAATGCTATAAACTCGAGAAATACGCGCAAACGCTGTGACGGAGTTGATCGTTGAAAGTTGAGGGTTGATAGAAAGAAGGGGACGACTCTTCTGCTTCTCTCTCTTTTCTTTTAATCGACCATCAACTCTCAACCATCAACATCTCCCATGTCCCGCCGCCTCGATCGAGTCAACGAACTCCTCCGCCGTGAAATCGGCAACGTCATTCAAAAAGACTACGAATGGCATAATCGACTCGTGACTGTTAGCGAGGTCGAGGTCACTCAGGATCTCAAGGAAGGCAAAGTTTGGATCGGCGTGTTAGGCGGCGAGGCGAATTCTGTGATCGTGAAGTTAAACAAAGATCACGGCTCCATCCAATCCAAGGTCATGAAGCGAGTGGTTCTCAAATCCACCCCCGTCCTGCGCTTCATGCATGACTCATCCGCCGTTCGCGGCGTGGAGATCGTCAACCTCCTCGAAGAGGTGGACAAGCTTCCTAAAGCGCTCGACGACGGGGAGCCTTGAAGCATTTCAGACACAACGCTCCCATCTCACGGAGCGCTGGCTTCAGTCGGCCATTCTTCTTAAGAATGTGTGGTTCAATGGAAATAACCACGCACGCGACGGCGATATTTGTTAGCGTTAGGGATAAGTCCCGACCGCTTTCACACTGGCCGACATGTCGGCCAGTGTGAAAGCTCCGACACGTCGGAGCAGGCCATGGTGATTCGTTCGCGGCGAATCTACTAGAAGTCGGGCGGATCTGCGGACGATCTAGAGTGTAGAGGTAATGAAGATTGAGTTTAACCGCAGATGAACCGGATGAACGCAGATGAAGAAACTAGATTGAGAGTCCGGGCGGGACGCACCAGCTACTTTCTAGCAGCCGAACAGATCCTGAATCTGTGGAATGATTGCTTTTGAGATATGGGATGGCTGATGATGCGTGGGTGAGTGGATATTGAGTTATCCGTGGAGAAGTTTTCCGGCAGATTCAGGGACGGCTACAGATTTATTATTCTTCGGGGATGCCAGTGACCGACGACGGTGTGGCGCGTAGCAGTAAGGAGGGCGGACATTTTTGTCCGCCCGGCCGATGGGAAGAGAAAGAGATATGCTTCGCGCGCTTTCTTTCGTCACGCATCGGCAAGTGGACAAAAATGTCCACTCCCCCTATTTTGCGAGAGCACGAAGAAAGGCTTGGGAGCGATGGAGGGTGAAGAGTCTGCACCGATAACGACTGAATGATGAGATGATGTTAATTCACTGAAATGATGGATATGGATTGCGCCCATCGGTGGGGTGGCTAGACGCTTCTGTTCATACCTTTTCAAGATCAGTTCAATCATTGAAGTGGCGTCACGCCGGGCTTCGCGGCGTCATCCGGCCCTTGACTTCGCTTCGCCGATGCTCGAAGAAATCCGCATGAAAACTCTCCTGCTCTTGCTCATGTTGTCGCTCTCCATCGTCCGCCTGAACGCTGCGGCATTTACCCTGAATGGCGATCTGACTTGGGAAATCACTGAGCCGCGTTGCACTTTCAAGCTCGATGGCTCGCTCAAAAACAACACGCCCGGTGGCTCGGGCACCATCAAACTGGTGTTGTGGATGACGCAGGGGCCGTTTCCCTCGCCCGGCGTCATCGTCGGGGAAACCACGCTGGGATCTATCAACGGTGGCTATCAGTTCAGCGATTTCACGGTAAAAACCGTTTCCAAACTGCCGACCATTTCTGGACCCTACTACTTCACCATCGCCGTCGCCGAATACACGGTTGATGGCTGGAGAAACCGGCTGGCAGTGGGCACCGGAGTCCGTGAGCTGGAGGCGGGAAATTTCAAGGGGCAGAAGAAATGGGCACTTCCTAAAACAACCGTCACCCAGCCATTCTCCCTTAGTCAGGCCGTCAATTTTATCACGCTCAAGCTGAAGGCGACGGAGCTGCTAAACTTGTTTCCCCTCGCATCGCAAATGAAGACGACGCTCGACGTGCAGTCGGCCTCCAAGCTGGTGGCGAAAAATTCCTCGGGCAAACGGTCGGCCACTTATCGATACAAAGTCGTCACCGATACCTATTTGAATAAGAAAGTTCCGACCGGCAAGTTGACGTTAGAATACCCAGCTTCAGGCAGCCGTCCCAAGGCCACCGTCGTCATCACTCTCTTTTTCCACGGCGTTCCTGCTGGCACTTATAAGAGTGAGGAAAAAACTGCGGCAGGCACTGAGATTACCTGGGGTAGCTTCTTGTTCTAGTCCTTAATGGCCGCCTTGATGCATGATCTTTTTAAGAACGCCGTCGCCAAGCGCGCCGGGCTGCTAGATACGGAAACTAACGCCGTGCGCCTCATTGATGGCAGCGGCGACGGCTTGCCCGGCTTAATTCTGGAAACGTATGCAAACCGCTGGCTGGTCTCGACCACCGGCGATCATCTCTCGTCGTCAGTTAGGGAATGGATCCGCGATCAAGGGGTTTCTTGTTATTGGAAACGGCTCGATCAACATCAGAAAGAATCACCACAGCATCTATCAGGCTCCGTGGTGATAGAGCCATTTCTGATCGTAGAAAATGGTATAGCTTCCGAGATCTCGTTACAGTCCGGCTACTCGCAAGGCATCTTCCTCGACCAGCGCGACAACCGCGCGGAAGTCCGCCGCTTGATGGCACCCGGCCTGCGTCTGCTCAACACCTTCGCTTACACCGGAGCCTTCTCAGTGGCTGCTGCGATGGCTGGTGCGGAGACCACCACGCTCGATCTATCACAACCGTATCTCGACTGGGCGAAACGAAATTTTACCCATAACTCGCTTGATCCCGCCGCGCATCATTTCTGCAAGGGCGACACCTTCCACTGGCTCCGCCGCTTCGCAAAACAGGGCCGCACCTTCGACGGCATTGTGCTCGATCCACCGACATTCTCGCGAGACGAAAAGGGCAAGGTCTTCCGCGCCGAGGAGAACTTCGGCGAACTCGCCGCCCTCGCCGCCGAACTCCTAACATCCGATGGTTGGCTGCTTTGTTCCACCAATTGCCGCAACCTCGGCCTTAATGAATTTCAAAAGCAACTCCGCAATGCCATCCACCGCCCACTCAGCGCCCGCCATTCTAACATGCCGCCTGATTTCACGGATGATGCTTATTTGAAGTCTGTGTGGCTGAGGTGATAAATTACCTCAGGCTCGCCTAAATCGCGGAGGATTTTGCGCGTTCGGGCAACAATATCTTCGCGGATTCTCTGGAGTCCATGTCTGGCTCCAGAGCAGAAGGTGATGGTCCGAAATATCGTCGAACAAACTCGCCTCGACGGGATTACCGGCAGCACCCTCCTGCAGCCATACAGTTCATTCGTCCATGATCAAAGCAGCACCAGTTCGCTTTTGTTTTTGGTGAGTTCGTCTTCCACATAGAGTTTCTGCCCCATCTGGACTTTGGCATCGACGGCTTGAAGCAGGCGGAGGGCAAGACGCATGGTCGCCGTCTTACTGAGATCCTTCTTAGCGGCTAGGTCTTCAAGAACCGCCATCTCACGGCTGGTAAGGTTCAGGGTCATCGTTTTCTTGGCTGGATCGTTCATGACGCAGAGGCTCGGGTAGAAACACGTAGAAAACAAATGTTTTTCAGCTATTTTAAAGCTAATTTATCCTGAGCGAAGAATCGGAGATTCTCATTTCCCACGATGTCCCTAAAAACGCGTCATGCCTGACAGCGGTGATTTGAAAACTATTGAGCCGGAACTTGCTGCCAAGCGACCGCTTTCTGAGAGAAATCTGCTCCTCCTCCTCGCGGCGGTGCAGTTCACGCACATCATGGACTTCATGATCATGATGCCGTTAGGCCCGCAGTTGATGCGGGAGCTGGGAATCTCTGCGCAACAGTTCGGCGGGCTGATTTCCTCGTTTGCGATCACTGCTGGCGTGGTCGGACTGGCGGTGGCTCCCTTCACTGACCGCTTTGATCGGCGCAAGCTGTTGTTGTTTTGTTATGCCGGATTCACGATGGGCACGCTCGCTTGTGGCTTGTCTAACAACGCTACCACCTTGCTGATCGCCCGCGCCGTCTGTGGGGCATTCGGCGGGGTGAGCGGTGCCACGATCATGGCAATCGTCGCAGATGTGGTGCCGCCGGAGCGGCGGGCGCGGGGGATGGGAATCATCATGACGGCCTTCTCTGGCGCCGCCGCGCTGGGAGTTCCGTTCGGCCTCATGATCGCGCAGTGGTGGAAATGGGAGGCACCGTTTCTGGTCGTCGCGGCTGTCGCAGCGGTGGTGTGGGCCGGGCTTTTCCGAATTCTGCCGCCGGTGCGGGGACATCTAACTGGCGGCAAAACCACCTCCGGCAAGGATTTCCTCGAACTGCTCCGCAATGGCAATGCTTGGATGGGACTGGCACTGATGTTTGCGATGGTCTTCGGTCATTTCACGATCATCCCATTCCTTTCCCCTTACTTGGTCGGCAATGTCGGCTTGCCGGAAAATCGCTTGTTCCTGGTTTATCTAACGGGTGGTGTGGTGACCATTTTCACTGGCCCATTGATCGGCAACCTCGCCGACCGTTATGGACGCTTCTTGGTGTATGTTTTTCTAGTCGCCGGAGCGTGCACGGTCATCTGGCTGCTTACCTCGAGTGGTCCCATGCCGGTCTGGCAAACGCTCGTGCTGGCGGGTTTGTTTTTCGCCTTTGCCAGTGGCCGATTCGTGCCGGGGCAAGCGGTGATCTCGCTGGCCGTGCCGTCTAACCGCCGCGGAGCTTACATGAGTCTAGTGGCGTGTTCGCGTGATCTCGCGTCAGGACTAACAGCCGCATTAGGTGGACTCATCGTGGCGGAGGGAGCGAGTGGGCGTTTGTTGAATTTTGAGCACCTCGGCTGGCTGGCGATCGGTGCAAGTCTGGTGAGCTTATGGATCTTCCGCCAAATGAAGTCTGTAGAGTGAACGATCCGCCGGAGCTGCCCGATCAGCCGGATGATCGTGACTTCACCAGAAATAAATTGTCACAAAAACGTCACTGACAAGAGCTGTGATTCCCGATTTCATCCCGCCGATGTCAGCCCTAAGTGATGAACACGCGCGTTTCGCACGCGAGCAATTGGCGGAGGGCTGCGGCACTCTGGAACACCTATTATCCGGGCTGATCGACTCCAAAGGCCGCGTCTCCGATGAAGTCCACGCCATCCGTAAACTCGGTAAATCTCTGCGCGGGGGATTCTCATTGTTCCGGCTGGGGAAAAATTCCGCGAAGGAGATTCAGGCGATTGGCCGCCTTCTATCAGGTCCGCGCGATGCGGTTTCGCGGCTCAATACGTGGGGCAAACTGGGATGGGATGAGGACGCCGCCGCCAGCGCGGCCATCGCCGGATTGCTCGATCAGCAAACTCACTCTGCCGCGCGCCGGCCACCACCGGAGACCATCGCTTGGTGCATCGCTCGCGTCACTGCCGCTCGTGCAAATCTAGCGGAGCTGCCCGTGGAAAATCTATCCGAGCGGCTAGAACTCGGCCTCAAGAAGCTTGCCAAGCAAGTGGCCAAGCGCTGCCGCAGCCTCGATCATCGCGGCGAGGAAGATTTTCATGATGCCCGCAAGGCGCTCAAAGCTTATCTCGGGGCACTCGCATTTCTGCCAAAAGGATCCGTCACGCCTGCTCCGAAGATGTGCGACCTCGCGGAACTGCTCGGGGATGAAAACGATCTCGCCACGCTTTCTAACTGGCTGGACGAACATGGCTTCACCACAGATTTCGTGCCGGGCTTGTGGCGCGCACTAACGGAATCCCGCCACAAGCTGCGGAAAAAGGCGATGCGCGACGCGGCGCAGCTGGTTGCAGCCGCCGCCATTTGATTTCGCCATGAGGCGGGGAGGGGATTTTATAAAATTCCCGCGCACTGGGGTTGCGCAGGGAGCGTTTTCCTCTATGGAAAGGCCGTCCGCACTTTTTCCATTTAATACTTATACTATCATGACCGCCCGCCTTGACTTTCGCAGCCGCCACCTAGGTCCCGTCGGTTCCGACCGCGATGAGATGCTTCGTGAAACTGGATACGCGTCGCTTGCCGCGCTTATCGACGCCGCCGTGCCCGCCGGAATCCGCATGGACACCGCGCTGAGCCTGCCTGCCGCCCGCTCGGAGCATGGCGCGCTCGCTTGGCTGAAGTCGATCATGGGCAAAAATAAGGTTCTCAAGCCCTTCATCGGGCAAGGCTATTATGGCACCCACACGCCCGGCGTGATCCAGCGGAACATCCTGGAAAATCCCGGTTGGTACACGGCCTACACGCCCTATCAGGCAGAAATTGCGCAAGGTCGGCTGGAGGCGCTGCTTAATTTCCAGACTATGATCACGGATCTAACTGGCCTGGATGTGTCTAACGCCTCGCTGCTCGATGAAGGCACCGCCGCCGCCGAGGCGATGAGTCTGGCGCTCGCCGGAAAGCCCAAGGGCCGCGCGATTTTCATTTCTGATAGATGTCACCCACAGACCATCGACGTGGTGGCCACACGCGCCGAGCCACTCGGCATCGAGGTGATCACTGGCGACTGGCAGACCTTCGATCACGCCGCCTGCGACGGGTTATTCGCGGTGCTGGTGCAGTATCCAGACACCCGTGGCCGGATCGATGACTTCGCGGATTTCTTCGCGGCGGCGAAAGCAGCAGGAGCCGTGACGATCGCTGCCACCGACTTGCTTTCACTAACGGTTCTGCGTCCGCCCGGTGAATTTGGCGCGGAGATTTGTATTGGGAATTCCCAGCGTTTCGGCGTGCCGATGGGCTTCGGCGGCCCGCACGCGGGATTCATGGCGTGTGTGGATGCGCTGAAGCGCAAGATGCCGGGCAGACTCATCGGCGTGTCAGTGGATTCACGCGGCAAGCCGGGCTATCGGCTTTCACTACAAACTCGCGAGCAACATATCCGCCGCGACAAGGCGACTTCTAACATTTGCACCGCGCAAGTGCTGCTCGCCGTGATGGCCTCGATGTATGCCGTTTACCACGGGCCAGATGGTTTAAAGCATATCGCAAATGAGGTTCATGCCAAAACCGCTCGACTCGCAGCCTCCTTGAAAAAGGGCGGCATCGCCGTGGAGGATGGCGAGTTTTTCGACACCCTTGTGATTAAGATGCAGGGCAGCGCGAATGCGGTCCGCTTGATGACATCTGCGGCTGGTATCAATTTAAGATTGATCGACGCAGATCATCTCGGAATTTCATTGGATGAAACTTCCGAGGAGCAAGATCTCACTACAATCTGCAAGCTCCTCAACTCAGAATTCGACGGCACCGCATCCGTCCCTGAATGGTCGGCAGGCTTGGCTCGCACCAGCGGTTTCCTCAATCAAAAAGTCTTTAATAGCTATCACTCGGAAACGGACATGTTGCGCTATCTGAAGCGTCTGGAGTCGAAGGATCTCGCGCTAAATGAATCCATGATCGCGCTCGGTTCTTGCACGATGAAGCTCAATGCCACCTCTGAGATGATCCCTATGAGCTGGCCGGAAGTTGCGAACTTGCATCCCTTCGTCCCTGCCGATCAGAGTCAGGGCTATCGTGAAATGTTATCAGTGCTGGAAGGTTGGCTAGCGGAAGTCACGGGCTTCGCCGGTGTTTCTCTCCAGCCAAACGCGGGCTCTCAAGGTGAGTACGCCGGGCTGTTAGCCATCCGCCGCTATCATCAATCGCGCGGAGACACTCATCGCAATATCTGCCTGATTCCTGTTTCCGCCCACGGCACCAATCCCGCCTCGGCGGTGATGGTGGGGATGAAAGTCATCGGCGTGAAATGCGATGCTAACGGCAATATCGACGTTGCAGACCTCGCCGCCCGCACCGAGGAACACCGCGAGAATCTAGCCGCATTGATGGTGACTTATCCATCCACGCACGGCGTGTTTGAAGAAACGATCCGCTCGATTTGCCAGATCATCCACGATGCCGGCGGCCAAGTTTATATGGATGGCGCAAATATGAATGCCCAAGTCGGACTCACCTCGCCCGGCCTGATTGGCGCGGATGTATGTCATCTTAATCTACACAAAACCTTCTGCATTCCCCATGGTGGTGGCGGGCCAGGCGTAGGCCCGATCGGCGTGGCAGCGCAGCTATTGCCCTATCTTCCCGGCCACCGTGAACTGGACCACAAGGATGGCGCGGTCTGCTCTGCGCCCTGGGGCAGTGCTTCGATCAATACCATTTCATGGATGTATATCGCGATGATGGGACCTGACGGCCTCACTGAAGCTACCGAAGTCGCCATCCTCAGTGCAAACTACATGGCCAAGCGGCTCGCCCCGTTTTTCCCGATTCTTTATACAGGAAATGAAGGTCTCGTCGCCCACGAGTGCATCATCGACGTTCGTCCTCTATCTGACGCCAGCGGCATCACCGTCGAGGATGTGGCGAAGCGGCTGATGGACTATGGATTCCACGCGCCGACGATGAGTTGGCCGGTGGGCGGCACGCTGATGATCGAGCCGACTGAGTCCGAATCGAAGCCTGAGCTGGATCGTTTCTGCGATGCGATGATTTCCATCCATGGTGAAATCTCCGCCGTGATCAGTGGCGAACTCGATGCAAATGATAATCCCCTCAAGCACGCACCGCACCCATGTGAAACAGTCTGTGGCAATGAATGGCCGCACGCTTACAGCCGCGAGCAAGCAGCATTTCCCTTGCCCTATCTCCGCCAGCACAAGTTCTGGCCGTCGGTTGGCCGCATCGATAATGTCCACGGCGACCGCAACCTCGTTTGCACCTGCGACTCGGTAGAGGCCTATGCAGCGGCGAGCGCCTGATTGCTGACTGACGATTCATGAGTTTGCCATCGCCCATCGACTGGACTGCTTGGACTGGCGAAATGCTGGCCACGATCATGTTTGTCATAAAGGACGGGCAGATCTTGCTCATCGAGAAAAAGCGCGGCTTGGGCGCGGGGAAAATCAATGGTCCGGGAGGTAAGATTGATCCCGGTGAAACCCCACTGGCGGCTGCGATTCGCGAAACTCAGGAGGAACTTCTAATTACTCCTTATGCACCGAGGAAGCTTGGTGAGTTGCGGTTTTCCATGTCGGACTGCCCGGACATTCTCTGCCATGTCTATCGGGCAGATGATTACAGTGGGACGCCCACCGAGACGGCCGAAGCGGTGCCGGTGTGGACCGCGCTTGATGCTATTCCCTATCACCGGATGTGGGAAGATGATCGGCATTGGTTGCCATTGTTATTGGATGAGCAATCGTTCCTCGGGTGCTTTGTGTTCGAGGTAGATCGCCTGCGGTGGAGTGAGGTCAGGACTGACATCACTTGGTGATAACAGAAAGGCCGCCATCCTTGGTGAAGGAGGCGGCCCATTTGGATGATAAATTGGAAACGATTAGAGAGACGCCTTAAGCGAGCTGAACTGGGCCTTAAGATTGAGGAGTTCGGCTTCTACCTTGTCGATCTGACCGCTCAATGTGAGTAGCGAACTGAGCTTGGCGCTGAAGCCACCTGATGTTTTGGCACCCAAGCTCTTGGCTTGCTTGACACCCTTCGGTGCTTTCACTGCACCTGCCTTGGTGATCTTCTTGGCCTTATTGGTCGAACCCGTCACGCCAGCGGCCTTAAGCCATGCAATCACGGTGAGTGGCGAAACTCCGAACTTTTTAACAGCGGTGCTCGAGCCACCGCGGCCGTTTTCTTCATTGTAAGAAACCACGAAATCCGTGACAGCCTTCTTCTGTTCTGGAGTGTAGCGCGTGCCGGGTTTCACCTTGCCAGCAACTTTCTCTGCCTTTGGAGCTTTAGGGGCTTTCTCGGCTTTTGGTGCCTTGGGAGCCTTCGGTGCCTTAGCAGATTTTGGAGCGGCCGCACCGGCACCCTTTAACCATGTTGCGACGCTGAGCTGAGAGATATTGAATTTCTCAGCAGCTTTGCTTTGGCCACCGCGACCGTTGGCGGTATTGTAGCTCACCGCGAAGTCGATGACTTCTTGCTTCTGGGCATCGGTATAACGAACGCCTTTCATGGATGTTTTTTTGGTAGTAGTGCTCATGACATGGAGAAGCTATAACTCAATAACAACCTAGCAAGCGAAAACTTATCAGTGTGATGCATATTCGCATACTAAGCTTCGCGATTCGCTAACTTCTCGTCAGACATGATATCCTTCCACTGGGATCTATCGCTCATATCAGTGAGCCAATAGTCGCAATCTTTCGCCACCTTCGGGCGAGCGACTACACCACCGAAGCCAATGAAAACATCCACATCTGGCCGGGTTTCTAA
Organism: Akkermansiaceae bacterium; assembly: GCA_043729385.1. Taxonomy (GTDB): domain Bacteria; phylum Verrucomicrobiota; class Verrucomicrobiia; order Verrucomicrobiales; family Akkermansiaceae; genus Luteolibacter. The sequence continues at coordinate 38,520 of JAYTLO010000200.1, forward strand.
GTCAGATACACCATCACCCATCATGATGACACGCTCTGGAAGCAGTGCTTGTTTCCACTCACGGATCACTTCGTTCTTACCAAGATTGCGGGTGGTCGGGTAGTCGGCACCATAGCCCATATATGACCCGTCGTCATGGAAATGAATGGGCACGGCTTCCACATGATCAATCCCTAGGTGGTGTGCAAGAGGCTGAATCAAAGGGGCGAAGCCGCCTGATAGGATAACAGGTAACCAGCCATCCTGCTTCATTTCACGGATCATATCAGCGGCCCCTGGCACCACGGTTGCTAGATAGTGGGCGGCGATTTCATCACATGATTTCCGGTCCGGCCGGATCATTTCCATCCTTCGGGGGAATATCTCACTGATGGGAATCTCGCCATTCATCGCAGCATTTGTCAGCGCCACGACTTGTGCGAAGACATCATTACCTTTGGCGCGCGCCAGTTCATCGATCCCTTCAATCGTCGAGAGAGTGGAGTCGCAGTCGATAAAGAATAACTTCCCGCGACGCTTCGTGGCAGGGTGAATGATCAATTCAGTTCCCTCGTCCACGAGATCGAATAGTTCGATCATCGCCGCATTGCCTAGTCGGATGCAACCATGGCTGGCGGGTTGTCCGAGTCGGTCTTCATGAGGGGTGCCATGGATGTAAATGTAGCGCTCGAAGGTGTTGGCATTCGCGGGTTCCATGCCGTGGAGCCGCAGGATACGGGTGAGCACACCATCGCTGCTAGCGCTATCACCAGGCTGCCAGAGGCCCACGGGGACTCGCATTTTAAAGAGCGTGCCGCTTGCCATACCGGCTCCTATTTTCTCCGCAATCTGGAAACGTCCGGTGGGTGTGCGGTAACTATCCATCGTGAAACCCATGCCCTTGGCGGCGGTGGAGATCACAAATTGGCAGATACATCGGTCCCCCTCGAAGACATAGAGTATCTGATCATCAATGGAAACTTCAAGGCGGCGGGTCGGCTTCATGGTGGTGTCAGAACTAGCAGTGCGTTGTGGCCGCCCATTCCGTGGGAGAGTTTATAGATCGGCCCGCAGGCAGCAAGTGCCTCGTCAGGTAGATGAAATCCGCATGGCATGGATCGCCCTGCTAGATTGGGAGGCAGTTTCATGTCGTGCAAAAAACGCGCGAGGATCACACTCTCCAACAGTCCGCTGGCTCCGATGGTATGGCCGGTGAAGGGTTTCAATAAATGCAAGGTTGGTCGCAATTGATGAAACACACGGCTCAATGCAGCGGGTTCTGCCACAGCTTGCACAGCAGTGCCCGTGGCATGAGGGCACACCGCAGCCGGTGCTCCGTGGAGTTTAATCGCATTTTCCAACAACGCCGGAGTGCGCCCCCCATCGGCGGGTATGCCCACCGGATCACAAGCATCTGCATTGCATCCATAGTGAGCCAAGCGCGGGAAATTTCCATCATGCCACTCAATGGCCATCGCCGCCGCACCCTCGGCGGGGATAAATCCCGCCGACTTGGGATGATAGGGATTTAAATCAAACTCACGCGCGAGCAATCCCGAGGCAGCATAGTTATCCAATAGAATTGGCACCAATGGTAAATCCACGGCGACTGCTAGGGCGCGCGATGCTATACCACTGCGCACCATCATCATCGCGATGCCGATAGCATCCAAACCCGCCGCGCAACCGCTGGCGAGGACGTGATTGGGACCGGTGATTCCGAACTCGATGGTGATCGCTGAGGCCGGCTCACTATGGATGGTATTGCTCGCTGCCATCAGCCGGAAAGGTCGCCTCCCCGGCCACGGACCTAACCAACCCGCCGCATTTCCCCGACTGGTGCCGACGACCAATGCGGCATCGCGTAAATCATCATCACTCCAGCCCGCATCGGTGATTGCTTGGCGGGCGACATGCAGCGCCGCCATCGTGGCCGGACTCCACTTGCGACTCACTAACAAGGAGCGCGGCTCGATCCACGCCGCGGGCTGCGGCGCGTGCGGGCTTTCATGACCTAGCAATTCCCCTACCTTGCGGAATGGCACCCGCCCAGCGAGCACCGACTGATAGTGCGAAGTGACATCGGCACCCAGAGCTGATAGCGCGCCCAGGCCAGTGATCGAGAGCAAAGGTTGGCTAGCCACGGACGGTGATGCTGGCATTCGTGCCTATA
>JAYTLO010000201.1:0-9838 GCA_043729385.1 Akkermansiaceae bacterium
GCCTGATCGACCCAAACTTCGATCCCGTCCGCCAGGCAAAGCGCTATCTCGACGGCGGCGCTTCGTGCCTCTCGATCCTAACCGATGAGAAATTTTTCCAAGGCTCACTCAGCTATCTCTCGCAGATCTCGAAATTTTCCGACGCGCCGTTGCTTCGCAAGGACTTCACCATCCACGAGGTGCAAATTCACGAAGCCGTCGTCACTGGGGCGGACGCCATCCTGCTCATCGTCGCCGCGCTCGACGATGAAACCCTGCGCCGTTTGTATGATGAGGCGAAGTCGTTCTCGCTCGACGTGCTCGTGGAAGTCCATGACCTGCGGGAAATGGAGCGTGCCCTCGAACTCGGCGCCGACCTCATCGGCGTGAACAACCGCAACCTCAAAACCTTCGCCGTCGATCTCGCCACCACCGAGCTCCTCGCCGAAGAAGTGCCGGAAGACGTGTTGTTAGTTTCCGAAAGCGGGATCAAGACCCTCGACGACGCCCGCCGCGTGTTAGACGCCGGCGCGAATGCCGTGCTCATCGGCGAGGCGCTGATGCGAGCCCACGATCCATCGCGGGAAATCGAAGCCTACCTAGAGCTGGAGCGGGTTTGATTGCGGGCGTCCCTTCTGGCCGCTCTGCGGAGCAAATATCTATCGCGGGGCGACGTTTTCCCAAGCCGCGAAAATCAGCGCATCCGTGGCGCGGAAATTCGTTTCCGCCCGGAGTCGGGCAGTGGCTCCTGGGTAGTCGATCCATCCCCGTACGCCACCCTGAGCGAGGATGTTGAGCGTGCCCGCCACTGCGAAACCCAGCGATTTGGCCATTCGTCGCCCGTCCTGTTCATCGATTAGCACGACATCGGCGGAGAGTTGTCGGGCCAGAGTGAGTGCCGCCGCCTCGCCATCGTCCAGCCGGGCCAAGTCCCTGTCGATGATCGGCACGGCCACCACCACCAGCCATGCTGGAGGCTGTGCGGCCCATTTCTGGAGAATCACCGGAGCCTTCGGGTGTAGGCATTCGCGGATGACCGCATCCGGGCAATGTACCCGCCCGAACAAACGAGGAAGCAGTTCCTCAATCCCGAGAAAGGTGAGGTAGCGCAATGGCGTGGTGTCGCTGATGACGATCATTGCCGCAGGAGAGCATCGAGCCGTCGGCTGTCATCTGCGGTCTCCTCCACGGTCAGGCCCGGCCACGCGGAGTGAGCGGAGAGGAAATTCTCGGTATCCCACCGCGAATCGTGGCCCAGCAAAAGCCGGACCTGTTTCGCGGACATCCTTCCCATGCGGTATCCTTCCACCGCGAAGGCCTCTAACATCGCCTGCGGCAAGGCCAGAGCTTCGATGCCTAGGTAAGTCGCCACCTCGTCGGGAATCTCCAAAGTCACGTTCATTGCGGGAAACCCTACACAGCACGCGCGGGTGGGCAATTCGGGATTTCTCACGCCCACTCTGCCTGCGCTGTCCAGCTTCGGCAAAACCTGAAATCTCAGTTCTTATCCCTTTCTCCATCTGCGTTCATCCCGTTCATCTGGGGTTCAAATCTGAACCATCAATGCCCGTACCGGTCGATATTCCTGCTTTGCAAATGGCCGGTTTTGTTCGACTTTCCCGCCCGAACCGCGAGTTCCCCGGAGTCATGCTTTCGCCAAACCGCGAGCAACTTCGTGGGTTGCCTGAGGTTAGACACCGACTGCATTGCCACGCCAAGGCCGCTCCATGAAAAAAAATCTCCGGCACATCCTAACACTTCTGATCGTCGTTCTCTGCGGCGTGTTCGGTTGGTGGGTGGCCCGTGGCTGGGAGACCACTCAAGTGCGGGTGCCGCGTGCCGCGCAGATTGAGGTGGTGCAGGGCAAGGTGGCATCACCCCCATCACGCCGGGCGAGACAGCCCATCCGCAATGAGTTCCGGGACGGCTCCACGGTGGAAATTTTTGCCAGCCGTGAGCCGGATGAAGTGATCCTGCGTTTCCCAACCGATGGCGCTTATGACGATTTCCTGTTTGCCCTCGGCGGCAGCAAGATCCATCTGGTGGACCAGCTCGACCGCTTGCGAGCCATCCGCCTGAGCTATGATGAATGGGAGGATGTGTCCAATCTGCTCGATGGCGAACACATCGCCGCCTTCGATTCACTGCCAGCCGTCCCATCGCCCAGCCCCGCCGGTGGGGGCGATCAGGCGGGACTCGTCGGCTTCGGCGATGGGCTGTTAGCCTGGCTCGGGATCACCTCGGACAACTCCCGCTGGGGCGCAGGCGTGAAAGTGGCGGTCCTCGATACCGGCATCGTCGCGCATCCCTCGCTGCCGGGGTTTTCTCAATCCATCGCGATCACTCCGTTTCCCGACGATGCCGCTAGAATCAACGGCCACGGCACGGCCATCGCCTCGCTCATCGCGGGCAATGATTCGTCCGCACCGGGCATCGCGCCAGCCGTCGAGCTCATCTCCATCCGCGTCGGCGATGACCTCGGTCGGGCAGATTCATTCGCCCTCGCTGCCGGCATCCTCGCCGCTGTCGATGCCGGGGTGCAGATCATCAACATTTCGATGGGCACCTCCGAGGACAACCCGCTCATTGAGGAAGCCGTGCTCTACGCCTATGATCAGAATGTGGTGATCGTCGCGGCTTCAGGAAATTCCGAGCAAGCGGATGCCAGCTATCCCGCCGCCTATCCGACCGTCATCAGCGTGGGTTCTGTGGATGCTCGCGGTGAGCACTTGGATTTCTCAAACTACGGCACCTATCTATCAGTTACCGCGCCCGGCTTCGCGATCAATGCCGCGTGGCCGGGAAATCGTTACTCGAGAGTCAGCGGCACTTCTGCCAGCGCGCCGATCGTCACCGGTGCCATCGCCGCGACGATGTCTAACGGCAATGGTGTCACGATGACCGCAAGCCAAGCCGCAGAAATCGTTATGAACTATTCTAACGATGCCGGCCTCCCCGGACCGGATTCCGAATATGGCGTCGGCATTCTCGACTTGGGCCGGATCATGAATCGCAGCATTGCCGGCATCGTGGATGCCGCCATCACCAACCAGCGGATCGTGAAATCCAGCAGTCCCGGCACCAGCGATGCCATCCAAGTCACCGTCCAAAACCGCGGCACCACCAACCTAGTCAACACGCTGGTGGAAATTTTCACCCCCTTCGGCAGTCGCCAGTTCAATGCGACCACCATCGCGCCCGGTGGCGTCCAAACATTTTCCATACCCGTCCGTCTCACCGGCCTGCCGCGAGGCGAGCCGGTCCAAGTGAGTTCCACGCTTGCGCTCGGCACGCTCGGCAGCGACGTTACACCGCAAAACAACCGGCGGGGCGAAACTCTTTACGTGCGGTGAAAGCGGAGCGCCCCCTCAGATGCCCTCGGCCATGACGGTCCAATGCTGATACTCCGGCGGGATGGGGGCCTCGAAATGCAAGCGCTCGCCGCTGACTGGGTGATCTAACGTCAGTCGCCAAGCGTGGAGCATGAGGCGGCCGGTTTGCTCGGAGGTTTTACTGGGTTTGCCGTAGATGGGATCGCCGACGAGTGGGGTGCCTTTATGATGAAGGTGGACGCGGATCTGGTGGGTGCGGCCGGTGTGAAGGTGGCAGAGGATCAGCGCCGTTAGAGTGGCCGCGTCGGTGGCGAGGATTTCGTAATCGGTGATGGCGGTCTTGCCACCGGGAGGATTGACGACGGCCATCTTCTGGCGGTTCACCGGGTGGCGACCGATGTGGGTGAAAATGCTGTCCTTGGCGGGCTTGGGAACGCCTTGGGTGACTGCTAGATAGAGTTTCTCCATGGTCCGCCCGGCGAATTGGCCGACCAGCGATTGGTGGGCGACGTCGGATTTCGCGACGACGATGCAGCCCGAGGTGTCTTTATCTAACCGGTGGACGATCCCGGGTCGCTCGACGCCGCCGATGCCCGATAATTTCCCCCGGCAATGATGGAGCAGCGCGTTGACAAGCGTGCCATCCGGATTTCCCGGCGCAGGGTGGACGACCATGCCGGAGCCTTTGTTGATGACCACCATGTCGTCGTCCTCGAACAAGATTTCCAGCGGCAGGTCTTGCGGCGCATTGTCTAACGGGACCGCCTCGGGGACGATTACGGTGATGCGGTCGCCGAGTTTCACCGAGTCGCGTGGCTTGGCGGGGTGGCCGTTGAGCTGGATGTATTGCTCGCGGATGAGGGCTTGGATCCGCGAGCGGGAAAGGTCCGCGAGGCGGGCGGCGAGAAAGGCGTCGATGCGCTCGCCCGGACTATTTTCAACAAGGATTTCCACGGCGGGAGTGTCTCCGTGAGAAAATGTGCGGCAAGTTCAAGTTTGCACGATGATGCCACGTAGTTAGCCTATGCCCATGCCGGAAACCTCGGAGACCATCGCCTACTGCCATGCTTGCGGAAGCCCGATGAATGTCTCTGCGGTGGCCCCATTTTCTAACGTCGAGTGCCCGACTTGCGGCAAGCACACTCGGGTGAAGCGCGAATTCGGCCCCTACACGCTGGTCCGCCGCCACGCGATCGGTGGGATGAGCATGGTTTTCGTGGCGCAGGACAACACGCTGGACCGCGAGGTGGCGTTGAAAATCCTCAGCGAGGATTTCTCGGCGGATAAAAAGCGGATCGCGGCGTTTGAGGAAGAAGCGCGGATCACCGCGTCATTCAGTCACCCGCATGTGGTTAGAGTGCTCAGGACCGGCAAGGCATTTGGGCGATTTTACATCGCCATGGAACTCGTGCCGGGCGGGCATTTTGAACATCAGATTCGCGAGCGTGGGAAGATCCCGGAAGTGGAAATGCTGCCGCTGGCCATCGAGGTCGCGCAAGGGCTCAAGGCCGCGCACGCCGCCGGCTTGATCCACCGGGATGTGAAACCCGGTAACATCCTGCTAGATGCCGAGGGCCACGCCAAGCTGGTGGATTTCGGCCTGGCGCTGGTTACCCAAGGCGGCAAGGCCCAAGCAGCGGAAGTGTGGGCCACTCCCTATTACGTCCCGCCGGAGACGATCGAGGGTTATGCGGAAGATTTCCGCTCGGACATTTATGCCTTCGGCGCGACTCTCTATCATGCGTTAGCTGGCGTGCCGTCATGTGGCGAGGAAACGATGTCCACTGAGATTCTGCGTGCGGCGAAGAAGAATGTGGTGCCGCTCGGCGTCGCCAATCCATCGCTCTCGGTCGAGACATGCAAGATCGTGGAACGAGCCATGGCCTACGGTCCGAAGGACCGCTTCTCGTCCTACGATGAAATGATCGGGATGCTGGAAGTCGCCCTCAAGCGGGTGAAATCGGGCGCTGTGGGTGCTTCCGAATCCTCCGGCAGTGCTGCGAAGCGCCGGGCCAAGAAGAAACAAGGTGAGGTCATCACTCTTGCCGTGGCTGGGGTGGTTTTGTTAGCCGCAATTTCTGGAGGAGTCTGGTGGGTCACCCGCAAGGAACCGTCGCAAGGTCTCGACAAGCCAGTGACTCTCGCCACCTCACCCATCATTCCCGAGTCCACCTCCGCCGCCGCCACCGACATCGCGAAAATTTATCGTGAGGCTCGTGCCGCCGTGGAAGCCCGCGATTTCGAGAAGGCGGCTGCCGACTTCGTCAAGCTGCTAGGGAATCCAGAAGTGCAGGAACCCACTCGCACTTGGGCCGGGGTCGAGGCCGTGGTCGCCACCTATCTCCATGGCAATGCGGGCGATGCCCGGACTCAAGCCAAGGCGACCTCCGATCACGCCGAGTCAGTGCCCGAGTCATCCCGGATTCAAGGCGGGCTGCTCAAGATGGTAGTCAAACTGCCGCGCTTGCCAGCCATCCCAGCGAAGGAAATCGATTCGTCCGCCAGCGACGCGCCGCAGGTGATGACGTGGATGTTAGCCGGGCTGAAAAATTGGGAACAAGGTCTGACGGGCGAGGCCGCCGGCTGGTTCACCGCCGCCGCCGCCGCCAAGGTGTCGGCGGACGACTCGTGGCTGCGGATCTATCAGAACCTCGCGACCGACTACCTCGCCGATCACCAAGCACTCTCCAGTGCGGTGTTTGAAAAGCTCCCTGCCGACATCGCTGGCTGCGAGGCCGCCGTGGCGGAGCTCGACAAAATCCTCACCACCCTGAAAACCCGCGGGCGCGCCCGTTTCAACGTGCGCGCCTGGCAGCTCGATCTCGCGAAACACGCCAAGCTGTTAGCCGCGCCGCAAGTCGAGCCGCCCGAGCCGAGCGTCGGCGAATCCTCAGCGTGGGACTTGGTTAGAGTTCTTGCGAAACTCGATGAACTCGCGAAGGAGTGCCGTTTTTCCGAAGCTTCTGCCTCGATCAAAGCACTGCCCGCCGACCCCCAAGGCGCGACGCGGGCTTCACTGATCTCCGTGGCCGATGCGTCTGCCGTTTTTCTAACTGACCTTGAGGTGGATCTCGCCAAGGAGCCGGTGAGGAGCGATTTCCAAATGAAAGCTGGCGATATCGTGCGCCAGCTTGCCATCGGTCCCCAAGCCGTGATCACCGTGACCGATGCCGCCGGGCTGACTCGCACCGCTACATGGGCGGACTTCTCGCCAGACGCGTTGATCGCCCTGCACCGGCTTTTCGTGAAAAACCCGAAGAGCGAGCTGGAACGTTTGCGCCGCCACGAGTGCGCGATTTCCTACGACTGGCTAGCCGGGAACCGCGAGCGCGCGCTCGCCGCCGCCGCCATGTTGTCGCAGTCCAGTCCTGTTTTTAAACAACGCTGGGACACCATCGCCAGCGGTTTGCCAAAGTGACCCTATTTCAGCGCAGCAGTAAGGAGGGCGGACATTTCTGTCCGTCCGGACGCTGGGAGGAGAAAGAGAAGAGCTTCGCGCTTACGCTTTCGTCACACACCGGCAAGTGGACAAAAATGTCCACTCTCCTTATTTCAGCGCAGCTGTAAGGAGGGCGGACATCTCTGTCCGCATCGACCGCGAATCCACCACTCTGTATGCCACGGCGGTCCTAAGCCATGCAGCGTGGGCTTGCTTCTCAACGGCACTGAAATCGGCAACACCGGACCACTACCGGAGAACGGCGCGATGCACCGCGATTCCCACCGTGGGATGTGGTTCGTACGCATATTCAAGATTCCCGCCGCGCGACTGTTAGTTGGGGAAAACGTCCTGCAATTCCGTCTGCAAGGAACCAGTTGGCACCAAGGCGTGCTTTACGATTTCATCCGCATGGAAGCCGTTACACCGCCGGGACCGGCCTCGTGATTTCGCGCCGCTAAGGCGGAAACTTGGGGTTGCGCCCGCAGAGGGTTACCGCCACGTTTCGCCCCATGAAAAAAGCTTCAGTTGGATTTGTCGGGGTCGGGAGAATGGGGGCTAACATCGCCCGTCGGCTCGCGGATTTGGGTTACCCGATCACGGCGATTTACGATCACCACGAGGGCACCGCGACCTCACTGGCGGTCGAGCTCGGCTCACTAGCCGCCAAGACTTTGCCCGAGGTGACCGCCGCTGCCGACGTGATTTTCACGGTGGTGACCGATGACGCGGCGATGCGCGGAATCTTCGCCGGTGACGAGTCCTTGCTCAAGGGAGCGGCGGGCAAGGTGTTCATCAACTGCGCGACTGTTAGCCCGGCAGTCCAAGAAGCAGCGGCTGAAGCGGCTGCCGCCGCCGGGGCCACGACGCTGGCGGCGAGCATGGCCTCAAGCATCACCCAAGCCCGCCAAGGCACGCTCTATCTGATGGTCGGCGGCGAGGCTGCGGTGTTTGAGCAACAAGCGCCGCTCCTCCAGGACATTTCCTCATCGTTGCGGCATGTCGGGCCGGTGGGCCATGCGGCGAAGATCAAAGCGCTCGTCAATATGGTCATGAACATCAACACCGCCGGGCTTGCGGAAGGCCTCGGGGTGGGAGCCGCGCTGGGACTGGATTTGCTAGTGTTAAAAGAAGTGTTTTCTCAAACGGGGGCGAACTCTCGGGTACTGGAGACCGATGGCGACGACATGATTGCCCGCGAACACGACTGTTATTTTTCCGCCGCCCACGCTGCCAAGGATAGCGGCATCGCCAACGCGCTCGCCGCCGCCGCCGGGATCGCGGTGCCGCTCTCGCACGCGACCGAGGCACAATACCGGAAAATGATCGACCTCGACCTAGGAGAACTCGATAAGTCCGGCATCGCTGAACTAACATTCCCGGATCGCGCGGGAGTCTAACCAACCGACCTTATGATAACTGCTAGTGAAATCCGCAACCGCTCGGGAGAACGCATCGACCACAGTTTCCACCCAGGCGCACGGGCGGATGCGCTGGTGATTCTCGGCCATGGAGTGACGGGAAATAAGGATCGCCCGCAACTCATCGCGCTGGCGGAGGGACTCGCGGCCCGTGGCTGGCCGTGCTTGCGAATTTCATTTTCCGGCAACGGCGAATCCGAGGGGCGCTTCGAGGATTCCTGCATCACCAAGGAAATTGGCGATCTCCAAGTCGTGCTCGATGCCGTGCCGGACACTGCGAAGGTCGCCTACGTGGGGCACAGCATGGGCGGTGCGGTGGGCGTGCTAACAGCCGCCCGGGATTTGCGAATCCGTGCCCTCGTTTCTCTAGCCGGGATGACCCACACCGCCGCCTTCGTGCAGCGTGAATTCGGCGACCTCACTCCCGGCGAGGGCTTCATGTGGGACGACGAAAATTTCCCGCTTTCCACGACTTACGTCGCTGACCTCACTTCGCTCGGCGACACTCTATCAGCCGCAGAAGCCGTGACTCAGCCGTGGCTGTTAGTCCACGGCACGGCGGACGATCTTGTGCCAGCCCAAGACAGCCGCGACGCCTGCGATGCGGCGATCTGTGAGAAGCAGTTTCTGGAAATAGCCGGAGCCGGGCATTCGTTCGATGAAGCGAGCTATCAGGAACTCGTCGAGGCGGTGGATGGCTGGCTGACGATGGCGTTCGGCGCGGTCGTGAGTAGCTCCTAACGGACCGCGGGATTTATCCCGCCTGGGGAAAGGGCGGGCATCGTTTCTAACCACTCAGCGGCGGACTGTTGATCGGCGATCCGTGTAAGTGATGAATGAATAAAAGCCGGGATAAATCCCGCGGTCCATTGATGAATGAATGCGGGCGCCCGCCCTTCTTATGGGGCTGTTAGCTCCATGCTCGCGGGTGGAAGGCCTGCGGCTTTGGCGGTTAGAGTGATCTTGCCGGGGGCGGTGGCGCGGAGGATGGCGAGGCGGACGTACTGATAGATTCCCGAGCCAGCATACCAGCGGGAGGCCGGTTGGGCGAAAGTATCGGCCCTTACGGCGAGGATGTTAGATCCATCCGGCTTGAGTTGGTCGGTTAGATCGTAGCGGAAACTCACATAGCCGCTGGGCCGGTGGCCGAGTAGCTGACCGTTGAGCCAGACGTCGCTGTTCGCCATGACGCCGTCGAACTCGACCCACACCCGCTTGCCTTTGCTCTCGGCGGGCAGGGTGATTTCCTTGCGATACCAAGCGACACCGGTCGGCAGCCAAGCTCCAGAGCCGGTGGCGGGCGCGGTTTGGTCGAACGGTCCGGCGATGCTCCAGTCATGCGGCACGCCGATTTTCTGCCAAGCGGCATCGGCAAATCCGGGTTTCTCGGCATCATTCGCCTCGCCCTGATAGAATGACCATTCTTGGTCGAGCGACACGATGGTGCGGGCAGATGCGGGAACGATAGCTGCTAGAAGGGCAGCGAGAAGAACGGCGGGATAGGGTTTCACTTGCCGATTCAAACACGCTGCCGGGGGAATGCCAGTCACCGGAATGGGTTAGTTGGGACCAGGGTCCCTACACTAGGGAGAGCAGTTGTTCGAGGTAGGCGCTGTCTTTGTTGGCGCGCATTTCGCGTTTGGGCAGGCTTTTGCGCTTCTTGCCTT